>JANPCO010000185.1:0-12009 GCA_031430995.1 Sphingomonadales bacterium | reverse complement strand
ATCACAGCACGCGGCGATGCGTCACGCAAAGTGACCGCGACATTTGTGCGCGCGGAACCTCAAGTCGTGCCCAAAAGATCGCTGACGAACAGCGCGAATGAACGGGTTGATGTGCGCGTGTTGCAAATCATTTATGCCTTGCCAGCGCAGGGCCATAGCATGTTTGTGGGTCAGCAGGTCGATGCGTTCATTCCGGCGCGTAAAGGTGCGGCAAAGTGACGCGCGGGATTACAGTTGCGTTGACTGCGGCGCTGCTCGCTGGCTGCGCGAACGTCGGCCCCCTGCCCGATGTGGCCAGCGTATCGGCACCGGCAGCTTTCGTGTTTGCGCCGGAAACGGTTGCTGACTTGCCACTCGCAGGCCTGTTGCCCATGCAGGACGCTGCACTTGCGCCGCTTTTGGACGCGGCACTGTCAGCCCCTAGTTTAGCGGCTGCCCTTGCCCGGGTTGATGCTACACGTGCCTTGGCCAAGGGAGCCGCCGCCAATCGCCTGCCTGACATCAGCGCCAATGGCAGCGGAGCCACAGACCGTGCCAGTGCCGCTGGCCAAGCGGGCAACCCTGTGTTTGACCGTGATACCACCCCATTTCAGGCAAGTGCACAGGCCAGTTGGGATCTTGATGTTTTCGGGCGTCTTCGTGCCAATCAGCGCGCGGCACTTGCCCGGCTTGATGCGGCAGGGGCTGATGCCGACGCTGTCCGCCTCGCGCTGGAAAGTGACATTTCAACAGCGCTCATCGATTACCGCGATGCCAGCAACCGGGAAGCGGTTGTCGGGCGCGACTTGGCCGATGCGCTGGAACTGGTGCGGCTGACACGAATCCGCGCGCGGGCAGGCATTGTGCCTGGCTTTGATGTGGTCCGTGCTGAGTCCCTGGCGCGTGATGCGCGGGCGCGGCTGGCCCCTTTTGCGGGGGGCAAAGCCAGTGCAGTTGGGCGCATTGTTGCTCTCACAGCAACACCACCGCAATCCGTGCAGTCGCTGCTGACGGGCGCAGGAGTGGCTGGGTTACCGCCTGTTCTGTCGGCTGGTGTGCCGTCGCTTTTGCTTAAAAATCGCCCTGACATTCGTGCAGCAGCGTCCAGACTTTCAGCGGTCAAGCAAGATGTTGCTGCCGCTGCTGCTGCGCGCTTCCCCCGGATCACGCTGACTGGCGCGCTTGGTCTGCTGACCTTGGGGGCCAATAGTCTGTTCAGCGGTGAGGCGCTTTCGGCGAGCTTGGGCGCTGGCGTGGCAGGGCCGCTGATCGACTTTGGTCGCGTTGGTTCAGAGATTGAACGCCAAAAAGCGCTGACTCGAGAAGCATTTGCAACCTATCGCGGCACTGTGTTTCAAGCCATTGGCGAAGCCGAAGGGGCGCTTGGAATCTATTCCGCAGCACTATCGCGTGCGGGCGCACTTGCTGAGCAGGCCAAAGGCGACGCGGATAGCCTGAGCATCGCGCAAGAGCGCTACCGGCTGGGCCTTGCTGATTTTCTGACTGTGATTGACGCTCAGCGCACCGTAAACGCCACGCGACAAAATGCGGAGGCCGCGCGGCTGGATGCGCACCGGCAAGCCATACTCCTTTACCGCACCCTTGGCGGCCGCCCCAGATAAGCTGTGCCCTCATGCCGCGCTTGCCCTTCGCGAACAGATGTGGAACTGGGCGTGAATGCTTACACACATCAGCGTGCGCGGTGCGCGCGAACATAATCTGAAAAATGTCGACATAGACATTCCGCGTGAAAAGCTCACCGTGATCACGGGTTTGAGCGGATCGGGCAAATCGTCACTCGCCTTCGATACCATCTATGCGGAGGGCCAGCGCCGCTATGTCGAGTCGCTATCGGCCTATGCGCGACAGTTTCTGGAAATGATGCAAAAGCCTGATGTCGATCATATCGACGGGCTATCCCCTGCGATCAGCATCGAACAGAAAACCACCAGCCGCAACCCGCGCTCCACGGTGGCGACGGTGACTGAGATTTACGACTATATGCGGCTGTTATGGGCCCGAGTTGGTATACCTTATTCGCCAGCGACGGGCCTGCCAATCTCCGCGCAGACCGTCAGCCAGATGGTTGACCGGGTGATGGCCCTGCCCGAAGGAACGCGGCTGTTTCTGCTGGCCCCGGTCGTTCGCGGGCGCAAAGGTGAATACCGTAAAGAGTTGCTCGAATGGCAGAAATCCGGCTTTACCCGCGTGCGGATCGACGGAGAATTTTACGAAATTGATGAAGCCCCGGTGCTGGACAAGAAATATAAGCATGACCTTGAGGTTGTAGTTGACCGTATTGTCGTACGCGAAGGCATTGAAACGCGGCTGGCGGATTCGTTTGAGCAAGCGTTGAAGCTGGCGGACGGGCTGGCGTTTGTGGACCCGGCGGACCCGGCCCCTTCCGCTGAAACCGCAGGGGAAGCGCAAAAGAAAAAGGCGGTTGCAGGCGAACATGTTCCCCCTGGCCGCATCACATTCAGTGAGAAGTTCGCTTGCCCCGTTTCAGGCTTCACCATTGCCGAAATCGAGCCGCGTCTGTTCAGCTTCAACGCCCCCCAGGGGGCATGCCCGGATTGTGACGGGCTGGGTGAGCGATTGTCGTTTGACCCTGAACTGATTGTTCCCAACGAGGAATTGAGCATCAAGCAGGGCGCTGTCGTGCCTTGGGCGAAAAGCAACCCGCCCAGCCCTTACTACATGCAAGTGCTGGACAGCGTAGCGCGCCATTACGGGTTCAGCCTGGATACGCCCTGGAAAGACCTGCCGCCCATGATCCCCGCGATCATCCTGAACGGTTCTGGCGGCGCGATCATCCGGCTGACATTCAAGGATGGCCGCAAAAGCTACGATGTGCAGAAACAGTTTAACGGCGTCATCGGCAATCTGGAACGCCGCTTGCTGCAAACCGAAAGCGCGTGGATGCGTGAGGAGCTGGCCAAATATCAGACCGCCCTGCCCTGTGACACGTGCCACGGAGACCGGCTGAAACCCGAAGCCCTAAGCGTCAAGATCATTGGCCGCACCGTGAGCGACGCGGCGCGACTGTCCGTCGCGGATGCCCATGCCTGGTTCGGCGCACTCGAAGCGCAACTGACCGATCAGCAGCAGCAAATCGCCAAGGCCATCCTGAAGGAAATCAACGAGCGATTGGGCTTCCTCAACAATGTCGGCCTGGATTATCTTAACCTCAACCGCACGTCTGGCACGCTGTCGGGCGGGGAGAGCCAGCGCATCCGGCTTGCATCGCAGATTGGCTCTGGCCTGTCAGGCGTCCTGTATGTGCTTGATGAGCCTAGCATCGGCCTTCACCAAAAGGATAATGACAGGCTGCTGATCACGCTCAAACGATTGCGTGATCTTGGCAATACAGTGCTGGTGGTTGAACATGACGAAGATGCCATCCGCACTGCAGACTATATCATCGACATGGGGCCAGGCGCTGGCGTGCACGGCGGCGCTGTTGTTGCGGCGGGGCAATTGGCTGATATTGAGGGCGCTGTAGGCAGCCTGACTGCGGACTATCTGACGGGACGGCGCGCCATCCCTATTCCCGCCAAACGGCGAAAAGGCAGTGGCAAAAAGCTAACCGTTCACAACGCCACCGCAAACAATCTCAAAGGCGTTACAGCCAGTATTCCGCTGGGTACTTTCACGTGCATCACAGGCGTGTCAGGCTCTGGCAAATCCAGTTTCACACTTGATACGCTTTACGCGTCGGCAGCGCGCACTCTGAACGGCGCACGGATGATCGCGGGCAAGCATGATAAAATCACTGGCCTGCAATATTGTGATAAAGTCATTGATATTGACCAGTCCCCCATTGGCCGCACGCCGCGGTCTAACCCGGCGACTTACACTGGGTCTTTTACCAACATCCGCGATTGGTTTGCTAACCTGCCAGAATCAAGCGCGCGGGGGTATAAGCCCGGCCGGTTCAGCTTCAATGTCAAGGGCGGCCGCTGTGAGGCTTGCCAAGGCGACGGCGTTATCAAGATTGAAATGCACTTCCTGCCCGATGTTTACGTCACCTGTGATGTCTGCCACGGCGCGCGCTATAACCGCGAAACGCTGGACGTAAAGTTCAAGGGCAAGTCGATCGCTGATGTGCTTGACATGACCGTTGAAGATGCTGTCGAATTTTTCAAAGCCGTGCCCCCGATCCGCGACAAAATGGCGATGCTGGCTGAAGTGGGGCTTGGCTATGTCAAGGTTGGCCAGCAAGCGACCACATTGTCAGGCGGCGAAGCCCAGCGTGTCAAACTCGCCAAGGAACTCAGCCGCAGAGCAACAGGCAACACGCTCTACATCCTGGATGAACCAACAACTGGCCTGCATTTTGAAGACGTCCGCAAACTACTCGAAGTGCTTCAGGCTTTGGTAGAACAGGGCAATAGCGTGATTGTGATCGAACATAATCTGGACGTGATCAAAACGGCGGACTGGATTTTGGACCTTGGCCCCGAAGGCGGTGTAAAGGGTGGCGAACTGGTCGCAGAAGGCACCCCGGAAACCGTCGCTGCCAACCCGCGCAGCTACACGGGCCATTATCTGAAAGACGTGCTGGCAAAAGCTGTAACGGCAGACGGCGCGCACGTCAGCTTAGGGCGCAAGAAAGCGAAGGCAGTGGCCAAGGGTTGACCTATTAAGCGTCAGTCCTCGGTTAAGGCAACCGGCGGTCACGGTCTTTATTTCGCCGCCGCTTGCGCCAATTGAGGGCCAAACCGAGGATCAGCACCACGCCAAAGCCAAGGGCAAAGGCCGTCCAATCATAACTGCTGTGTCCGCTCATCATGGGACTGCAATACTGCTATTTCTGAGGACTTAAAGCTCTTGCTGTCACATCGTCATCAGGATTTGATCCGGGGTGATGTGAGCGCTTGAAGCTTACAGACCCGTTTTCGCTTCCAACGCAGTCAAAGCGGACTGGACTTGCTTTGCCTCATCGGCAAGCCGGGCTTCTCTGGTCGCGCTGATCGGGTCAGATGTGCTCATACCCTCAGACTCAGCGTTCAGGCGCCCGTCTAGTTCAGAGCCCCATTCGGTCAGCAACGCCTGTTTTTCAGCATCAGTCGTGTGCGTATCAGCCATCAAAGACGCTGGGTTTGCAAAGGTGCGGCGCGGGTTTGGGGCATCACCCGACACTTTCTGCTGTCCTTTCGCGGTGAACAAACAGTGCCTGGCCAATCGTGGCCGTCACTGTTTCAGGTTCAAATGGCTTTGTAATCAGGTAAGTCGGTTCGGGCCGTTCGCCAGTCAGCAACCGTTCCGGAAACGCCGTGATGAAAATAACCGGCACGTCCATCACGGCCAATATATCCTTCACTGCGTCGATCCCGCTTGATCCGTCCGCCAGGCTGATATCCGCCAGAACAAGTTCAGGGTGCGTGCGCCCTGCAAGCTCAACCGCTTCTGCTCTGGTGCGCGCGATACCGACAACTTCGTGGCCCAAATCTTCGACGATGGATTGGATGTGAAGGGCAATGATCGATTCGTCTTCGATGATCATGACGTTGGATTTCAAACTATCCGCGATCCACGCGCGTGCCTCTGCTATGTCTTGCGCGACGGCTTCACTGCTGCATTCCAGAATCGCGGCAGTCTCACGCAGGCTGAAGCCTTCGATAGCAGTCAATAGCAGTGACTGGCGATTGGACACTGAAAGGCTGGTTATCAGTCCAGACGTGGCTTCTGCGCTTGGCATGCCGTGCCAAATTTTGTGGAACATCCGGTACAGTTCCATGCGCGGTGGTGCGCTGGTGCTAAAATCTGCGGGCGCCTGCAAAAGCGCCTCCAGCACTTCGCGAACTGCAGCATCGCCCAAGGATTGCGATCCCGTCAGGGCACGCGCATAGCGACGAAGAAAGGGGAGTTCGGGCCCCAGGGCGGCTTTAATTGACATGTTCACTCCTCGCCAAGACTAGGGGAAACAGCATCTGTCAAATTTTGTTCCGCATGCATGAAACTTTTTTCGATGCCGCTGGTTTCCAACAGAGCAAGCCACTGGAGTAAGACAGAATGGGGAGCAAGTAGAGAATGGCCAATAAAGACCGATTGAAAGGAACCAAGATGCAGGTCGCAGAACCCGCCTTTGACCCTGTAGCGGCGGCGCTGAAGCAACTGCATTTTGCGGTTGAAAATGAGCCGTTACCCGACGATTTCCTTCGCATCCTTGATGATATTGACGCAAAAATTGCATCTGCCAAATTATCAAAGAGCGTTCAGTGACACTGCCTGCGCCTTCGTCGGTTGAGGCAGATCAGATATTTCGTGACCAGCTGGTTGCTCTTATCCCTTCGCTTCGTTCCTTCGCACGCGGCCTGTGCGGCGGGCGCGAAATGGCGGATGATCTCGCGCAGGATGCCATGACGCGCGGATGGGCTGCGCGCGCCAGCTATACGCCAGGCACCAATTTTCGCGCGTGGATGTTCATGATTTTGCGCAATCAGTTCTACACGACAATTCGCAAAAACAGTCGCATGACAAGTTGGGATCCCGAAGTTGCAGAACGCATATTGGTGGCACCACCGGCCCAGCAACACGCAATCCATCTGGCGGACGTTTCCAAAGCACTGCAAAAACTGCCAGCAGAACAGCGGGAAGTCTTGCTGCTGATCGGGGCCAACGGACTGTCTTATGAAGAAGCGGCTGAAATTATCGGCTGTGCCATGGGAACAGTCAAAAGCCGTCTGGCCCGCGGGCGCAAGGCCCTGGCAGAATTGATTGACGGACCGGCCGAAGTTGCATTTGATGACGCACTATCCATTGCGGCTGAATGACATGCGTGAGTAGAATGATTTGAGACCGATTACGTTAAGGACCGGATTGATCCTCGTTGTGGTAGCGGCGCTGCTGCCTATTGGAACATTGAGCGTGGTTCAGGCGCTGGGCTCCCTTGATTATGCGCGCAGTCTTATCGCCAATCGTCTGGTCACCAGTGCGCTTGCCACTGCGGGGCAGGAACGCGATACGCTGATTATCGCCAAACACACGCTGACGACACTCAGCGAGAATGCGAATGTGCGGTCAATGGGCTTGGGGTGCCGTGAAGGGTTGAAGGCAGGCTTGCTCGGCAATCCAGCGCTTAACAATTTTGCGCGTTCTGATGCGAACGCCGTGGTGCGCTGTTCTGTCTTGCCGTTCAACGCACCGCTTTCCTTTGCAAGGGAAACCTGGTGGAAACGCGGCATTGTGGCGAACGACTTTACGATCAGCGCCCCAATCATCGGCGCCATTTCCAAGCGCCCCGTGCTAATCGGGATGCTGCCGATCAAAGACGCAAACGGACGCAATGACGGTGCCATCACTGTCGCCATCAAACTTGATTGGTTGCAAGCGTCGCTCGACAAAGCAACGAAGGATAATAGTGCCGTCATTGCTGTCACGGATGCAGCAGGCGAAATTATCCTGATTAACGGTTCGGCCAAATTACCCAAATTCAATACTCAAGCGGCGCGTGCCGCTATTCAGGAAGCTGCGTCCAGCGATGGCACGGAATGGATGTATTCCACAGCACCGCTCTATGAACAATCGCTTCACGTGATTTACGCTGAACCCAAAAAGCAGATGATGGCGACGGCTTTGATGCAGGCCCGCATTGATCTTATTCTGCCCATCGTCACAATCCTGCTGGCTTCGCTTGCCCTGTGGGCGGGCACGAACCGGTTGGTTATCCGCTGGCTGGAATCGCTTCGCGATCTGGCGTCGCAATTTGCGCGGGGCGATTACACAGGCGACCCACAACGATGTGAAAGGGCCCCGCGCGAATTGGGTGCCCTGTGCGATGACTTGCACGTCATGGCCAATGCCATTGAAGCGCGCGATGCTGACCTTCAATCCGCACTTGCGGCCAAAACTGTCCTCACCATTGACATCCACCACCGGGTGAAAAATAATCTGCAGATTGTCAGTAGCTTGCTCAACCTCCAGTCACGGCGGATTGAGGATCCCGCGGCTAAAGCAGCCCTCGATCAAACCCGTGCGCGGATTGGCGCATTGGCCCAGATCCACCGCCTGCTTTATGAAGATAGCAATGACAGCGCACACGGCGAAGTGGATATTGCTGTTCTGCTGGATCAGTTGACAATCCAGCTTCGCGCGCTTCACCGGCACCAGGCGAATATCGATCTGGTCTGCACTGTTCAGCCGCATTTCATTCCCGTTGACAGCGCCGTTCCGCTGAGCCTTTTTGCTGTCGAAGCCATCACAAATGTTTACCGCCACGCCTTTCCCGCCGATGCACCGGGGACGGGGCGGATTGACTTTGACGTAGCAGACAATCAGGCGCGGCTGCGGGTTACTGATGACGGGCTGGGATATGAACGTGCCAGCGAGTCAAAATCCATGGGGCATCAGCTGATGGCAGCTTTTGCCCATCAGTTGCACGGTGAAATGAAAGTTGTGAAAGGCACCGACGGCGGCACAGTAGTGACACTCACTTATCCGTTGATTGCAGCACAGTCCTCTGCTCCGCATCAATGACTGTCAGCCTTTTGCCACTGCCCCCGCTGCGCAGCGACTCCCGCGTCACAAGCAGTGTCGTGCCAGGTTCCAGGCTTGCCGCAACAAGCAGCCGAAATGGCTCAGGCATATGAATGCGCGCGCGCTCTGCCGGTGTTAGTTCCGTCGCTGAAGACCCAACTTGTCCCGGCCCAGCTTGTCCTGGTAGCGGCAGGCGCAGCCAGTGATATCCTTTGTTATCCACGTCGCGCAGATGGAAGGCGGAAGTTTCCGCCACGGCGCCGTCGATCCGCACCTGCGTGGACCCTATTTCGATGCCGTTTCTAATCACCACCATCCGCTTATCGCGCCCACTGACAATGATCGACAACGGCCCCGTCGGAGATTTGTCGGGGCGCCATTGATAAGACTGATCTTGTTCGCGTATGCCCGTCGCCGGTGGCTCGAACATTTCCGGCGCAGGCGCAATTTCCGGGATCAAGGGATCATCTGTAACAACAACAGTAAGCCCCAGCTTCGTGGCACCGTAGACCAGCACCGCAAAAGCATAAGGAAGGCGAATGCATCCGTGCGACGCCGGATATCCTGGCAGTCTTCCTGCGTGCATGGCGATTCCGTCCCACGTCAAGCGTTCCATAAACGGCATGGGCGCATTCGAATACCGGTTGGATTTATGCGTGATATGCTTCTGAAGGATGGTGAAAACGCCTGTTGGCGTCTCATGGCCTGGCTTTCCCGAAGAGATGGTTGAGACCCCAATCGGCACCCCGTTACGGTAAACAAAGGCGCGCTGAATCGAAAGACTGATGATGATTGTGACCGGCCCAGCCGGTGCGATGTCAGGTGACCAAAGATACTCGCCTGGCTGTAACGCTTCAATGGCCCCGTTAGCCGCGATCGGCGGGGTTTGCCCCGCAACTGGGTTCACTGCAAAGAGCAAAGCCGCAAATACACAACAGGAGAGAGAACGTCGGTGCGCTCGCTCTCCTGTTGATTGAGTGTTGCAGTGAAGCAAGATCAATTCATCTGCGACATTTCGCCTGTGATGCGAAGCCGATCACTGAGGCGGTCAAGCCGCACTTGAATGGCGGCTTCGTTGCGCACGGACAGCTCACCGCGGCGGTTGCGGGGCATGGACCGTTCGCTGGTGCGGATAGAGGTGAGCTCTCTCAGCGACCGATCAGTCTCCGCTCGACTCAAAGTCCCTTGGCTGCTGGCAGAGCGTATGTAGCTGTCCATCCAAGTCAGGCGCGCACGAACTTCGCGTGGGATTGGGGCCTGCGCGCCCATATCCGTCACAACGCCAGTCGAAACCCAACGCCCGCGATTGTCATAATAGCCCGTCGTCTGGCCCGGAACCCAGCGCCCGTTGCTGGTGTAATAGCCTGGCTGCACACCCTCAATCCACCGGCCGTCGGCACCGCGCTGCCCTGCTTGTTCGCCCGGCATCCAGCGACCGTTTGCGTCGTAGCGACCTGTGGTGGGCCCTGCCACCCAGCGGCCTCTGCTGTTGTAATATCCGCTGGCAGACCCAGCGATCCAGCGATCATTGGAATCGTAATAGCCACCCGATGACGCGGGAATCCATCGGCCCTGCGCGTTGTAATAGCCTGATGTCTGGCCGGAACCGCTGTGCGATACCCAGCGCCCCTGTGCGTCGTAACGACCGTTCGGTGTTCCTTCGACCCAATCATTATTGCGGTTGTAATAGCCCGTCGCACGGCCACGCTGCGCGTTTGAGGCATGCCACATGCCTTGATTGTCATAATAGCCGTAAGCATCTTCGCGGCGAGTGACATTTGCGGCGCGGGCGACCCACACATCGTTGCGATCGTAATAGCCTTCAGAACCGGCGGGCACATAATAGCCGTCGTTGCCGTAACTTCCACCGGTTGGCTGGCCCTCTACCCAATTGTCGTCCCGGTCATAATAACCAGTCGCATTTTGCGCGTCGATACCAGTTGCGTGCCAGCGGTTATCCTTGTCATAATAGCCATAAGCCCGCTTGCAATCGCCCGACGGCTTGGCCACTTGATTGCCGATCACACCGCCACCAACAGCACCAATGATCGTGCCTAAAGTTTTGTCGCCTTTTCCTGCAATGACATTGCCGAGCACGCCGCCTACACCGGCACCAACGACAGTGCCAACAACGCGGCCCGAACGGTGCCGTTCACAACTGGATTGGGCCATTGCTGTGGTTGACATAAGGGCAGCGGCTGCAATGCCGCCAATGAGTATGGATTTACGCATGTTGATCGCTCCTGAAAACGGCAAAGGCCGGGTTCTTGGGAGTGAAACGCTTCGCCGCTGTTTTGGTTCCCTTTGCCCAAGATCAGGGCTCAAGGCGCTGGGTATCGGGCAACTCCGGCATCGCGCAACATCCGCTGGAATACGGGGTGAGCAGCATAGTCTTTGAACGCATGAAAACTTGCCGGCTTTTCCATCAGATATTCCTGCAGCAAAGTGTAAGTCTCGGCCTTCAATTCGCGCCCCACCTCTGGCGCATAGCCAAATCCCGTAGGCGTGAGCGCGCGGGATGATAGAAAGAATTTGCCCAGCACAGGGTCATCGGCATTCACGGTGTAAGCCAGCGTTTTGACTTGCCCCCCAAGCGGACGGAATTTGGTGCAGACAAAATCCTTGTTCACTTTGGATTGTTCGCTGGCATCACAAAAATCGATGCGGTCAATCGCTGGAGCAAGGAGCAGGATATTGAGGTGGTTCGCATGGTCGGCCAGCGGCTTTGGCGTAAGAAGCGTGCGGTAGCTTTTTCCCCATAGCTTCGCGTTCCCTGCCGTATTGCTCATGAATTTTGGTTTGTAAATCGGATTGCCAAGCGCACTCATGACGACCGAGGCCCCGCGACTGTGCGCAATGATGAACACGTCACGGCCTTCAAACTGGTTCAGAACACCGCGGAATGCACGCGAACCGACCGTCTGGCTCGCCGAGGAGGCCCGCAGCCACGTTTTCACCACGCCGACGCCTTTTCCAATCAGGCCGTCCCAGTAAAAGCGAACCACGCCGTCACCAGATTTAAGGTCAAGCTGGCTCTCAACTGCGGAAAACGGAATGTTCGTTTCTTCAACGGATGCATTATAGCCGTGCACCAAAATGAACACGCGCTGGTGTCGCTGCCCAAAGGCCTTCAACTCGCCATATTGCCGCGTCTCATCTCGTTCGATCAAACGTCGGAATTTGGGATTAAGTGTGGAGGATGCAAGCAAGCTCCCCGCCAGCCATTTGCCCTCGCCTGGGCGTTTTTTGCTCATCTTCGGGCGCAAAAAGCTCTGCCAGCCTGATGGGTATAGTGTGCCGTTTGTGTCGGCAAACACTTGAGCGGCGTCTTTGCCAATGCAAGGCTCCGTCCCGGAACAGGCTGGTTCCACCGGATACACAAATTTGTTGGAAAGCGGAAAACTATGAGCGGCACATCCTGACAGGGTGGCCGCCATTAAAACTATCAAACCTGCTCGCATCAGTTGCCCCCCAGTTTATATTGAACCTTGAAGTGGCTAAATCTTCAAGTGGTTGCGCCCGCGCTGACGGTCATTTTTTTCGCGGTAG
>JANPCO010000184.1:0-2967 GCA_031430995.1 Sphingomonadales bacterium | reverse complement strand
GTCATAAAGGCCGGCAAAATATGGCAAAGGCAGCATGTCGCACCCCGCCGTCACCACCGCGTCAAACCCGCCCGCCAACCCGTAATGCAATGCCGCGCAAAGCCCACCGAGTGGGCCTAAGTTTGGCGCCGGCCGGTCTGTCACAGACGTCAGGTTCGGCCATTGTCGGCCGACCACAATCACTTCGTCCACTTGGCCGCGAAGGGCGTCAGTGACATGATCAAACAGCGGACGCCCCGCCAGCAAGGCACTGGCCTTGTCACTGCCAAAACGACGCGACGCGCCGCCCGCGATGATCGCGCCAAGAATTTTCACGTGAGGCTCCAAACCGCAACGCCGGCTGGTTCGACCATCGCCGAACCCATGATTTGTGTGCCTGCAACGGTTGGCGCAGGCACCGCTACTGTGCCGTAATTGAAGGCAAAAACATGATCCCCTGCCCGCCGCACCCGGATAGACGGCAGCAATTCAAGACTATGCAGCCCCGCTTCTTCAGACATTTCTCGCAGGATGATATCCATCAGCAGGTCATCCGGCCATGCTGCCAGATAGCGCAAATTCGCATGAGCAATGCAAACTGGTCTGCCTGACAGGGTTTCATGCTCAACGCGCAGGCCCGTTTCGATATGTTCGATCCAGCGGGAAACGGCCCAGCCCTCCCCTGCCTCAACCAAGCCGTCACGCAGCGACTCAACGCGTGTTACTTTCAAGGGCAAAATGCGCTGCAAGGGTCCGGGTGGCAAAGCGTCAGGAATGGCAAAATCTGATGTCTTGCTCCCTGTGCGCGGCCCAACAAGGATGGGGCCATCAAAAGCCGCCAGCCGGTCCACCAGATCGTCCGCCAATATTGGCAGGCACGGCACCACCACAATTTGGTATCCATCCAGCGGCGCGTCTGGCGACACAATATCAACATCCAGACCTAACCGCCTGAGTCCGCTGTACATCTCAAACGCCTGACGCAGTGCGCTAAACCCGCGCCCTTGCGGCTGAATGTCAGTTACCCAGTCACTTTCGTAGGAAAATATCATCGCGACCGATTTAGGCAGAGGGCCAAGTGCGCCAATTGCGGCGATATCAGCAGCGGCTGCCCGTGCCTCATGCGCTCCCACGTCATCGACCCGGTCTGGCCGCAGCAAGCCTGCATGCATTTGCTCCTGAGCAAAAGGGGCCTGCCGCCAACGGAAATAGCTCACCAGTTCTGCTCCGTGCGCCATTGCCTCCAGCGTCCAGAGCCGCACCATGCCTTCAAGTGGCGCGGGATTGAAACGTGCCCAGTTCACGGGCCCGGGCTGCTGCTCCATCACCCACCAGCGACCCCCCTTCGCGCATCCGCGGTAAAGGTCATGATGAAAAGCTGCGATATCGGGGTGCCCCTGGCGTGCGTAGGCACGTTTTTCCGCATCGCTGAACCAGAATTGCTCAAGGAAACCTAAGGGATAGCTGTCCCAGCTCGCCACATCCAAATCGCGGCCAACAGCGTGATGATCAAATTCGGTGTAGAAGCCCATGTAATTATGAACCAGATCACGCCCAGCAGAATGCGCGCGAAGGATGTCCACTTGCACGCGGTTGAACGCCACCACTTGATCAGAGGAATAGCGACGAAAATCCAGCACATGCGCCGGATTGGGTTCCGTTACAGTAAGGTTGGGCAGCGTGACTTCGGCAAATGTGCGAAATTCCATGCTCCAGAACACAGCACCCCAGGCCGTGTTCAGCGCATCAATCGTGCCGTATTTGGTAGCGAGCCATGCCTGAAACCCGTTGAGAGCTGCGGCTGAATAGCTGACCACTGTGTCATGGCAGCCATATTCGTTATCGGTTTGCCACGCGACGATGGCTGGATGCTGCCCGTATCGCTGCGCCACGGCCTGCGTAATTCGCGCGGCCTCTGCCCGGTATCCCAAGTGCGAAAAGCAGTAATGCCGCCGTGATCCGAACCCGCGCGGACGCCCCTCTGCATCAACTGCGACCATATCGGGCATTTGATCGACCAGCCATTTTGGCGGCGTCGCGGTGGGCGTGCCCATGATGATGCCCAGCCCTGCCGCGTGCAGCACATCTACCGCGCGGTCCAGCCAGCCCCAATCGAAGCGACCCGGCTCTGGCTCAATCCGGCTCCAGGCAAATTCTCCAATTCGGACGCGGCTTAGCCCCATGTCCGCCATTCGCCGCGCGTCATCCTCCCACCAGTCTTCGGGCCAATGTTCAGGATAATAACAAACGCCCAAGCGCATCTTTAGCCTCGCTTCACTTCATCAGCACCAATTCTTCGGCCATGCTGGGGTGAAGCGCAACGGTATCGTCAAACGCAGCTTTGGTCAGGCCTGCCTTCACGGCAATTGCTGCGGCTTGCAAAATCTCTGCACTATCAGGGCCAATCATGTGCAGGCCAACCACGCGGTCAGTCGCCGCGTCGACGATCATCTTGTAGAGCGCCCGCTCATGCCGCCCGGCCAGCACATTTTTCATGGCGCGGAAGTCTGACTTATAGACTTTAATCTCGCCAAAGGCAGCGCGGGCTTCATCCTCGGTCATTCCGACGCTGGCAATGGGCGGGTTGGCGAACACGGCAGTCGGAATGCTGCCATAGTCGATCGTGCGCGGGTTGCCGCCGAACACGGTATCGGCAAAGGCATGGCCCTCGCGGATGGCAACTGGTGTCAACTGGACGCGGTTCGTCACATCGCCAACGGCATAGATGCTGGGCACATTGGTTCGGTTATATTCGTCCACGATAATCGCGCCGACCTTGTCGGTAGCGACGCCAACTTCTTCAAGCCCTAGCGCCTTGCTATGCGGATCACGCCCGATGGCCCACATCAGCATCTCCGTTTCGACCATCCCCTGATCACCGCCGTCGATAAGGATTGACCCATCATCCTGCCGCACGGCGGATTTGAACGGAAAGTTGAAACGGATATCAATGCCTTTTTCCCGGCTCATCCCAGTCAATTTGTCGAC
>JANPCO010000183.1:0-1913 GCA_031430995.1 Sphingomonadales bacterium | reverse complement strand
TTCACAGCAGCTTGCCGGTTAAGTCCGACTTAACGCATCGTTTTTTTAGGTTAAGGTGCGATCAAACGAGCGCTGCACACGCCGACTGGATACGCATGCAGGCTTCTTTGAGCAATTCTTCCGACGTCGCGTAAGAAATGCGGAAGCCGGGGGACAGGCCAAAGGCGCCACCATGCACCGCCGCCACGCGGTAATCATCGAGGAAATAGTCGATCAGATCGGCGTCGGTTTCAATCCTCTTGCCCTTTGGCGTGGTTTTTCCCATCACGCCGCTAGCATCGGGATAAACATAGAAAGCGCCTTCGGGCGTCGGGCAGCTAAGCCCCGGCGCGTCGTTGAGCATCGCCACCACCAGATCGCGGCGTTCTTTAAATGCGGCGTTACGTTCCTTGAGGAAATCCTGCGGGCCGGTGAGGGCGGCCAGCACGGCATATTGTGAAATCGAACAGGGGTTGCTGGTCGATTGTGATTGCAGATCGCCCATCGCCTTGATCAGCCATTCGGGGCCTCCCGCATAACCAATGCGCCAGCCGGTCATCGCATAAGCCTTAGACGCGCCGTTCATTGTCAGCGTGCGATCGTATAGTTCGGGGCAAACCTCCAGCATCGTTGCGAATGGCGACTGCGCATACCAGATATGTTCATACATATCGTCGGTGAGCAGCATGACATGTGGGTGACGGAGGAGCACCTGGCCCAGCGCTTCCAACTCAATGGCGCTATAGGCCGCACCGGTCGGGTTGGACGGCGAGTTGAGAATGAGCCAGCGCGTTTTCGGCGTGATCGCAGCGTCGAGTTGCTCAGGCGTGATCTTGTAGTTTTGCGCAGCGGTCGCCATGATGACGACAGGCGTGCCGCCAGCAAACTGGACAATATCAGGATAGCTAACCCAATATGGTGCGGGGATGACAACCTCGTCATCTTTATCGACCGTCGCCACCAATGCGTTGAACAAGGTGTGCTTGCCGCCCGCGTTCACTGTGATTTGTTTGGTTGTATATTCGATACCGTTGTCGCGTTTGAATTTCGCGGCGATGGCGGCCTTCAATGGTGCGATGCCATCGACTGCGGTATATTTGGTCTGGCCGTTACGGATCGCCTCAATCGCGGCATCTTTTACAAAGTCCGGCGTATCAAAATCGGGCTCACCAGCGGAGAGGCCAATGACATCAATGCCTTGTGCCTTCAAGTCGATGACGCGACCCGACATGGCAAGCGTTGCGGACGGGGCGATCCGGCCCAAGGCGGCAGACAAGCGGTCAATCATGATGGGTCTTTCGGCTATTTTTGTTAGCAAGTTGCGTGGCAGGCCCTAGCCAACACCATAAAGTTACGCAACCCGTTTGGCCGGGATTAATCCACGAACGCTGTTGCCGATGAAGAAATTTCCCGTCAGATCGGTGGCAGTCAGGTCGGCCTCTAAGGCTTGGCCGCTTTCTATCAATTCTTGGCGCAGAACTGATGGCAATGCGCCGCGCGACAGTGTCGGGGTGAGCAACTTACCACCGCGTTCGACGAAAATGGCCGTGACGCTGCCTTCGGTCAAAAACCCGTCGCAGTCTACGAACAGCACTTCGTCCGTAGCCGATGCAACGCGTGCTTCATCGTAAAACGCCCGGTCAGTCGTCTTGTGGTGGAGACGGAAATCGGTGCTTTCGACTGGTAAGGGTACAACCGCAATCGTCCAAAGCTCTGCCGTGTCGGTCAGGGGGCGTATTTATATCGCCACCGCGCCGCTTTTCGACAACAGCTGCCGTATCTTCGACAATGCGTCCAAATGAAAAGTCGCGGCATGCAGTTGGTTGCGTGCAGCGTGGCGATCAAACTCGAAACCAAAGCCACTCGCGCTCGCTTTCATCCGTTCCAGATGCAGCTCGAGCCGCGCGATACCTTGTGCGGGCTCAAATCGCATC
>JANPCO010000182.1:0-8236 GCA_031430995.1 Sphingomonadales bacterium | reverse complement strand
CGAGCCGAGGATCAGGAACAATGCTGCAAAAATCCGGTCCCGGTCTTCCGGCGCGAGTTTGACGACAGCTGTGAACAACACATAACCGACCAATACAGCCCCAGCGACGCCCAGCAATGTGCCGACAATGGCCTGATTTTGAACCATCCACCAGCAGGCCAGCACCGCAATCAGACCGGACAGGTAAAGCAGCCATTCAAATTTGATGCCTGCTACTTTTTGCATCAGGCGCGTTGGATCAGGCGCCTCGCCGTTACCCATCAGCAGCGGCTTACCAATGACGAACACAATCAGCCCAAGCACCATGCCAATGCCAGCTGCGCCAAAGCCGTAGGACCAGCCGACAGTTTCCCCCAGATAGCCGCACAAAATCGCCCCAAGCGCCGCGCCCAGATTGATGCCCATATAAAATATCGTGTAAGCCGCGTCGCGCCGTGTATCGGTGCGCGGATAAAGCTGGCCGACAATGACGGAAATATTGGCCTTGAGAAAGCCCGAGCCGACGATGATGAAGGCCAAGGCGAGCCAGAAATAATTGAGCGAACTGCTATCCTGACCGCCCGTTCCTTCAACGCCCATCAGCAGATGCCCGAACGACAGTAAGACCGCGCCGTAAGTCACGGCTTTGCGCTGGCCAAGATATTTATCTGCCAGATAACCGCCAATCACGGGCGTAATGTAAACCAGCGCTGTGTAAGCGCCGTAAATCACCGAAGCCTTTTCATCGGAAAACAGCCAATGTTTGGTCAGGTAAAAGATCAGCAGCGCGCGCATGCCGTAATAGGAAAAGCGTTCCCACATTTCGGCAAAGAACAGCAGGTAAAGCCCCTTGGGGTGCCCCGCAAATTCGGGCCGCTTGCTGAACAGGATCAATCCTGCGGCCATGAAAACAGCCACTAACACTGTGATCGCAATGATCTGAATAAGTCCCATGATTGCCTCTCTGAACGGGTTACGGCGCGTAACTCGGCTGGCCGTTGATCCGGCTCAATTGGGGCGACACTAGCGCGGTTTGCGCTGCCCTCAAGACATTTTATGGGGTGGCGGGTTGAGCCGAGACACGCGCGATCTCATCACGCAGCAATTGCACGCGGGCTTTGGTGCGCAAGTGAGTGCCATCAGAAAAAATGCCGTAGCCTGTGCGCTTTCCGAAACGCGCCCAGAATGCAGGCGCTGCATCCACATCATAACGCGCGCTGTGCATTAGCTGGATCGCCATTTTATCCGCCTCAATTTCTGTCGCGAGGATGTTGGCGCGGTTGCGCCCGATGGTGTCGAGCTTTGCCGGGTGCGCCAATATGTTATGGGCCATTTCATGGGCAATCACGAAGGCCAGTTCATCATCGGACCTGGCAAATTCCACCACTGCGCTTGATATTTGCACGATGTCCCCGTCAGCCTCCGCGCTTAATTTTGCCGATGGGATCATTTCAGCTGTTGAAGCACAGCCAAGCGAGTTGGCAAAGCTGACTTGTTGCGGGGTGTCGCCCCGGTTGATGATGATGCGCAGATTGGCTGCACTCAGCGCCACGCGGGCTTTGATGACTGTGGCCATGGAGGCTTTGGGGGTCAGCGCGTCCGCCATGGGCTGGCCGTTGATGGAAAGAATCTGGTCGCCTGCGCGAATGCCAGCCGCTTCTGCGGGGCTGTCCTTCGCAACGGCCAGCACCGCAGCGTCACTGCCAAGGCCAAAACTTGCTGCCGCTGCCGCGCGCGCGGATGGCGCATATTGGCCCAGACTGTGCACGGCGATGCCGGAAAGCGGCACTTTGCGCCCGCATTTGGCCGCGTTTTGCGTCGCGATATGATAGGCGATTGTCGCAACGCGGCTGTCCATGGCCTGCAATGCGCGCAGGCTGGGGTCAGGCGCGGCTGCGGCCATGATCAGGGGAATGATGATATTCACCGTGCCGCTGGTCTAGCCGCACAAGGGCGGAATTGCCAAGGCCGATGCGCGCTGATACGCGTTTCATCATGTTCAACAGCCAGTCCTCTTTGCCCGAATTTTTCCTCACTCGCCGGTCTGGCAAGCCGCGTCATATGGTGACGCCGGGCCCAACGCCCGATCAAATGCGCGCGATTCTGGGCGCGGCGCAGCGCGTTCCTGATCACGGCAAACTCGCGCCGTGGCGTTTTGTTGTGGTAGGTGCAGATCAGCGCGCGGACCTGGCGGCGCTGCTTACGTCAGCCTACCGCGCGGAAAAGCCCGACGCGGGGCGTCTGGAAATTGAAGCGATGGAACAATTTGCCCATCAAGCGCCATCGCTGGTGGTTGTCTTGTCCACGCCAGTTTCGGGCAGCAAAATTCCGCTGTGGGAACAGCAGCTTTCGGCAGGGGCTGCGTCGATGCAATTGCTCAATGCAGTCCACGCGCAGGGGTTTGTCGGTGGCTGGCTGACGGGTTGGCCCTGCTATAATGCGCAGGTTAAAGCAGCCTTTGGCGGAGCAGAGGGCGACGCGGTAGCCGGGTTCATTTTTATCGGCACACCGTCACGCGATTTGGAAGAGCGCCCCCGGCCCGATTATGACGCGGTTGTATCGCAGTGGGGCGGCACGTAATCGGCACGTGACTTTCGCCACGACTTGCTGTAGTAACACAGCATGACAGTAACTGAATTTGATGAATTGCCAGTCTATCTGAGGCTGCGGACAATGATTGCAATTGCGATCATCGAAGGCCGCTACGATGAAGGTGCGCAGCTGCCTTCGGTGCGCGCCTTTGCAACCGATACGGGCACCAATCCGCTGACTGTCGCCAAGGCCTATCAATGCCTGCAAGACGAAGGCCATGTGACGGTGAAGCGCGGCGTTGGCATGTTCGTCGCGCAAGGCGCAGTCGAGCGGTTGAAAACACATGAACGCCATATCGTCATGACCAAAATCTGGCCCCGGTTCCGCACCATATTGGAACGGCTTGATTTGACAGTAGAGGACTTGCTGGGGCGGGAGCGGGTTTAGGATCAACGCTGATACCGACTGCTCTTTTAGGCAGGACCATCTCACGCGCCGCGATGATAGCTTTACACCCTAACAAAAAGAAGGAGCAGGAGCGATGGGACGTTTGCAGGGGAAAGCCGCTGTCGTGATCGGCGCGGGCAACCGGGGCAACATGGCGCAAGTGATCGCCAGCCGCCTGCGCGCGGAAGGCGCAGAAGTCACCGTGGCTGGCCGCAAAATGGAGGAACTGGAACGGTTTGCGGGTGAAATCGGCGGTCATGCAGTCCACTGCGACATTACTGACCGCGACTCCGTTTTTGCACTCGCCAATACAGCCAAGGCCCAGATGGGCAGCGTGTCAATTGCCGTTAATTCAACGGGCTGGGGCTTCGTCAAACCCTTTCTGGAAACGACGGTGGAAGAACTGGACCAGATGATGGCGCTCCAGTTCAAAGGGCCGTTTCTGTTTTGCCAGGCCATGATCGAAGCCATGTCGCCAGAAGGCGAGAGTGGCGGCGGCGGCGGCGGGTCGATCATCCAGATCAGTTCTGCCACGGCCAAGATCATGCTTGATAATCATGCGGCCTATATGGGCACGAAGGCCGGGTTTGATCATGTCATCCGCTGCATTGCCAACCAGTTCGGTCATTTGGGCATCCGCGCCAATTCAATTTCGCCGGGCCTCACGGATACGCCGATGAATGCAGACGCGAAAAACGTGCCCGGCTTGTTTGACAGTTTTATCGCTGGCTATCCGCTCGGCCGGATTGGCACGTCAGAAGATGTTGCCGCCGCTGCTGTCTTCCTTGCCAGCGACGAATGTTTCATGACGGGCGAAAATCTGCAAGTGAACGGCGGGCTGACGCTGCGCAAAAACCCGAGCGCTGCTGAAATGGAAGCGGCCATTGGCAAGGCCATGGCGGGCGGGTGACGGGTGGGGTGAAGCTAAAGCTCACCCTTTCTTAAACGGCGTCATATCCCCCAGAAAGGCTATTTCCTGCTGCACGGCACGGCGTTCGCGGACCAGAAAGTCTGCAATGGCCTCTCGAAAACCCGGGTCAGCGATATAATGGGCGGAATAGGTGGCCATCGGTTCATAGCCACGCGCAATTTTATGTTCGCCTTGCGCCCCTGCCTCCACGCGGCCAATGCCGCGCGCAATGGCAGCGTCTATCGCCTGATAATAGCAAAGTTCGAAATGGAGGAACGGCACATCTTCTGCTTGCGCGCCGCAGAAGACCCAAGAAAATCATCAAGCGTCCCGTAGCCCGGGTTGACCCAATGATTTTTGACGGGTCTGACTTGAAGCGCGTGTCTCAAGCAGCATCATTAAGAGAATCGGATGAAAGAAGTAGGTCGCGTCCTCGAACTAAATTGCGAGTTTTCACTCCGAGCGCCTCTATTTCCAGCAAAGGCTTTTCAGATGAACCAATTCCCATATCCCGGAACTTGCGCGCTCCAGGCATCACCGAACCCTCCATCGAAGCGACGAAATCGTTGTATCCGTCAACTGCTACAGTAAGCCGTTTTCCCACAGTAGAAATTTTGTCTCCCATCGATGAAAGCCGTTTATACAGATCTTTGGCGAGTTCCGCGATTTTGTTAGCTTCTTCGCTAATTGTTGCCTGCTGCCAACTCTGCGCTACCGTGCGGGCTAGAGCAATGAGATTGATTGGTGATGCAATCAGAACGCCCCGTGAAAATGCGTGATCCCAGAGTTCTGGATCGGCTTCCATCGCAGCATTAACAAAGTGCTCACCGGGCACAAACATAACGACATAGTCGGCAGTGCTGGCGAATTTGTCCCAATAAGATTTGCGTCCCAATTCTTCAGCTCGAAGCCGCATCGCTCTCGCATGACTAGTCATATGACCTAGTTTTTCGCCATCGTCGTCTGTTTCAGTTGAGGCTTGGTAAGCTGCGAGTGACACCTTTGCATCAATTACCAACTCACGTCCGCCGGGAAGGCGTACAACTACATCCGGCCTCTGACGACCTTCTTCGGTATCGATGCTGACTTCAGTGCGAAAATCTGAAAATTCTGACAGACCGGCCTTTTCCAATACGTTGCGTAATTGTTGTTCACCCCAATTACCTCGCATTTTCGCTGACCCACGCAAAGCATTTGCAAGACGCCCCGTCTGCTCGCTGACTTTAGCATGACCCGCCTTCATCTCTGTTACAAGTTCGCGCAGACCGCCATATGCATCTGCACGATCCTTCTCAACTTCGACGAGCTTGGTTTCATAGCGAGCGAGAGTTTCTTTGAGCGGTGTCAGAATTCCAGCAAGCTCTACACGTTTTTGATCAAACTGGGCGGCGGTGCCCAGCGAATGTTTTTCGAACGTCTCATTCGCAAGCGTCAAGAAGTTTTTGGCGCCTTCATTTAAGGCGGTTTGGGCCAGTTCACCAAATTTGGTTTCGGTCTCTGCGCGCAGAATTGTTAGTTGCTCAATCTGTTCTGCCACGGATTGAGCACGTGATTGTGACGTAGCATTTAACGTCGCTAACTTTACTTCCAACGATGATTTTTCGGTATGGGCTATCTCTAACTGCGTGCGCAAAACGTCCACTTGCGCTGCCCGTTCAGACTGATGTGCAAGATCGGTTATCGCGCGCAAAAATTTATCATGAACGAGCTTGCTGTCGGTTTTTAATTGCGAGAGCTCTTCTGTCTGTTCGCGTAAAAGGGCAGTTAGCGTTATGGCTCGTTGACCGCCCAAAAACCAACCAAGCAAGCCGCCAACAAATATAGCTATAACAGCGACCGAAATAACGGTCGTGAATGTGGTCATACCAAATTTCGCATTATTTTTCCTCAATGAATTTATAAATGAACAGCCATTATAAGTGCGTATTCACAAATCATATTTTTACGTCAATCGTTTTTACAATTGTCGTGTAAAGTTTCGGAGCAGGGGGGATATTCACTTTTCATTTCATTTGAGATAGGTTGCACCACTTCCTGTCGTGGCGAAAAAATCACGTCGGGTAGGGTAGTTGCGTTTGTCGTGTCATCCGGTCTTTTCATTTTTGACGATTTGCTACCTGAATTGGTTTCGCTGAGCATCTCAGAATCAGAACGATTGTCCGTTTCAGTCCCAATTTTTTTACCGGCGTTATCTGCTCTACCCTCTCAGTTTTTGAAACAGGGCGTTTGCTGGGTGAGAAACACACAAACGCAATGAAGCCCAAAATTGCTATGGTTACGATTTTTGTGACCACGCCACCAAACCATCCATCCGAACGCGGAGCTCTACAACCCACGCAAACTCATAACCGATCAATGCTAGTGCGAGTTCGAGCGATAGAAGTGTTCCTAGAGCCAGATGACGTTCCATAGCCGTGTGATGACTTGCCAGAGCTTCTAGTAAATGAGTATTCTCTGCGACCATTGCTAACAGTATTTGTGCCGCCATGTAAACGTCCAATAACGCGTTCGACTTTGACCTGCCTCATCTGATTTTTTGGGCGAATTGCGCTGCAGGTCGCATATTCTGCTTCAGCATATTTTGTCCCCAAAGTCCTCCCGTATCAGAAAACACCACATAAATTGTCAAATGTAAGCGGGTAGGTTCCATCCTGAATGTTCCCCAGCAGATAATGTTGTGTTGTGTAGCGGTCTCGGTCGCGCTCGCAATGACGACGCGGTCAAACCGAACTCATCCTTTCTTGAACGGCGTCATATCCCCGAGAAAAGCAATTTCCTGCTGCACGGCACGGCGTTCGCGGACCAGAAAGTCTGCAATGGCCTCTCGAAAACCCGGGTCAGCGATATAATGGGCGGAATAGGTCGCCATCGGTTCATAGCCACGCGCAATTTTATGTTCGCCTTGCGCCCCTGCCTCCACGCGGCCAATGCCGCGCGCAATCGCCGCGTCTATCGCCTGATAATAGCAAAGTTCGAAATGGAGGAACGGCACATCTTCTGAACAGCCCCAGTAGCGACCGTAAAGCGCCTCTCCGCCGATGAAATTGAGCGCACCGGCAATGGGCACGCCGTCCCGTTCGGCCAGGATCAGCAGCACTTTATCGCCCATGGTTGCCGCGACTTCGGGGAAGAAGCTGCGTTTGAGATAAGGCTGCCCCCATTTGCGCGCGCCGGTATCCTGATAAAAGCGCCAGAATGCATCCCAGTGGCGCGGTTCGATTTCTGCGCCGCACAAATGGCGGATGGTGAGGCCCTGGACGGCCCCGGCCCGTTCTTTCTTGATCATTTTCCGCTTGCGCGCTGCAAGCGACGCCAGAAAATCATCAAATGTCGCGTAGCCCCGGTTAAACCAATGATATTGCACGCTTTCCCGGATCAGCCAGTCCGCCGATTTGAACCAGTCTAGCTGAGCTGCATCAACGAACGTCGCGTGCGCGGACGACAGCCGGTTCTGCTGGACCAGCGATTCAGCGCCCCGCAGCAGCGCAAGCGCCATGCCGTCATCACGGGCCAACAGGCGCGGGCCCTGGGCGGGGGTAAAGGGCACCGCAATTTGCAGCTTCGGGTAATAATTTCCGCCTGCGCGGCTCCATGCATCGGCCCAGTTGTGGTCAAACACATATTCGCCTTGGCTGTGGCTTTTGCCATAAGCTGGCAGCGCACCCAGCAACGTCCCGTCTGAGCTAGTCACAGTGATGGGCAAAGGCTGCCAACCCGACCCGCGCCCGACGCTGCCAGAGTTTTCGAGTGCTGATAAGAACGCATGGCTGAGGAACGGATGGTCTGGCCCGGCAAGTGCGTCCCACTGCGCCACGTCAAGTGCGGCCACGCCGTCGCCGATGCGCACAGAAACGTCAGCGCCGCCGTCGCTCACTCTGCTTGGCCAGTGACATGACCAGCCACATTACTGAACCGTTCAAAAATGATTTCATCAGCGCAGTGCATGGCCGCCGCCTCCTCTGACGCCGTTTTCACGGTCCAGGTGAGGACAGTCAAGCCGCGTGCCCTTTGTCCCGTGCCAAACGAAGACGGCAGATTACGGATGTCATAGGCCAGGAAATCAGGCTTGGCGCGCCACAGCGAAAGGTGGCGGCGAATATGCCCTTTAATACGCTGACGCCAGCCACTCTCGTTGCCTTCCGTGACCACAAGTCCGCGCACATAGCGACGCGCGTGGCGGCTAAACCAGCGCGATATTTCGGGGTTAAACGACATGACGGCAACAGGCCCGCGGTATCCCTCCAGCACACGGCGTATGCCCAGGCAAAGCCCGTTAACTGTCGCGCTATCTGATTTGACTTCGATCAGGATGGGCACGCTGCCATCCACAAGCGCCAGAATTTCGGAGAGACGCGGAATGGTTTCAGT
>JANPCO010000181.1:0-21265 GCA_031430995.1 Sphingomonadales bacterium | reverse complement strand
TTGCGGAATATGTCGGATACGTTCTTGATTGGCCTTGCCAAGCTTGGGTCCATAATGATTGGCAAGCGGTGGATTGCCCTTCCGCATTTCGGATTGATAGTCTGTGCTTGGCGCAATTGGATATTCAGTCACATTATCTGTTACCAGCAACGGCAAATCACCGATTGCGTCCCAGATCGTAGTGTATGGCCTCAAATTCTCACCATATTCCATCTGGGGAAACATGATGGGTGCCCCAATCCGGTTTGCGATAAATACGACGCGGCGCCGCTCTTGGGGAACGCCGTAGTCTTCGGCGCGTAAAACCTTCCATTCGACCGCATAACCCAACTTGGAAATTTCATCTGTTATAGTTTGGATCAACTGACCACTTGAAATGGAAAGCAGGCCAGTAACATTTTCCATAACAAGCCATTTCGGGGCAAGCTCTCGCACCAACCTAAGATATTCTCGAAACAGGCCAGCACGGGGATCATGTTCTCCGCGACCGTGGTTATAAACACTATAGCCTTGGCAAGGCGGACCGCCCACGAGAACGTCCAACTGACCCTTGCAAAGCCCGGTCGCCGCCAGGATTTCAGAACTCGAAAGCGCCTGAATCGGCTTGGCAACGAACTTGGCTTCAGTATGAGACCGGCTGAATGTTTCACCGAATGTCGAATCAATGTCACTCCCAAACAGGACATTGTAGCCTCTCTGCCGAAAGCCCTCGCTAAGACCGCCAGCGCCGCAAAAAAGATCAATGACAGTAGGGCGCGAATCCATGGTTAAATCCCCTTTTGTTCTCAATATTCCAGTTGGCTGTCGAAGACAACACCTGTTGGACCCCAATGCACACCTAAGACCCAACCGCCAGGATCTCACTCCACACATAGAAGTTTAACAATCCCACGTTAAAAGACCCTCTATGACTCATTCCTCCCCCAAATTCCCCGTCCTTGTCACTGGTGGCTGCGGCTATATTGGCAGTCATGCGGTTCTTGCTTTGCGCGATGCGGGGTGGCCGGTTGTGGTGATTGATAATCTGACCACGGGCTTCGCCTGGGCGCTGCCGGATGATGTGCCGTTGGAAGAAGGCGATGTCGGGGACGCGGGCCGCGTGGCGGAGGTGCTGGCCACGCACGGAATCGGCGCGATCATGCATTTTGCGGGGTCGATCATCGTGCCGGAATCAGTTACTGACCCGCTGAAATATTACCGCAACAACACCGCGAACAGCCGCACGCTGATCGAATGCGCAGTGAGCGCGGGCGTGAAGCATTTTATCTTTTCATCGACTGCCGCGACATACGGCATCCCGGAAGTCGTGCCCGTGCGCGAAGACGGGCCAAAACTGCCAATCAACCCCTACGGCATGTCAAAACTGATGACGGAGCATATGCTGGCTGATGTGGCGGCGGCGCACTCCATCAACTACTGCGCGCTGCGTTATTTCAATGTGGCAGGGGCCGACCCGCAAGGCCGCACAGGCCAATCGACCGCTGGCGCAACGCATCTGATCAAAGTGGCAGTCGAAGCTGCGCTTGGCAAACACGCCTCTGTCAGCGTCTATGGCACGGACTATGACACACCGGACGGCACGGGCGTGCGCGATTATATCCACGTCGCGGACCTAGCCAACGCGCATGTTCTGGCGCTGGACAAGCTGGTCGCTGAGCCCACCGAGAGCCATATCATGAACGCAGGCTATTCCAGCGGCTTTTCCGTCAATCAGGTGCTCGATGCCGTTGACCGGGTGACCAATATGAAGCTTACTCGCAACATGGAAGGCCGCCGTGCGGGAGACCCGGACGCGCTGATCGCGGATAATAGCCGCATCCTCGCGACGTTGCCGTGGCAGCCCCGCTATAATGATCTGGATGTGATCGTCACTCACGCGCTGGCGTGGGAACGGGCGCTGGAGCAGCGTCGGGGATAGACAGGCCACTTGCTTTGCGCCATTGAAACAGCATCTTAACAGGTTGCCGCTATGTCCGTTCTTGATACGCTCCTTTCGCCTGCCATCCTGTTCTTCGCACTTGGCGCTTTTGCCGCCGCAGTCCGCTCTGACCTCACCGTGCCAGAACCTATTGCCAAGGGCATGTCCATCTATTTGATGGCCGCGATTGGATTGAAAGGCGGCGTGCAGGTGTCCGCTGCTGGGGCTTCGGCCGAAATGGGCATGGCAGCGGTACTGGGCTTGGTCCTCAGCTTCTCACTCCCGCTAATCGCTTTTGCGCTGTTGACGCGGGTGGGAAAGCTTGACCGCTTGAACGCAGGGGCAGTTGCCGCACACTACGGCTCTGTCAGCATCGTCACATTTGTGACGGCCAGCGAAGTGTTAACAGGCGAAGGCCTGGCCCCGGCAGGTTATATGGTTGCCGTGCTCGCGCTGATGGAGACGCCTGCCATCCTCACCGGGCTATTGCTGGCCAAGGGCGGTCTAAAGCAACCGAAGAATGCGCCGGGGCAAAGCGTGTGGCATGAAGTTCTGCTCAACGGATCAGTGCTGCTGCTGGTCGGGGCGTTCATCATTGGCATCATTGTCGGCAAGGATCGTTACGCTGCCATTGCGCCTGTCTATACGGTTGGCTTTTCGGGCATCCTTTGCTTGTTTCTGCTTGATATGGGCCTGGTCGCGGTGCGGCGGTTGCGCGAAAGCAAGGCGATGCGGCCTGTGCTGGCGGCCATTGCCATTGCGCTGCCGCTGATCAACGGCACGATCGCCCTGTTTGCATCGAACGCGCTGGGCTTTGATATTGGCACAGTGACAGCCTTTGCGATGCTCGCCGCCAGCGCCTCCTATATCGCCGTGCCTGCCGCGATGCGCATGGCCCTGCCCCAGGCAGATCCGGGGCTGTATCTCTCCATGTCGCTGGCTGTCAGTTTTCCGTTTAACATCATCATTTCCATTCCGCTCTTCACTTGGGCGGCCACGCAGCTTGCAGGATAAGGACGCCGGAACGATGGCACTGGTTGGACGTAAACGGATCGACATATTGATCGACACGCCGCTTTGCCCGTGGCTGGCCCGCGAGGCAGACGGCGCTGGCATTCCGCATCATACATTTCTGGCAGCTGACTCTGGCCGAGGCCGCACAGGATCGTGGCGCGATGAGGATGTCAGTGGGGCCTTGTCGAAGAAAATGTTCGTTGCTGTAGCCAAAGAAGATCAAGTTGATGCGTTGATTGCAGCGCTCACCCCACACCTGGATGATTACGGCCTGATCGTGATGATCAGTGACGTTGAAGTGGTGCGATCAGACCGGTTTTAAGCCCTAGAAATAGCGAGCAAGTGCAAAGCGAAAGCGGCTGCGTTTGCTGTCATAGAGCGTCAGTGAAGACAGGCTGGCCGAATAATTATACGCAATCGAGGGCGAAAACCCTACCACCCGCAGGGACCGTAACCCCAGTTGAGCGCGCCCGTTCAAACGCCAGTCTGTGCGTGGGTTGGCCGAAAACAGGTTAAGCGGCGCATCATACCAGGCCCGTGATGCCCCGGCCGAAACAGATGCGTTCAGGCCCAGCGGCAATTCCCCGCCAATGGCCAGACTGCCGCCGACTTCATAGTCAGAAAAACTGGCCGACGTCAGCGCATCCCGCCGCCCGAACAGCGATGCCGACGCAATAAACCTCCGCGCGATGACGCGTTCATAGCTTGCGTAAGCGCCGATTTGCCAGCCGCTATAGGCATTGGAAAATCCAGACTCGTTGCGCCGCGCGTCCAGCGTGAACCCGATGCGCTGACTTTCAGTCAGTTCATGCTGAAGCCCCGCGCGAATGCCATAGCCTGTTGACGCGGTTTTGCCGCCATACCAGCGCTGAGACCCCACGGCCTGCATGGTCATCACAGTATCATCGTTCAGGTCTATTTCCGGACCCACCGAAAGCTCAGTTGCAAAGTCATCGTAAGATTTGCCGCTGTAATTGGTCAGCTGGCTATTGCCTTCCACCAGCAGCCGCGTTTCGCCGAGGAAGCCGAAACGCGCTGAAGCGGCCATTGTCGTAAACTGGCCTGTGCCCGATTTTGATCGCGCGGCTGCGTCCAGCGTCAGCGGAACCGTAAATGGGCCCAGGTTTACGTCGACTGTTTCAGCGTTCGTGCCGTTGGTGATGTTGCTATCGGGTGCCAAGCCAAAGTCAAAGTTGAAGGCCCAGTTGCGCTTTTGCCGCAAGATACCGCGTGTGGTGCGGACCATGGCGGAGACTTCATCGGGCAAGCCCTTGTCCTGCTGCGCAAGGCGGAAATGATGATCGGCATTCAGGGTTTTTCCCTGCAACATCAACGCGCGGCCCAGTTCCAGTCGCACACGTGTTTGGTTGGGATGATTGTCAAGGATATGGCGGAAAATGCGCACAGCCTCGTCAACTTTGCCCTGCTCAATTGCGGAATAGCCGACCAGAAAGTCCCGTTCCATTGACAGCTGCGGCGCATTGGTGAGTGCAGCCAACAACGGGGCTGCTTCGTCAAAGCGGTGTTCCATCACCAGCACATCCGCTTGCTTGAGGACTTGATCTGCGGTCAGGCGAATGCGGCACTGGCCGTTCGCGCAGGCCATTCCTTGATCAATCCCCTGATCAACCGCCTGCGCAGCCACAGGCGCGGGCTGAAGCATCAGCGCCGCAAGCGTTGTGGCAAATGACGTCGCGGCGAAACCAAACCGGCGTGACATCAGCTTATTTCTTGCCCGTGAATGCGCCCACGATGTCGATCCGTTCATCTGGCGTGCCACCCACGATACGGAAACCACCGCCCACTTCCTCTGCTGCCGGGCCAAAGAGCGCGCCATCAATGCTGGAACCAGCAATGTTGACCGTCAGGAGTGTCCCGTCAGGCTGACGGAAGGAGGCTGTCTGGAAATTGCCCAGGAAGCCTCCGGCATTGATCAAATCAATCCGTCCCTTACCACCCGCAGTAAAAGTTGCACCGTTTTGAAGAGTGAACACTTTTGATGTGTAAGTATCAAACAAAGGCGAAGCCACTGTTCCGTTGAGCGCCAAAGTGAACGTGTTGGCTGCAAAGTCCATCACAGTTGACGAAGTGCCTTGCATCCACTGAAAATAGGTTGGTGCGCTTGCGTCAATATCTAACAGCGGGTTGAACACCATGGTTGCAATCATTTCACCACTAAAAGTGCCTGTGCCAGTTTTCGGAACGGCACCATTGCCCGTCCGTTCGCCAAACACGAAAGCACCGCGTTCAAGCTTGAATTTATTTTCAAGATAGGGATTGCCCGTTGCAGGCGTTACTTCGGAAATTGCGATCGAATTGCGGACATAGCCAGCATAAGTCACATATTTTGTGGTTGTTCCGGGCAACTGATAAAAGAATGTCGTTGCCTCTCGCGCGACGTCCTTGGCCCCGATTGGGAACGTGTTGGATACCGATCCGTCGAAAACCGCAACACCAACTCCGCTGCCCACCTGAAGATAGCGGACGCCCTTTGACGTGATATCAATGTTGCCGCCCTGCGGTTCACTTGCGCCACCGTAATTGGTGCGGTGCACTGGATCCTGAAAGCGGGTTGTGTTGGTTACATTGCCCAGTGGCTCATTGACCGTGATGTCAAAAATGGCATCGCGCGGATTGTAAGTGATTGAAATTCCGCTGTTGCGCGCCGTAGAGGCGTTGCCAGCATAGAGCTGACGATATTGGTCACTTGATGGATCGATTACTGCCGTCGAAGGATCGCCGTCGATATTATTCGTGACATATTGATAGCTTTGCGCGCCGCCGATGCCGCTATATGTTTTGACTTCTGTAGGTGCGACAAAACTGTGCGCTGATGTCGGGGTAACAGTGCCACTGCCCGTTGAAGTTCCGCCGCTCGTTCCAGTTGCGGGAGCGGCGCTGCCAGCGGATTGAATTCCAGCGCCGCCGCATGCTGAAAGAGAAGTGGCAGCCAACAGGACAAGCAAAGTGCGCATGATCATTTTCCCAACGTCATCAATGTGATGGGGCGCTGATACGAGTCGATTGGTTAAAAGGGCGTTAAGGCTAAGTTCGCCCCGCCCCTTGCACGACTTGCCGGGCCTGTTAGGCTTTACCGTTCCGGCTGTGGCAAGGAGTCGCGTGCCTGGCATCGGGGAGTTTTTGTTATGCGTAAGGCTAAACTGGCGGCTTTGGCTGCATCTTCGCTCATCTTTGCATCACCAGTTCTGGCTGTTGGCCTTGGCGATTTGGCAAAGGTTGTGCTGGGCGGCGGATCAATCTTGAAAAAGGGAAAGGAAAAATGCGGCAACGCGCTTGGGCTTTCCACCACAGACCAATTGCAATTGACCTTTGCCCGCGCCGCCGCTGAGCGCGCCTTGCCAATATCAGAATATCTCGCCTTGGATCAAACCACGAAAACCGAAGCCGAAGTGGCGTCGCAATCGCCGACATTCTGCACTGAAACAAAAGCCAAGAAAAAGGGATTGCTCGCCAAGATCGCAAAAGCGGCCAAGGGACTGTCCGGTTTATGACGCAAAAATGCGGCAGGGCCAGTTCGGCCCCACCGCATCCTATAGTTGTCTAAGCCTTATTCGCCGCCACCAAGGGGAATGCGAAAGCCGATGTTAAAAATCGACTGCTTGCTTTTGACGTCCAAAGTCGCTGGAAGAAGCGACACATTGGTTTTGGCCCGATTGGCATCGCGGTAGGCATATTGGCCAAACAGTTCAAACGACGGGCTTACCTTGAACGTCGCGCCTGCAATCGCCTGATAGGCAAACACCGTTTTCTTGTCATTCACCACTGCAACAGCTGAAGGATTATAGCGCACATTCGTTCGCGAGAACCCGATGCCCGCGCCAAGATAAGGCACGAATTTGTCGCTGAGTTTAATGTCGTAAAGCACGTTGCCGAACACACCCAGTGACTTGATCTTGCCTTTGTCCGTGGACAGCACCTGGCCCACCGTCGGATTGGTCGCTGCTGGCACGCCGCGTGTCAGCACCGCTGAATCGACAGCATCAATCACGGTGCCGCCCACCGCCAGATTGCTGTGCCGGTCAACGCCTGCGCGGTTATACACGCCCTGCAATTCAACGCGCAGGCCATTGTCAAACCGGTATCCGCCTAGCAAATTAAGGTCCAGGCCTTTGTCAAATTCAGTTGTCCAGCCTAGCGATGTACCCGATGCTATCGCCGGAAATGCGGCAGTTGCAGGCACTGTTGTGGTAAAAGTGCCTTTATTTTTCGAATTGCTTTGAATGTTCACGCCAGCCGAAGCGCCGACATAAGGTTCGCCTGCGATGGCCATTGATGATGTGGCAAGCACTGCCACAGCGGCGACCGTTAGACTTAGTTTTAACATGACTCTCTCCGATTACACATTCCCTGCTGTGCCCCGCGACTGTGCGTTTAATTTCTCGCGGATGAACAGTTTCTGCAAAATCTGGCTGAAACAGGATGAAAAGAGTCACAGGCGCGGTGGCTGGTTTAGCGACCCGCAATTTCCTTTGCGCGGCGCAAATAGGTGCGGCCAATGCGGATCGCCTCGCCCCCGATCATTTCAACATGCCATGTGCCAGCGCCGTCATGGCCCAGCCGCTCAATCAGATCTTTGCGGACAATGGTGGACCGGTGAACGCGGATGAACAGGCCAGGGTCCAGCTGCCCCTCAAGCGCAGTGATGGTCTGGTGCAGCAAATAACTGCGCCCGTTCACATGCAGCCGCATATAATCTCGCTCTGCCTCAATCTTCTCGATACTATCCGCACGAATACGGATGAGTTCGGATCGGTGCGGCACCCATAGCTCTGCGGTATAGACAGACGGGGATGCAAGCGAAGCAGACGGCGAAGCAAGGGCCGCCCGCGCCCGTTCAACTGCCCGCTCCAGCCGCTCTCGCGAGACTGGCTTCAAAACATAATCAGCCGCTGGCGTATCAAAGGCCTGCACCGCAAAATTATCGAACGCCGTTACAAAAATGATTGCGGGCCGGTGCAGCGCGCGCAGTGACAGGGCCTTTGCCACGCCCATCCCGTCGAGTTCTGGCATCGCAATATCCAGCAAAATCAAGTCAGGGCGCAGGCTTTCAATCTGTGCCAGCGCAGCACTGCCATTGTTCGCGGTTCCGACCATGGTGAGGCCAGCGATATCCCCGCAGAGCGTGACCATCCGTTCAATCGCCAGCGGCTCATCATCCACCAACAGCGTCCGCAAGGCCCCACCGGACGCCTTAGACATAGGACATCATCGGGAATGAAAGCCGCGCCACATATCCCCCAGTCGCGCCGGGTAGAGTCTCCACCACTGCCGCCGCGCCGTAACGGGCGAACAAGCGGTCACGCACATTAGTCTGCCCGATGCCATTGCCCTCCGCCGGTCGCGCAGTGCCCGGTGCGTCATCGGATACTGACAGGATCAGCTGATCGCCTTCCAATCGCGCGCTCAGGTGGATCGCCACTGGCTTGGTTGACCGCGCCACACCGTGCTTGATGGCATTTTCCACCAACGGTTGCAGGATCAGGCCTGGGACAGCGGCATTGGCAAGGTCTTCTGGCACATCAATGTTGACTGACAGGCGGTCCGGAAAACGCACCGACTCGATATCCAGATAAAGCCGTTGAACCGCAATTTCATCGGCAAGCGGCACATCGCCTGACGGATCGCTGGTCAAGCTGCTGCGATAAAATGTTGCGAGGTTCAGGATCATCGCCTCCGCCTCATCCCGCCTGCCAGTCATCACAAGCGCACTGAGGGAATTGAGCGTATTGAACAGGAAATGCGGGTTCAACTGATAACGCAAGGCCCGCAATTCAGACAGCTGAGCCGCGCGTTCAAAAGTGGCTGCCCGCCGTTCTGCCATCCGGACCGTGTTTGCAAAACTGAGCGCGAGGTAAAGCGCGGACCAAGCGATGAGGAAGAAATAGCGCGAAATGGTGACTTCGATAATTTCAATCCAGTAAGTCGGCTTTGCCCCGGCCTGCGCCCGCATTTCTTCAAGATCGAGCAAAGACGCCTGATCATAAATGTTGAACACATAATAGTTGGCAAGGGCAATGGCGTGCGCTGCGGGAAGGCAGACAACCGCCGCGAGAATAATACGCTGAGCGAGTGGCCGGGCATCAGCAAGCCTCAGCACGCACCAAACCAATAGCGTAATTACCATGCCCGCGACGATCACGAAAACCCGCCGCAGCGCAAGTTCATCCTGCAATGGCAATTCCATCACGCTCGCGCGCAATGTGACGATCAATGCATAAAAGAGCCAGAACCCGAAAATCGAAATCAGCACAGTCGAGGCGGGAAGATGGGATTGCTGTTTTTGCACCATTTGCGCAATCTAGCCGAGGCCGTGAAGGCGCACCAGAGCCGTTATGGCTGTTCGGCCTCAGCTTCCTCTGCCGAACGGTGAAGGAAAATCGCGATGCCGCCGGCCACAAGGCAGGCAAAGGCCACATAAATGAGCGTGCCTTCAATCGTCGCGCCCAGCGCTACCAATCCGCCGAGAGACAGAGTTGCGGCGACCATGAAGCCAGAATTGACGATGTTGTTGACAGCGATTGTCCGCGCCGTCTCGCTTTGTGCCACTGTGACTGTCAGAAACGCGTAGAGTGGCACGACGAACATGCCGCCGAATACAGCAATGCCGAACAGCGCAATCAGAATGAGATCAGCAATGGGGTAAGAGATAAATTCGCGCACACCAAGGCTATAGCCCGGAATCGCGTTCCACTGCGTAACGCCCCACCAGAGCAGCAGCACAAACAGCCCCATCATATTGGCCGCAACGGGCGAATAGCGCGCCGAGACTTTGCCTTTGAGCATTTTGTTCACGGCAATTGAACCCACGGCCACGCCGACCGAAAATATCGCCAAAAATAGCGTCGCGACATTCTTATCCGCGCCCAGCGCATTTTTAACCAGCGGAGGAAATTGCGCACCAAGAAGCGCCCCAATCGACCAGAAAAAGCTGATGCAGATGATTGCCAGCCGTACGCGCTTCACTTTCATCACCATGCGCGCCAGCGTCCATGACGCGCGGAAAATGTTCCAGTCGACAGGCACTGATGTGCCATCCCCTACCGGTGGCGCGGGCGGCACTTTTCCGCCTGCAACCCGGCCAATAATCGCAACGATCAGCACCCCAGCAGCGGCCCATTGATGCGGGATGACACCCCCCACAATCGTGCCGAGCAGAATGGCCACATAAGTTCCAGCCTCCACCAGGCCCGTGCCGCCAAGCACACTGTCTTTATCCAGATGCTGGGGCAGAATCGCATATTTGATGGGCCCAAAAAAGGTGGAGTGGATACCCATCGCAAACAGGGCGATCAGCATCAACGGGATGTTGAAGAGCAACAATCCGGCAGCACCGGCGACCATGATAATGATCTCAGCTGTTTTGATAAAACGGATCATCCCGGCCTTATCCCGACTATCGGCCAACTGCCCTGAAACTGCGGACAGCAAGAAAAACGGCAGAATGAACAGCGCCTGGGCCAGCGTGCTGAACTGGGCCTCCTTCGCTTCGTCATTGAAAACGGAATAGATCGCGAGGATGACCATCGCGGTGCGAAACAGATTGTCGTTAAACGCGCCGAGAAATTGAGTGATGAACAGCGGCAAAAAGCGGCGCTGACGCAGCAACTGCATGGGGCTGCTGCCGTTGAGGCTGCTGTCCACGCCGTCGATCACGCTGGCACCGCATCAACAAGCCGCGGCGTATCAAGAATAGCGCGCGGTGCGCCTGTCGTGCTCATCTTGGCCAGCAATTTCCCGTCCGGGTCTCTCAATTCCGCCTCCATGAAGGCAAAGCTTTTGCCCAGTTTAATGCAATGACCCTCCGCATAAAGCCGCCCCTGTTTGGCTGCACTCAGGAATGTTGTTTTCAGCTCAAGCGACGCAACATAAATTGCTTTTCCTGACTTCACGATACAGGCAAAGGCCGCCGCATCATCCAGCATCGCTGTTACAATTCCGCCCTGAACAGCGCCACTGGGATTGCAGAAATCAGGGCCGATGTCATAGCTCAACCGCACATAACCATCGGCTGAGCGCACCTCAAGAACCTGGCCGTTGAGGATGACTGACGTGGGCGCACGGCGCGCGTTGAAGCGCTCAACCAATTGCTCATCCGTCATTGGCACTCGCTCACCACTTTCATAAAAACGCCCTCTCGCTCAAGCCGTAGCCTGATAAAGCTGCGCCAAGCAACTGAACAGTTTCATCTTCGCGCGTAAAGACAGACACGCCAGCCGGACGCGTCGTCGGCCAACTCTGCCCCTTTGTCAGAAAAGCCGTGCGCCGTGCGATACCAGCGCCGCTATCAACCAGCGTGACACCTGCTGGACTGGCTGCAGCAATCTCACCACGAAGAAGCGGAAAATGAGTGCAAGCCAGCACAAGCTGATCGATCCGGTGACCGCCTGGCTGACCGTAAAGCTGATCCATGATCGCCTTCATCTCGGCAGGATCCACTGCTGTTCCCCGCAATTTGGCCTCGGCCATGCGCACCAGTTCAGCCGAACCAAGCCGCAGCACCGCACAGTCACTGGCAAATTCTGCGACAAGATTATCGACATAAGGCTGACGCACTGTCGCGTTGGTGCCCAGCACGCCAATGACGCGCGTTTTGCTAGCTAGACCCGCTGGCTTGATCGCAGGGACTGTGCCCACAATCGGCAGATCAAGTGCTGCACGGACGTGGGAAAGCGCAATTGTTGCGGCGGTATTGCAGGCGATCACCACGATGCGCGGCGCGTACCGCTCTGCCAGTCGCCCCAGCAAGGCCGGAACCCGCGCGGCAATTTCTACTTCGCTTTTGGTGCCATACGGATGCCACGCGTTATCAGCCGCGTAAACCAGCGGCGCTGTAGGAAGCACGGCCTGGATTTCATCGAGGACCGACAGCCCGCCAACGCCAGAATCAAAGATCAAGACGGGTCGGACGTCATTCATTTCAGGTTTTGACGGCTGGCAACTGGCGCGGATGAAACGGACGAACTGCACCTGATGTGATCATCCGCACGGGATAGACGAGACCATAGCAAACCAGCAAGCATATTTGGGGTGGACAGGCCCTGCGAAACATTAGAAGCACATGCGATGACCGACGGAATTCTTGTGCTGGCCGCGCTGACTGGCGGCTATTTGCTCGGATCAATCCCCTTTGGTGTGATTTTGACTCGTGCCTTTGGCGCAGGGGATTTGCGGCAGATCGGCTCTGGCAACATCGGCGCAACAAATGTGCTGCGGACGGGACGCAAGGGATTAGCGGCAGGCACGCTGGCGCTGGATATGGCCAAAGGTGCAGCGGCCGTATGGTTGGCGCGGGCTATCGACCCGCAGCTGGCACTGATCGCGGGCGCAGCAGCATTTTTCGGGCATCTTTATCCAATCTGGCTGGGATTCAAGGGCGGAAAAGGGGTCGCGGTCATGCTCGGCACATGTTTGGCGCTGATGTGGCAAGTGGGACTGATTTTTGCGGCTGTCTGGCTGGGCGTACTCGCGATCAGCCGATTTTCGAGCGTAAGCGGAATGGCAGCGGCCCTGTCTGCCCCCATCGCAGCTGCCGCGATCGGGCAAAACGAACTGGCCCTTGTGCTGGCTGGCCTTGCCGTAATTCTCATCTGGAAGCACCGGGAAAATATCGTGCGGCTACGCAGCGGTACGGAACCTCGCGTTGGCCAAAGTGCGGGCCAGAAAAGCACATGACGCCTGCGGATCAAGATCGGCTGGACCGGCTTCGGCTGATCAGGTCGTCCAACATCGGGCCTGTTACTTATTTTCAATTGATCCAGCGCTTCGGCACGGCGCGTGCCGCGTTGGACGCCATTCCTCAGCTGGCAGCACGCAGCGGCGGCAAAGCGCCTATGCTGGCCAAGATTGATGATATCGCCCGCGAAGTAGATGCTGTTGACCGGCTGGGCGCACGATATCTTTTTCTGGGCCAGGGGCTTTATCCGCCGCTGCTCGCTGAACTCGACAGTGCGCCCCCTGCCCTTATCCTGCGCGGCGATTTGCGCCTGCTTGACCGGCCCGCCGTCGCCATTGTCGGCGCGCGCAACGCGTCTGCTGCGGCTTGCCGTTTCGCACGGATCCTTGCGCAAGGATTGGCCGATGAAGGCGCACTGGTGGTTTCCGGGCTGGCGCGCGGCATTGATACCGCCGCCCATCAAGGGTCCCTTGATGGCGGCACAGTGGGCGTCATCGCCAGTGGCATTGATATTGCTTACCCGCCTGAGAATAAAAATCTGCAAGAGGATATCGCGCAGCGCGGTCTGCTGATCGCTGAACAACCACCGGGCCGTGAACCGCTCGCCAGGCACTTTCCCTATCGCAATCGCATTATTGCCGGGATGAGCCTGGGCACGGTGGTGGTGGAAGCCGCGCCGAAATCTGGTTCACTCATTACAGCGCGGCTGGCAACAGAGGCTGGGCGCGAAGTCATGGCAGTCCCCGGCTCTCCGCTTGATCCGCGCGCGCAAGGGTGCAACGCGCTGATCCGGGACGGGGCGACCCTTGTTCAGTCAGCGGCAGATGTGATGGAAACTGTTCGCCCCATATTTGGGTCTCGCGTCGCTAGCCCCACCACGACGTTTCGCACCAGCCCGCCAGACGGGGACCCCGCAGATGCTGAGCGGCGCGCTGTGTTTGGCCTGCTCAGCCATACGCCTGTCGCTGTGGATGAAATCATTCGTCAGTCGGGGGCGATGCCTGCGACGGTTCAGATGGTGTTGCTGGAACTGGAGCTTGGTGGCCGGATCGAACGCCACGCAGGTGGCCGTGTCAGCCTTGCTTGACCCCCAAAGGACAGGGCTTGACGAACGCTCCATTTCCCCTCCACCCTCGCGCACACACGTGAGAGGCTGATTTTGTCCATGAAACTTGTTGTTGTTGAATCCCCGGCCAAGGCCAAAACGATCGAGAAATATCTCGGGCCTGGCCATACCGTTCTTGCCAGTTTCGGCCATGTGCGCGATTTGCCGCCCAAGGATGGATCAGTAAACCCCGATGACGGCTTTGCCATGCTGTGGGATACTTATGCGGATAAGGCCAAACAGCTGAAGGCCATTACTGACGCGTGCAAAAAGGCCGATACTCTCATCCTGGCGACTGACCCTGACCGCGAAGGCGAAGCGATCAGCTGGCATGTCCAAGAAGTGCTGGCCAAGAAAAAGGCGCTGCCCAAAGACGTAAAGCGCGTCACTTTCAACGCCATCACTAAGCCTGCTGTGTTGGAGGCAATGGCCAACCCGCGTGAGCTGGATCATGATCTGATCGATGCTTACCGGGCGCGGCGCGCACTTGATTATCTGGTCGGCTTCACGCTTTCCCCCGTGTTGTGGCGAAAGCTGCCTGGTGCCAAATCCGCAGGCCGGGTTCAGTCTGTCACATTGCGTTTGGTGGTAGACCGAGAACGCGAGATTGAACTGTTCCGCCCCCAGGAATATTGGTCCGTTATCGCCAATATGGAACATGACGGTATCGGCTTTGTCTCGCGTCTGGTTCGCCACAAGGGTGAGAAAATTGACCGGCTGACGATCAGCAATGCAGCCGATGCCGCGTCAGCCAAAGCAGCGGTCGAAGCGGGGCGCTTCTCGGTTGCGTCCGTTGAAACCAAGCCAATGTCGCGCAATCCGCCGCCTCCGTTTACGACGTCGACATTGCAGCAGGAAGCAGCGCGCAAGCTGGGCTTTGCAGCGTCGCACACCATGCGTGTGGCCCAGAATCTGTACGAAGATGGCGCAATCACTTATATGCGGACAGACGGTGTGCAGATGGATGGCAGCGCCATTTCCGAAGCGCGCGGCGCCATCGCAAAACGCTATGACGCGACTTATGTGCCGGACAAGCCCCGGATGTATCAAACCAAGGCCAAGAACGCGCAGGAAGCGCATGAAGCCATTCGCCCAACCGATTTCAGCAAAGATAAAGTGGGCGGTGGCGATCATACTAAGCTTTATGACCTCATCTGGAAACGGGCGATGGCCAGCCAAATGGCGTCAGCGCGGCTGGAGCGCACGACCATTGAAATGTCCGACGGCACAGGCCAAACGGGCTTGCGGGCCACAGGGCAAGTCGTCCTTTTCCCCGGCTATTTGGCGCTTTACGAAGAAGGCCTGGATGACGCGGGTGACGACGATGCCAAGCGCCTGCCCATGATCCGCGAAGGCGATGCGCCTGCGAAAAAATCGGTGGAAAGCGAACAGCATTTCACTCAGCCACCGCCGCGCTATTCCGAAGCGTCACTTGTGAAAAAGATGGAAGAACTGGGCATTGGCCGCCCGTCAACCTATGCTTCCATCCTGCAGGTTCTTAAAGACCGGGACTATGTGAGTGTTGATAAAAACCGCTTCATCCCAAGCGAAAGCGGACGCTTGCTGACGGCTTTTCTCGAACGCTTTTTCAACCGCTATGTCAGCTTTGACTTCACAGCGGGCCTTGAGGAAGAGCTGGACGATGTCTCTGGCGGTCGCGCGCAGTGGCAATCAGTGCTGGAGGCGTTTTGGAAGGATTTCAAACCCAAAACCGTTGAAGTGATGGAACAAAAACCATCTGAAGTGACCGCAGAACTTGACCTGTTCCTTGCGCCCTATCTGTTCCCGGACAAGGAAGACGGTAGCGATCCGCGCCTGTGCCCTGCCTGCAAGGCCGGGAGCCTGGCCCTGCGCGGCGGTCGCTTTGGGGCCTTTGTGGCTTGTTCCAACTATCCCGAATGCAAGTTCACGCGCAAATTCGGCCAAGGCGGTGAGGGTGCGGACGCAGGTGACACGGGCCCGGAAATCTTGGGTCAGCATCCCGTCACTGGGCTGGACATCACGCGCAAATCCGGCCGTTTTGGCCCTTATGTGCAAATGGGCGAAGGCGAAGAGCGCAAAATGGCCTCCATCCCCAAAGATGTGCCGGCGGAAGATTTTGGGCTTGATTGGGCCGTTAAGCTCATCGACTTGCCGCGCACCATTGGTGACCATCCTGAAACTGGCGCACCGATCACCGCCAGCATTGGCCGATACGGCCCCTATCTGTCGCACAGCGGCAAATATGCGCGGCTGCAATCAACGCTGGATGTGTTTGAAACGGGCATGAATGCCGCTGTTGTCAAACTCGCTGAGGCGGCCGTAGGGGGAAATCGCGGTCGCGGCGCGGCGCGGGAGCCGCTTAAGGTTCTGGGCCTCCATCCGCGCAGTGAACTTGAGCTCAAGGTGATGGAAGGCCGCTTTGGCTCTTACGTCACCGACGGCACGACCAACGCCACATTGCCGAAAACCGTCACTCTGGAAGAGTTAACACTTGAAGAAGCCGCTCAACTGATTGATGAGCGCGCCGCCAAGGGCCCGGTGAAAGGTAAGAAAAAAGCCCCAGCGAAGAAGAAACCAGCGCCGAAGAAGGCCGCCGCGAAGAAAGCCCCGGCCAAGGCCACAACTCCGGCCAAGGCAAAAGCGAAGTAACGCAAACCGGCGGGGAGACATTTTCGTGACCAGCACTGAAACTGCCAACCCTGATTTTGCCGACATTGACACATGGCCAACAGTTGCCGCGATTGAAGCTATGCTAGACGGGCAGCAGGATGCAATTGCTGCACTGCGGGGGCAGGAACCGGCACTGGCGGCGGCGTGTGAAGCAGCGGCTGCACGGCTCGCGACCGGCGGCCGTCTCATTTACGCAGGCGCTGGCACGTCAATCCGCATTGCCGTGCAAGACGGCGTTGAGCTGGGCCCCACATTCGGCTGGCCCGCTGATCGGCTGGCCTATATCATTGCGGGCGGACCAGCGGCGCTGATGGCCAGTGCGGAAGGCGCAGAGGATGATAGCGATGAAGCCCGCTCTCAAGTTGCTGGGCTTTTCGTGACCAAAGCCGACATAGTGATTGGCGTCGCGGCCAGCGGACGAACGCCGTTCACTGTCGCTGCTGTCGAAGCCGCCCGTGCCGCAGGTGCGCTGACGATTGCTATCGCCAACAACCCGGATACGCCCCTGCCCCGTGCCGCTAGCCACGCCATCGTCGCCGCCACGGGCAGTGAGCCAGTCGCTGGATCAACCCGGATGAAGGCCGGAACGGCTCAGAAGGCGGCGCTAAACATCCTTTCGACAGGCATCATGCTGCGCCTTGGCCGCGTTTACTGTGGGCAGATGGTCGATATGATTATTTCTAATGACAAGCTGCTGTTGCGCGGTCAGCAGATGGTTGCAACGCTCAGCGGCTGCGATGCCACATTAGCCGCGAAAGCCCTGCAATCAGCGGATAATGATATCAAACTCGGTGTCCTTATTGCCATGGGCCATGCGCCCGCCGTGGCAACGCAAGCCCTTGAAGATGCTCACCAAGTCTTGCGCGCGGCATTGGCTTTGCTGCAAGCACGAGGCGATGTGAGGCTAAATCGACAATGACTCAAATAGTTATGAAAGCGCCGCAGCGTGATCTTTCACTGGATGCCTTTCGCGGTTTGACAGTCGTGCTCATGGTGATTGTGAATGTGCAAGGATCTGGCGACGATGCATTTTCCCTGCTCAATCATGCGGAATGGAACGGGCTGACCTTTGCTGATCTGGTGTTTCCATGGTTCCTTTTCATTGTCGGATTATCGGCCCCGCTTGCCCTTGAACGCCCCGGCTTCACGCGGCAATGGGGCACGATTTTGCGGCGCGCTATTCTGTTGTTTCTGATCGGGGTGCTGCTGGCCTGGTTGATCCGGCCACGCTTTGAGTTCTATGATATTCGTATTGCGGGAGTGCTGCAAAGGATCGCGATTGTCTATTTGGCCTGCACTGCTGTCATCATCTGGCGCCCCGGTTGGCGGACCGCTGCCACACTCGCGCTGATGGCTCTGATCGTTCACACGGCCCTTGTCCTTCTGGTTCCCGCCCCCGGATCAGCCCTGCCCAGCCTGAATGCAGGGGAAGGCATCAGCGGCTGGCTAGATGAACATTTCTTGCCCGGTCGCGTTTACCGCAAGACGTGGGATCCAGAAGGCATTCTCTCCACACTCCCCGCCATTGCCTCTGGCTTGATTGGGGTCAGCATCATGCGCTGGATCAGGATGAGAGGCGCTGCGCCAATTGAGGGGGCGCTCAGCATATTGGCGCTGACAATGGCAGTGGCCGGTGTTGCCCTGTCACTTGTCATTCCCATCAACAAAGCGCTGTGGACGGCAAGCTTTGTTCTGGTGACTGCTGGGTTGGGACTTGGCTTCTGGATGGGGCTGCGATTGATCTGGGGCCGCGTTGGAAACAGTCGCGTTGGTCAGTGGCTGATCCTCCTGGGCCAAACGGCGCTGACGCTCTACATCATCCATATGCTGCTCATCGCTGTCATTGTGCGCAAGCTGCCGAACGGGGAACGGATTTGGGACGTGACCTACGCTGTGCTGACTGGCACAGGTCTGGCGCCGCCCGTTGCCGCGCTGGTCTATGCCCTGGTCGCAGCTGCGATATCGACTGCACCTTTGGCGGCGCTGAAGCGGCGCGGGTGGATGGTGAAAGTTTAATCGAGGAATATCTTGCCCGGGTTGAACAGTCCGTCAGGGTCCAGCGCATCCTTGATCCGGCGCATGACGGCAACGCTGTCTGCCCCGTGTTCCCTCACCAAGGCTGCACGTTTGCCAATGCCAATGCCGTGTTCGCCCGTGCAGGTGCCGCCAACGGACAAAGCAAAGGCAATCATGGCTTCGTTTATTTCCTTGGCTTTGGCCCACGCGTCGTTGTCATCCGGCGGCAAAACGAACAGTGTATGGAAATTCCCATCGCCAACATGGCCAAGAATTGGTGCGATGAGCCCTGCCGCCGCTACGGCATCCTGAACCAAAGTGATCGCCTCGCATAGTGATGAAATGGGCACACAAATATCGGTTGTCCACACTGTTGAACCGGCAATCAGCGCGCGGGCCGATGGCAGGGCCTGATGCCGGGCCTTCCACAGCTTGTTGCGGTCTTCCGCCTCCCGCGCGAAAGCCAGAGCACCGCCACCGAAGCTTTCGCCAATCTCACGCACTAGGTGCAGCTGCTCCGCCGTTCCCGCCGCTGATCCGTGGAATTCCAGAAACAGGGTTGGACGTTCAGCAAGCCCCAACTGGCTATACGCATTGCAAGCGCGAATGGCGGCGGGATCAAGAATTTCCATCCGCGCAATGGGCACGCCGCACTGGATTGTCGCGATGACCGTTTGCACAGCCCCTTCCAGCGTTTCAAAATCCCAGGTGGCGGCCAAGATTGTATCCGGCTGACCGTGCAGGCGGACAGTTGCCTCAACCACGATGCCAAGTGTTCCTTCAGCCCCCATGAATAAATGGGTCAAATCATAGCCTGCCGCTGATTTGCGCGCGCGTGTGCCTGTGCTGATCAGGGAGCCATTCGCCGTTACCACTTTCAGGGCCAGCACATTATCCCGCATCGATCCGTAGCGCACAGTCGTGGTGCCGGATGCGCGGGTGGAGATCATGCCGCAGAGCGTCGCATTTGCGCCGGGATCAACAGGGAAAAATAGCCCTGTGGTGCGAAGTTCAGTGTTCAACTGTTCGCGCGTGACGCCCGGCTGGATCACGCACAGCAAATCATCGCTGGCTATTTCCAGGATGCGATCCATCTTTGACAAGTCAATGCACAGGCCGCCTGTGACAGCAGCTGCATTGCCCTCCAGCGAAGTGCCTGCCCCGTAGGGAATGATAGGAACACCGCAGGCTGATGCTGTGCGCACTGCCAATTGCACCTCCGCTATCGTCAAAGGCTGAACGACCAGCGTTGGCGCGCCGTAATGGTGATGCCCTTCACTTTGCGCGTAAGGCGCGCGCGCGGCCTCCGTATGAAGCATTCGAGCGCCGAACGCGTCGGCAAGTTTGGTGATGAGGACTTCCGCATGGTGCATCAATCGCCCATAGCATGATCAACCCTGTTCGGGAATTGATGTGATGATGCGACAATGATTGATCCGAAAAGCACTCAGATGTTTGCTGAGGCTGGGCAAGCGGCGGCAGCAGTTGCGCGGCAGATTGATCGCAACGCACCTTTGCTGGCAGAGCTTGCGCGCCGTCTTCGCGCGCTCAACCCGTCGCTCATTTTCACTTGTGCGCGGGGCAGTTCTGATCACGCAGCCACTTTTGCCAAATATCTGTTCGAAACGCGGCTTGGCCTGCCCACGCTTAGCCAGGCTCCGTCGATCAGCTCCATCTACGGTAAGCCCCTGCTGCATATGAAGGACCAGCCTTTCATCCTCATTTCGCAGTCCGGCAAAAGCCCTGATCTGATTGCTTCGGCACAGGCCGCGAAGGCGGCAGGGGCGTTGGTGATTGCGCTGGTCAATGACGAAGCTTCACGTTTGGCGGCGATTGCAGACGTGGTCGTGCCGCTTTGTGCAGGGCCCGAAACCAGTGTGGCCGCAACAAAAAGCTTTATCACGACACTGTCATCGCTGGCGCATCTGGCCGCTGTCTGGGGTGAGGATCATGGGCTGGCCGCAGCTGTTGCGACACTGCCCAACACCCTCAACCAAGCATGGGCTGCGGATTGGTCTGCTGGCGTTGAGTTGTTCGCGGAAGCAGGGAGCCTGTTCGTTCTTGGGCGCGGATTGACGCTTAGCATTGCGCAAGAAGCCGCACTGAAGCTGAAGGAAACCTGCGGCATCCACGGCGAAGCGTTCAGCATTGCCGAAGTGGCCCACGGCCCGATGGCGCTGGTGAAGGCAGGCTTTCCTGTCCTGGTGTTTCCGCCGCTTGATAAAGCCGTCGCAGGGCTGGACAAAACACTTCAGCTATTTAGCGCGCGCGGCGCAAAAATTGCCGTCGCGGGTGGCGGCTATGATGGCACGCTGCCTCTACCGCTTGCTCAAGGCTTGCACCCTGTCACTGGTCCTATCGCGATGGTGCAGAGTTTCTATGCGCTGGTAAACGCGCTTTCCTTGCGGCGCGGCTATGATCCTGATCATCCCCCGCTGCTGAACAAAGTGACACAAACCCGATGAGCCTTATTGCCCTGACCGGTGCGCGGATCTTGAGCCGTGACGGCTGGCTGGACGGTCATGCGCTGCTGTTGGAGGGTGGCCGCATCAGCGGCCTGCCGCGCGAAGCTGATGTGCCAGAGAGCGCCACAGTTGAACATCTTGACGGCGGTTCGATCTTACCCGGTTTTATCGACACGCAAGTCAATGGCGGGGGAGGCGTGCTTTTTAACGACCAACCCACTGTGGCAGGCATCAAAGCCATAGCCGCGGCGCACCGTAAATTTGGCACCACGGGGATGCTGCCCACACTGATCAGTGACGATCTTTCGGTCATCGCAACGGCAATTGCGGCGGTGCATGCTGCGATTGCAGAAGGTGCGCCAGGCGTGCTTGGCATCCATATCGAAGGGCCATTTCTGAAC
>JANPCO010000180.1:0-4381 GCA_031430995.1 Sphingomonadales bacterium | reverse complement strand
GGCACAAAGCCGTAGTTGGCGGGATAGCGCATCGGCGTGTGGAGGATACGGTCAACAAACAGCGCGCCAGACGCCTTATCAAATTCATATTTGACCGGCTCGCCGCCAATCGGCACTTCGATCAGGACATTCAGGGACTCTGGCGGATTATCCCCCGCCGGGATCAAGTCTATTCTCATATCACGACGCTAACTGGTCAGACAGACTTTGACCACTGTCACCAATTTGCAACATTGGGAAAAAATCGCACGATTGTGTGAAATATTCGTTCGGCAAGGGAACAAAATTGGATTAGCGGCCTCGCACCACAAATTTGATAGGGTTCGCCATGCGCCAGATTTTCCGTTCGTCACTCCTCTTCACAGCCGGAGCAGCAGCACTGCTCGCGACGCCGTCTTTCGCTCAGACCGCTGATGCAGAAGACGCCGCAGCACCAGCCGAAGAAATCGTCGTCATCGGCACCCGCCGCACAGACCGCACGATCACCGATTCGGCATCGCCTGTTGATGTGATCAGCTCCACAGAATTGCAGTCGCAGCCAACCGCTAACTTGCTTGATTCGCTCAAGAACATCGTTCCATCATTCTTCGTCAGCCAGAACACGATTTCAGACGCGTCGACTTTCGTCCGCTCACCATCGCTGCGCGGCCTTCCCGGCGATAACATCCTCGTGATGCTTAACGGCAAGCGTTACAACCGTTCTGCCCTGGTGCAAGTTTACTCGGGCGGTGACACGGCGCTGGGCTACGGTTCGCAGGGGGCCGATATTTCAGCCATTCCTTCAATCGCCATCAAAAACCTTCAGATCCTTCGCGAAGGCGCAACGGCGCAATATGGTTCGGATGCCATTGGCGGCGTCCTGAACTACGGCCTGCGCGAAGACGCAGCCTATGAATTGCAGGCCCGCTACGGCCAGACCTATGAAGGCGACGGCAAGACGCGCCAAATCGCAGGCTATGTCGGCTTCAAAATGGGCGATGCTGGATACATCAACTTGTCCGGCGAATATAATAAGGACGGCGGCACCAGCCGCGGTGCCACGCGCCCAATTGCCTTGCAATTTGCAGCAGCTAACCCGTCGCTTGCCGCACAGCTTCCTAACTTCCCCGGACCCGTGCAAGTTTGGGGCAGTTCACCAAGCCAAGGCTATAAGCTAGTGTTCAATTCGGGCTATGAAGTGACGGACAACAGCAAGCTTTATTTCACGGTCAACCTTGCACACAGCAAGGGCAACCAAAGCTTCAATTATCGTTCGCCGATCTCAGCAACGTCGCCGCTCGCTGTGAACGATGGTTCCGGCGTTCCTGCGACTCGCTCACCTGGCCGTAACGGTGCGTTTTCGCACCCTGCTTATTTGACACGCTGCCCGACAGGCGCCGTTGGTTGCCCGACCGGTGGCTTTGTCAAAGATGCAAATGTCTTCAATTTCTCCACGCTCTACCCGGCAGGTTTCACGCCGCGCTTCATTGGGGTAAATGACGAGATTTTCGGCACAGTCGGCTACAAGGGAGAAGCCGACAATGGCTTCCGGTACGATTTATCGGGAACGCTTGCGCGCAACAAGCTGAACCTGTCGATGACCAATTCGCTCAACCAGTCGTTCGGTCCGCAAAGTCAAACTAGTTTTGAATTCGGCGATTTGATCCAAAAGGAACTGACCCTCAACCTCGACCTTAGCTACCCAGTGGAAGCAGGCTTCGCGAGCCCAATTACACTCTCAGCCGGTGCTGAATATCGTCGTGAAACTTACAAGGCAACGGAGGGTGACGTTCAGTCTTACGGTGCCGGTCCGTTTGCTTCTCAGGATCTGTATGTCCTGACAGGCCCGAATACCTACGCGCGCGACACGGTGACTCCGACTGTTGGATTTTTGCAAGCAGCGAGCGGTTATGCTGGTACAGGACCACAGTCAGCTGGCAGCTTTAGACAACGCAACGTGTCTGTTTATGCTGGTGCTGAAACTGACATCACAGAGGCGTTTAGCGTTGGCCTAGCCGGACGTTAAGAAAATTATAACACATTTGGCGGTGCGTTCGTTGGCAAGATCAATGCGCGGTATGAGGTTTCGGACGCGCTGGCAATACGCGGGACAATTGGAACGGGCTTCCACGCGCCGTCTCCTGGCCAAAGCAATGTCGAAGTCTTGACAACTACGTTCCGCGGAGGGAATCAGGTTCAGATTGCTAATTACAAGGTCAACAATCCAATCTCACGATTTTATAATTCGAAGGACCTCACTCCTGAAAAGTCAACAAATTATGGTGTTGGGTTCGTGCTTCAGCCAGTCGATGCCGTGACAATCACCGTTGACGGTTACATCATCAACGTTCGTGATCGAATTGGTATCACGCGGCCGTTCAGCGTAACGCAAGCAAACATCAACGCGCTTCCCGCTTTGTCAGCTGTGGGTCTTGGAGGGGAAGTTACCTACTTTACCAACGGCTTTAACACGTCGACTAAGGGAATCGACATCATAGCTAGCTACCGGACAACGGTTTTCGGTGCCAAAGCAAATTACACGCTTGCTTACAATTACAACGAAAGCAAGGTAACGAAGTTTGATACGACTGCGATTAGTGTTACTCAAATATACGACATCGCCAACTTTGCTCCAAAGCATCGGGTCATATTTTCCAGTGGTTACACGCTTGGCAATTTTTCTCTAAATTCGCGCTTAAATTACTACAGTTCGTGGAGTGTAGCGAATGACTACCCAACAGCCTTCAATCTTGCTGGTGAGGCTACTGCAGGTCAAAGGTTCGGTGCAAAATTTACAGGTGACCTAGATGTCAGCTATACTTTTGCTGATCACTTCACGTTTACGGTTGGCGCGAACAACTTGTTCGATACTAAGCCCGACCGGATTGCGCCGTCATCGTCGAACCCGATCTTCGCGTCGACGAACAGCACAGCTGACGGTCAGATTTATCCGCGCAGCGGTGGTCCGTTCGGGATCAACGGTGGCTTGGTTTATGCCCGTATCGGCATCAAATACTAACCATCACGCATGACGCGTTTTTTTAGGGGAGGGCTTCGGCTCTCCCCTTTTTTTGTCTGCAGTTGATAACGAATTCGCCGAACCCGTTCGTGTTGAGCCTGGCCGAGACATAGCGGTGCTTGTCACAACATCTGGCCACCGGCATGTCTCGACTAAACTCGACACGAACGGATGTGGAGTGAGCATGCACGGGTGTGGAGTGGCTTTACCCCGTAAATCGCATCACTTTCGCGGCGAGAGGAGCGTGTCGAGGCTGCCGTCCCCGGATACTGCAGCATCCTTTTCCAGCCTTGGATAACGCAAGCCGCCAGTCCATAGCACAGCCACGTCGCGCACGCGGTCTCCGGATTTGACGATCAGGCGGATCGGGTCTTTGCCGCCCTTGGCCGCTATGATCGCATCCTTCATGGCATCGTCGGTGTAGACTTTGCCGCCAACAGCAATAATTTCCTGCCCCACAGACAGTCCGGCGTTGAACAGCGGGCCGTCCCAAATCACAGATGTCAGCTTGCCCTTCGCAATGGTGCCGCCAAGCGAATAAGTGAGGCTCAGTTCCTTGGAGCGCTTTTCAGCATCTTTGAGAAACGGCGTTGGTATATCTGTATAGACCAGCCGATATCCGCCGAGAATGAGGCCATTGGTCGGCGCTTTGCTATCCTTCGATGTCAGCCGCGCCTTCAGGAACCCGGCCCAATCATAGGGCGTGATGGCATTCAGGGTGCGGACGACCTCGTCAAAATCAAAACTTTTGGCCGAATAATCGCCGTCTTTGGTGCCAAAAAAAGCACGCGCAAAATCATCCATGCCCTTTGCGCCGCCGGTAAAGCTGCGGATCATGCCGTCCGTTTCCAGCCAGATCAGCAGACCTTCACTGTAATAATCTTCGCTGCGCTGATAGCTGACCCAGCCTTTGGGGCGGCGCGGCGTGATGACGGGATCATTGGTGGTATCATCCATGCTGCGCCAATCGCGCCCGCGCCGGATATCTAGCCCCGCCGCAATCGCCCCGATCGCATCCAGCGTTTCCTGCTTGGTGAATATGCCGGACCGCGCGCCCAGCACATAGCCCCAGAACTGAGTCTGCCCTTCATAGACCCACATCAGCGAGTTTTCGAGCGGGCTGTGGAAATCCGCCACCATTTGCCCAGCAGGCCGCCGGTGCTTGCCCACCCAGCTATGGGTAAGTTCGTGCGGCAACAGATTGCGCCGCCCGGGGCCAGTTTCCCATTCCGTGAAATATTCCGGGTTCACCCCGTTTTCGGATGATCGGTGATGTTCGAGGCCAATGCCACCCATCTTATCCGTCAACGCCAGCAGGAAATCATAATGATCAAACTGCCGCGTGCCAAACAGCTTTACGGCTTGTTCAACCAGGCGTTTGTG
>JANPCO010000179.1:0-12738 GCA_031430995.1 Sphingomonadales bacterium | reverse complement strand
GCGGGCAAAGGCATTGCTGGCCATGCTCTGCTTGGTGCGAAGCGAAACGATTGACCGCGACTACTTAAGTAAAATATTATGGCCCGGCCGGTTTGAGGCGCACGCAAAGGCCAGTTTGCGGCAATGTCTGGTCGATCTCGGTAAAGTGCTGGCTCCGCTTGGCTGCCCCATCCTGAATGTGACGCGGACCAGTATCGGCCTTAACACTGCCGCGATCCAGACTGACCTTGTTCAGCTTGAAGACGCCTTGGTGGATGGGCGCACTCCTGACGCGCTGGAACGGCTCGCCCAAATTGGCACTGTTGCTCTGCTTGATCACATGGAATTTGGCGGCGGCTTCAACGCATGGCTTGCGAGGCGGCGGGGGGATGCAGAGCAACGGTTGAGCAGCGCCGTGACGGCGACCCTTGGTCAGCTGGAAGGCAAAGGCGACCATAGCGCATATGAAAAGTTGAGTGCGGCCTGGGCTGAACGCGGGTCGCTCGCACTGGCAAGCGTGGCTGCAGATAAAGTCAGCAAAATCCGGATTGCTGTCCTTCCCTTCCTTGCCCCTGGCAGCCCGGAGGACGCAGATTATTTTGCCGACGGCATGGCCGATGAACTGATCACGACACTGGGCCAAGTGCCGCAATTGCTGGTGGCGGGGCGAACATCATCCTTCCATTTTCGCGATTCTGAATTGACGCCGCTTGAAATTGCGGGCGCTTTGGGGGTCTCTCACCTGATTGAAGGATCGGTCCAGCGCCAAGCCGAGCGGGTCCGAATCCATGTGCGCTTGATCGCCGGTGACATTGGATTTGAACTTTGGGGGCGTCGGTTCGACGGCACGCTGGACGATGTCTTCGCGCTGCAGGAAACCGTCGCGCAGGCCGTCACCACTGCGATGGGAATCGCGCTTGGCATTGCGATGCAACAGCCACTTGTCCAGGGGTTGACGGACAGCAAGAAAGCCTATGACCTTTATTTGCAAGGCCGCGCGCTAAATGCGCAGATTTTTGGCGACGGCGTTCTCAAACGCGCAGCTGAGTTGCTTGAAGAAGCAGTGGCGCTTGACCCGAATTTCGCCGAAGCCTGGCTTCTATTGGGCGATGTGCGTCAACGCATGGGGATTTACATTGTCGATACTGACCAGACCGAGGCATCCGCGATTATGGCGGAGTGCGTGCGCAAGGCGATGGCGATCAAGCCCAATCTGGGGTTCGCTCATGGTTTGCTGGCTTTGCACGAACTGACCAAGAATAATATCGTTGGCTGCCTTGATCTTGCGTTCAAGGGCTATGAGGTTGAACCCAATAATCCTTCAGTAACGGTCAGGCTTGGCGGGCTGCTGCTGTTTTGCGGGCTGACTCGTCAAGGGATGCGCTATCTTGATAAGGCTATTGCCCAAGACCCCGCTGATGGCAGACATTATATGCTGCGCTCCGCCGGCCAGTTGAATATGGGCAATATCGAAGCCTCAATTGCCGACGCGCAGCGCTGTGTCGATCTCGGCTTTCCCGCTGTCTGGCTGGGTGTGGCGCATGCCGCCGCTGGCAATCACCGTGTTGCCGTCGAACATTATCAGCAGACGCGCCTGTTGCTGAATAACAGCATCCCGCCGCCAAAGGGACTTGGGCCCATGTCCCCCGAAGTGATGGATGCCTATTGGCTAGTGGCGGCAAAAGGCGTGTGCAGCGGGGTGCCCGAGGACCGGGAAACTTATTGCCGCACGCTCGACTTTCTTCACGCGACGACGGTGGAAAAGGAGCATATGGCCATCACCTTGCCCGCCATTTTTATGGGTTATGCGGATCTTTTATTCAAAACCATTGGCAACCGGATCACGCTTTCCAATCTTGGTTGCCTGATGTCGATGTGGGCCGATATCGATCCCATCCGCCAAATCTGGCAGCATCCCGAATTCATCCCTTTTGCCCAGCGCATTGGCATGGTGGCGGCGTGGGACAAATATGGCTGGCCCGATCTGCTGCCAGTGCCAAGTAATCAGGCGTAGCGAACCGCGTTTGGCATGACGGAGATAGCATAGCCCGTCGCCCCAAATTGACGCTTTATTGACGCTTTATTGACGCTCGCCCCAGTTGACGGCTGACGCTCCGTCGCCGCATTATTCTCCTCAAGGATCGCAGACATTTCAACGCTTTCAGGCGGGCCGGGAACCCCGGTCTTGTCGACGGGAAAGCTTTGTCTGCGGCAAGGGAGATGGTGATCGATTCCATCTCGTGTGCGTACTCATGGCCTGTCTTTGGATAGGCTAAATCCAACCAAGGAGAGACTGACATGAAACTTACAAAATCGTTCGCAATTGCCGCTGCCCTGTTCAGCACAGTAGCGCTGGCCGCCCCCGCGATGGCCCAGGACTCTAGCTACAAGGGGGGTAGCGTCTGGGAATCAACCCGGATTAAAATCCTGCCCGGCCAGTTTGAAAATTACATGGATTATCTGGCGACCACCTGGAAGAAAAACCAGGAATTTGCCAAAGCCGAAGGCATTGTGCTCAACTACCACATTTTGTCGGCCAACAATCGCCGCAATGATGAGCCTCATCTGGTCCTGATCGTTGAGTATAAGGATTATCAGACCACCGCTCAGCAGGAAGCCTTCAGCAAGAAGGTCAATGCCATGATGGCAATGGATAATCGCAAACAAGCCACCGCCAACGGTGTACGCGGTGCCATGCGTGAGCAAATGGGCTCCACTGAATATCAGGAATTGGTTCTGAAATAAGCGACCCTTTTCAGAACCACGGCAGGCGGTGCCCCCACGCGCCGCCTGCCCCATTTTCAAGCGCCTTACTCAAATGCGGGAGGCTGCCATGCTGACCACAGCCGATGTTGCACGCGCCTATACTGCCCTGTTGCTGGCCGGTCAGTTCACAGCCGCTGGGGATCAGTTCTGGGCAGCAGACGTTAAAAGTGTTGAACCGCGCGAGGTGCCCAACGTCAGTGCCGCCGAAATAGCGGGCATAGCCGCAGTGCGGGCCAAAAATGCGCGCTGGTTCAAAACCCAACATATCGATGATCTCACCATTGACGGCCCTTTTGTGACGGGAAACCAGTTCGCGCTGTTCATGGACATGATGATCACCAACCGCGCGGATGGCGACAGTCACCCCTTCACCGAAATCGGCGTCTTCACGGTGTGCGATGGGCGGATTGTCGAGGAGAGATATTTCTATGACTGACACCGTGTTTGCGTGCCGCGCGTGATCACGGCGTCTTCGGCTATGATCTCGGACACGCTGATGTCGGGCAAGTCTTCAAGGGCCCCGTAAAGCGGCCCGAAATCAGTCTCCACAGTCACTTTCAAGAGCGCGGCAAGGCTAGGAATGACGAAATAGCTCTGCTGAAAATCATCGATCCGGTAGCGCGTGCGCATGATGCGGTTGAGGTCAAACCGCAAACGGTTGGGGCTGTCACTTTCAAGTGCGAACAGCGTTTCGCTATAGCTGGACACAATTCCCGCGCCGTAGATGCGCAACTGCCCAGCCTCTTCAATCAGGCCAAACTCAACGGTATACCAATAAAGCCGCGCCAGCTTGTGAAGCGCACCGTAATTCAGGCTACGCAGACCGCCTTGCCCGTAGGCAACCATATAATCGGCGAAAACCGGATCCGCGAGCATCGGCACATGGCCAAAAACGTCATGAAAAACATCAGGTTCCTGCAAATAATCAAGCTGGTCTGCCTGCCGGATGAAATTGCCTGCCGGGAACCGCCGATTGGCCAGATGCGTGAAAAAAACCTCATCAGGCACCAGTCCGGGCACAGCAACAACTTGCCAACCGGTTGCGGCCATCAGGCGCTCATTGAGTTCGCGGTAATCCGGTATGCCCGGGCGCGTCAGCTTCAGCACGTCAATCCCGCGCAAGAAGGCGTCTGCTGCGCGCCCGGGAAGCATCGCTGATTGGCGCGCAAATAGATGATCCCAAACTGCGTGCTCGGCGGGCGTAAACGCATCCCACTGTTGCGGCACAGTCCAGTCTGGGCGACGCGTTATCCGGTTCATTGTCCCCGTCTAGCGCAAGGCAGATCCAAAAGCATCAGATAGCGGCTTCACCGCAGAATACGGCAGCATATGGCAACGCTTTGTAAAGTTTTTCGACAGTATAGGTTGTCGGGCAATCTAACAGTGATTGGCGTCAGGGTTCAGGCTTCATGTTTCGCATGTTCAAACATTATATACCCCATGCTGTGCTGGTGCTGGCTATCCTTGATTTCGTTCTCCTCATCTGCGCCGCAGAAGCCGCATGGATCGTCCGCGCCAGCCAAATTGGCATGTATGTTGATCCCATCGTCAACCGGTCGCTTCCGCTGTTTACCTTTGCGGCGGCCCTGCAAATGGCGATGGTCGCTGTCGGTGTTTACGGCATAGATTCGCTTCTTTCGCTGCGATTTGCAGCCGCTCGGTTGCTGGTTGCGGTTTCCTTTGGGGTAATCTTGCTGGCGATTGTCAATTTTGTGTTGCCGGATTCCACACTGTGGCGGTCAAATTCGCTTTACGCGATGGGTTTCAGTTTTGTGTCGCTCTTCTTTGCGCGGTTCCTGCTGGGCAATATGCTGGGCAGTGAAGGGTTTAAGCGGCGTGTGCTTGTTCTCGGCGCGGGGCCAAGAGCGGCGCGTATTCGCAAATTGGCGGAGGATCGCGGCGCAGGTTTCATGGTGGTGGGTCATGTCGCGATGAACGACTGCGATTCTGTCATCCCGACGGCAATCAACCGCAATCATATCGATAATTTGCCAGCCCATGTGACTCTGCTCAACGCCAGCGAAGTTGTGCTGGCGCTTGAGGAACGGCGCAAGGCGCTGCCCCTTGATGATTTGATCCGCGTCAAAACCACAGGAGTGCATGTCAATGAACTGTCCAGCTTTCTCGAACGTGAAACGGGCCGCGTTGATCTGGATACCGTCAATCCCAGCTGGCTGATTTTCTCCGACGGGTTTTCGTCAGGCCGCCGCCTATCGTCCATTGCCAAGCGCGCCTTTGATATCACGGCGAGTTTGACATTGCTGGTGCTGGCGGCCCCGATTATCATCATCACGGCAATGGCGATCAAGCTGGAAAGTAAAGGCCCCGCCTTTTACCGTCAAAACCGAGTGGGCCTGTTCACGCTTCCGTTCAGCCTGATTAAATTGCGATCAATGCGGCAGGATGCCGAAGCCGCAGGTGCGGTTTGGGCGCAGGAAAATGATCCGCGTGTGACGCGCGTCGGGCGGATCATCCGTAACCTGCGGATCGACGAATTGCCTCAGGTCTGGAACGTGCTCTGCGGGCATATGAGCTTCGTCGGACCGCGTCCTGAGCGGCCCGAATTTGTGGCTGGTCTGGAAACAAAGTTAAAATATTACGCAGAACGCCACATGGTGAAACCAGGCATTACGGGTTGGGCGCAGATCAATTACCCCTACGGGGCCAGTCTGGAAGATGCGCGGCACAAGCTGGAATATGATCTTTACTACGCCAAAAACTACACGCCGTTTCTGGATGTTCTGATCTTGTTGCAGACCATCCGGGTTGTGCTGTGGCCGGACGGGGCGCGGTAGATGGAAGCGCTTACCCAGTGGAGCAATGCGCTTGCAGCCGCTTTGTTTGCCGCCGTCGCAATGTGGCAAGCACGCCGCAATGTAAGCGCAAAGGCCAATATGGCGCTTGTTCTGGCGCTCATGGTGACAGCAGCGACAGCTTTGGTCGCCGCGCTGATCCCTGCTGATACCGGCACATCTTCGCTGACGTCAGGCGATGTGGCCCTAAGCCAGGTGCGTCATCTGGCATGGCTGGGCTTTCTCTATCTCCTCTGGCGCAGCAGCATGCGCGATGATCGGTCTATTGCTGTAGGGACGCTTTACGGCGTCGTTGCTTGCCTGTTCATGATTTTGGCCGTTGCCCCTACTTTGGGGGAGACTTTCCTTACCAATGACGGACTGCAACAGCCGTTCATCCTGGTCAGTGCGCTTATCCACATCCTGTCAATGGTTGGCGGATTGGTGCTGGTGCACAATCTGTATTCAGCTGGGTCCACTGACGCGCGCGATGCGCTTCGTTTGCCGCTGCTGGGGATAGCCGGGATCTGGATTTACGATCTTAATCTTTACACAATTGCCTATCTGTCCCGCAGCTGGCCATCAGAACTGTTCGGCTTGCAGGGGCTGGCTCTCGCCCTTGCAGCGCCGTTATTTGCGCTTTCAGTCTTTCAAAACCGGTCATTTTCGTTTCAGCTGTCCCGGTCTGCTGCATTCCAGTCCGTCAGTCTGTTTTCAATTGGCGGCTATCTGATCATCATGGTGATGATCACTTATGCGCTTGACCGGATCGGCGGTGACGCTGCGCGCATGGCACAAACGGCGTTCGTGTTTGCTGCAATGATGGCTGCGCTGATGCTGGGGCCATCGGCTAAGTTCAGGGCCTGGTTCCGGGTCAAAGTGTCAAAGCATCTGTTTCAGCACCGCTATGACTACCGTTCAGAATGGCTGCGCTTTACCAATACGCTGGGCCGTCCCGATGATGAGGCTGCGGCCCTGAGCGTGCGTGTGGTGCAGGCCGTGGCCGATATTGTGGAATCGCCAGCGGGACTGTTGCTTACCCCTGACATGCACGGTGCGCTGTTGCCACAGGCCAGCTGGAACTGGTCGTTGGCAGGCGCGCCCGCAGTTGCAGCACAGGCGACACTGGGGCGCTATTTAACTGAGACGGGACGCGTCATCGAATGCGATGCCGTGCGTGATGCGATCAGGGCAGGTCATGATCACGAAGAAGCTGATCTGGTTCCCGAATGGGTGCTGGCCGAGCCCCAGATTTGGGCCCTTGTGCCGCTGGTCCATTTTGACCGGCTAGCAGGCGTGGTTTTGCTCACGCGGCCGATCCTTAGCCGCACGTTGGATTGGGAAGATTTCGATCTGCTCCGCGTTGTCGGTCGCCAAGTTGCCAGCTATCTGGCCGAAGCGCGCAGCCAGGATGAACTGTCAGAGGCGCGGCGCTTTGATGAATTTAACCGCCGCTTCGCCTTCATCATGCATGACATTAAAAATCTGGTCAGCCAGTTGAGCCTCGTGACGCGCAATGCCGAACGCCATGCCGATAATCCTGCCTTTCGCGCGGATATGATCGAAACCCTTAAAAGCTCAACAGCGCGGATGAATGCGCTGCTGGCCCGCTTGTCCCAACATAATAAAGGCAAGCGTGAAGAACCGCGCGACATCCTGATCGCGGACTGCGCCCGCCGTGTGGCGGATATGAAACGCAGCCAGCATCCCGTGCTTGTCACTGGCGATTTTGCGCTTCACGCCGTCGCTGACCCGTCTCGGTTGGAACAGGCGCTGGGGCATTTGGTGCAAAACGCCATTGATGCCACGCACAACGGCGAACCCATCACCATTGCGTTGCAAAGCAGATACGGCGCGGCGCAGATTGAAGTGATTGACAGGGGCCTTGGCATGTCAGCTGCCTTTATCGACGCGCAATTGTTCAAACCCTTCACGTCTACCAAAGAAGGTGGATTTGGCATTGGCACTTACGAGGCCCGGTCTGACATTATAGAAATGGGCGGGCGTCTTCAGGTGAGCAGCCGTGAAGGCGAAGGCACAACATTCTCCATCATGCTTCCGCTGATTGCGGCGGCCATTCCCTCATTTGATCCTTTAAGAGAGCTTGCTACATGACGAGCCCCGCCAAACCAAAATTGTTGATTATCGAGGACGATGAAGGGCTGCAGCGCCAGTTGCGCTGGGCCTATGATGATTATGAAGTGATCGCGGCCACGGACCGCACCCAGGCGATTGAGTTGCTGCGTCTGCATGAACCAGATGTTGCAACGCTTGATCTGGGCCTGCCACCAGACCCGGACGGCGTGACAGAGGGCTTTGCCACATTGGCGGCTTTATTACTGCTGAAGCCTGACATGAAAGTCATTGTCGCATCCGGGCACGGCGCACGCGAAAGCGCCATGCGCGCCATTGCCGGCGGGGCCTATGATTTTTATCAAAAGCCCGTTGATATTGATGAATTGGGCATGATCGTGCGCCGCGCCTTTCATGTGCAAGCACTCGAAGCCGAAAATACGCGGTTGGCAGCGGCTCCGCCCACGGACACGTCTGTGCTTGGCGGCATGATCACAGCCGCGCCTGAAATGCTGAAAGTCACGCGCACCATCGAACGTGTTGCTACGGCTGATGTGTCCGTCATGCTGCTCGGTGCAAGTGGCACGGGCAAAGAATTGCTGGCGCGCGGTGTTCACCAGTCCAGTGGCCGCGCCAAGGGTCCGTTCGTTGCCATCAACTGCGCGGCGATCCCGGAAAATCTGCTGGAGGCTGAGCTGTTCGGTCACGAAAAGGGCGCATTCACTGGTGCCATCAAAATGACGCAGGGCAAAATTGAAACAGCGCACGGCGGCACGCTTTTCCTGGATGAGGTCGGGGATATTCCGCTGCCCTTGCAAGTCAAACTGCTGCGCTTTTTGCAGGAACGTGTGATTGAACGGATTGGCGGGCGCGCGACCATTGCCGTTGATACGCGGATCGTCTGCGCCACGCACCAGAACCTGGAAAGCATGACTGCCCAAGGCCTGTTCCGCGAAGACCTTTACTACCGGTTGGCAGAGATTGTGATTAAAATTCCAGCCCTTGCCGAACGCCCGGGCGATGCGGTGCTGCTGGCCAAACATTTTACCGCGCGCTTTGCCGCGGCCATGAACAGCAGCGTCAAAGGGCTTGCCCCGGACGCGCTGACGGCCATCGACCGCTGGACGTGGCCAGGCAATGTGCGGGAGCTTGAAAACCGCCTGAAACGCGCGGTCATCATGGCGGAGGGCAAACTGGTTAGCGCCGCTGACCTTGATCTGCCAGCGCCGGAAGGGGCAAGTGAAGGCGACGACGTCATCAATTTGAAAGCCGTGCGTGAACTGGCCGATAAAGTGGCGATCCGCCGGGCAATTGCCCGAACGGAGGGGAATATCTCCAATGCTGCCAAGCTGCTGGGGATTAGCCGCCCGACGCTGTATGATCTGTTGAAACAGCACGGATTGCAGGCGGGGTGATGCGCTGGCTCTTCGCCGTTATTCTGGCTCTTACCGCAGTTCCCGTCTTCGCTGCGGACCGGGAAGCGGCAGAAGCTGCGCTGGTCGAAGGCGTCAACACGGTGCGTGCCGGAAATCCGGCGGCAGGGCGGACGAAGCTGCTGAACGCCATCAAGGCAGACCCGGAATGGGCGTTGCCTTATGCCGTGCAGGCCGCCATCATCCTGACCCAAGGCGATGGATATGGCGCAGAAACTGCCATCAAACGGGCGCTGGAGCTTGGCATGCAACCAGCGCGTGTGAACCATCTGCTGGCCAATGCGCTGCTGCTGAAGGGCAATGCTGCTGCGGCCCTTGCGTTGGCAGGGAGCCCCGATATCGAGCCACGGTTTCGCGGCTATGCAGCACGGATCAGGGCGCGGAGCTATACAGTGCTAGGCGATTTCGGGGCGGCGGCCCGCGACTATGATCTGGCCGTGCAACTCAACCCAAAATCCTCAGGCACTTGGGGCGATATCGGCACTTTTCGGTATGATATGGGCAATGTGTCTGGCGCCATTGACGCGACGGCCCAGTCCATCAAATTGAACCCAAGGCGCGTTGAAACACTGCGCACCATGGGGATGATGGTGCGCGGGCAATTTGGGCTGAGCGCAGCCATTCCCTGGTTCCGGCAGGCGCTGGAACTGGCCCCGGGCAATCTTGATCTGATGCGCGAATTCGCAGCAACCTTGGGTGATGCGGGGCAGACCGTTGAGATGCTGGAAGTCACGCGCACCATGCTGGAGGCGGACCCGAAAAACCCTCACGCCTTTTTTTATCAGGCCGTCCTTGCCGCGCGCGCGAAGAAATATGATCTGGCCCGCGCACTTCTTTATCGCACAGAGGACAAGCTGAATGAAGTGCCAGCGGTGTTGTTCCTCCGTGCCGCAGTGGAGCTTCAATTGGGCAGCCCTGATCTGGCGATCGCAAGTCTCGAAGACCTTGTCGGGCAACAACCCGGAAATCTGAAAGCTCAGCGCTTGCTCGGCGCTGCGCTTTGGGCGTCAGGTGATATGCCTGGCACTGCGGACGCGCTACGCAGCAGTGCTGACCGTGCGGATGCCGACAGTTACACTTTGACGCGCATGGGCCGTGCGTTGGAAGCGTTGGGGGACTTTGCCGCAGCGATGGATTATCTTGACCGTGTGGGCGATCCCGTGCGCGACTTTACGCCGGTGTTTGCCATGAACGGAGACCTGGCGCGGCTTGCCAAGGCGGGCAACGGCCCTTCGGACAATGCCGACATCGCCATACCCTATATCAACAAACTGATGCTGGACGGCCAACTGGGGCCAGCGATGGCGCAGGCAGACCGGTTGCGCGCTCGCAACGCAGGCGCACCTGCCGCCCATGTGCTGGTTGGTGATGTGTTAATGGCGCAAAACCGAACTGCTGAAGCTGCGATTGCTTACCGTGACGCAGCTTCAATCCGCTTTACCGAACCTGTCATGCTACGGCTGTTCGATGCCCTCGTTCGCAGTGGAGACCGAGTTGGCGCGCTCCGCGTGCTGGACTTGTTCATTGCCCAGAACCCGCGCAATGTGGCCGCATTGACGTTGGCGGCAGATCATTTTGTGAGCACGAAACAATGGGACAAAGCCATCGCCATTCTCAGCGGTCTGCGTGACCGTTTGGGACCGCATGAAGCGGGCATGACCAGTGCGCTGGGATGGGCCTGGTTTAACAAAGGCGATAAAGCCAAGGGGCTGGAACTTGCAGCCACAGCCTATGTCGCTGTGCCAACCAATCCGGCATTCGCTGATACTTACGGCTGGATGCTGTTCAAATCGGGCGACAATCCTAAAGGCGGAGCGGCGCTGCTCGCCAAAGCCGTTGCGACAGTGCCTGAACATCCCGGCCTGCGCTATCATCTGGGGCAGGCTTTGGCAGGTCTAGGCCGAAAAGCCGAAGCAAAAGCGCATTTGCAAGCTGCGGCAAACACAGCCGGATTTGATCAGGCCAAGGCTGCCGCTCAGCTCTTGAACACGTTGTAGCATTGCGAGCGGCGCAGGTGGAGAGCATAGCGCCACGATGACTGATGATGCCTTGACGCGAATTGCCGATGCCCTTGACCGCCTGGCACCTCCGCCACAGTTCCAGCCAGCAGAGGGCGCTGCAGCTTATCACTGGGACGGCGCGCGCCTGCATGTCCTTGATCCTTTCGCAGCGCTTCCGCTGGATCTGCTGACTGGGATCGACAGCCAGCGGGATGCGGTGATGACCAATGGTCGCCGTCTGGCTGCAGGTCACGGGGCGCATGATATCCTGTTGTGGGGCGCGCGGGGCAGTGGCAAATCGGCCATTGTCAAATCTGGTGTGGCTGCGCTGCAAGCAGAAGGATTGGCGATCAGTCTGGTTGAGGCACCCGCGGACAAGATTGAAACCCTTCCGGCCCTGTTCGCAGCAGTGGCGCAGTGGCGCACGGCCACCGTCATCTTTCTGGATGACCTGGCGTTTGAAGGCGCAGACGATGCGGCACGACTGCTGCGGTCAGTTCTGGAAGGCGGAGCAACAGCGCGGCCCGCCCATGTGCGCCTGTATGTCACATCCAATCGGCGGCACATTGTGGCGCGGCAAATGGCAGAGCAAGACGATCCGATTAACGTCCGCGATGTCATTGATGACCGTCTGGCATTGGCTGATCGTTTCGGGCTGAGCCTTGGCTTTCACAAATGCAGCCAGGCGGAGTATCTCGAAATGGTGGCGGGCTATGCAAGGCACTTGGGCGTCGACTATGGCCCGCAAGAAGCCCTGACATGGGCCACACAGCGCGGCGCGCGATCGGGCCGTGTGGCATGGCATTTTGCCGTTGAGCTGGCAGGGCGGGCGGGCAAGCGCCTTTGACCCTTACTGAGTTTGCAGCATTTCGCCGGAAATAGCATAGCCGCCACTCAGCCAGTCGACCACTTCAGCCGCCGCCGGGTGATCGACAGCGCCGTATTTGGCCCGCAGCTTATCAAGCCGGTCACCCAGAGTGGTGAGGCCGCTGTTCTGGAAGCTGAGCATGTCTGCTTGCAGCATGGCCGCAAGGTCCGCGCCGACAAGTGGCACTGCGACATCCATGAAGGCCGCGCCGTAACAATAGTCATCACCCATCGCATAGACACGCGGCAGCGTGAGCGCAGGGATACAGCCAAGCAGCGGCTGTGATGCTGGATTGATCGCGTGGTGGCTGACCCATTCGCCAAGGCCCGCAGGCCTGCCAGTGATGCTGCGCAGGTGCAAATGGTTCGCCATGCGCGGACCATCGTTGACTGGATAATTATCCCATAGCGCCAGCTTGCGGCCCAGTTGTTGCGCGACGTCGCGGGCATGGCCAACTGAAATCTCGGGTGCGCAAACTTCCTCACCAGTCCAGTAAATGGGAATCGCAGAGTCAATGCACCGCCCCAGTGTCTCCAGATATTCCTCAGGCCGCGCGCCAAACACGCGGTCCAGCACAGGGTCATTGGAATAATAGCTGGGGCACATGAAAAAGCGCGCAGCTTTGCACTGGTCCGTTGCGAAGGCGACGATTTCGGCTTGGCGCGCTGCCAAATCCGGCAAATCGCCGCGCATATCGTCAAATAATATCGCCAGATCATCAAGGCCCAGCGCGTCAAGATGGGCCAGCTTGGCCTTAAGCGCGGCCCTTGCTTCCGGCCCGAAATCAAGATGCGCACCGTAAGGCGTAAGGCCAATGCCGAACCGCA
>JANPCO010000178.1:0-7018 GCA_031430995.1 Sphingomonadales bacterium | reverse complement strand
GCCAATATCAGCACAGTCGCCATCCAGACACTGACGCTGGAAAACGAAGGCTGGATGCGCGATTTTGATGTGGCGGAACCTGCCGAAGCGTAAACGGCTACGGCCTCAAAAAATCTCATGCTCCTGCGTCATGAAAATGCTGGAATGCTCAAAATCGATGAAGTGGCTTTCATCCTCCAGCAGCATCTTTGCCGCTGTCACGCCGTCTGCGGTGCCAAGCCCCTGTGCCATGCTGGCTTCGTCCTCAAACCAGATTTCGGTGATGCCGTCATATCCCGCCTCAAGCCCGCGGGAAGCCCGGAAGCCTGCGTTTACGTCCGGCAGTATCGTGTGGCTTTGCACGTAGCGTTTTGCGCCGATGGTATCCGCAACGCTTCTCACTTTGGGGCCGTGATCATCGAGCCAATAACGATGGAACTCTGACTCAGAAACACCAGCCTTGCGTTTGATGCAGTAGACCAGCTTGACCATGACCGTTTCTCCTCTATGTTATTTACGGCAGCGCGCGGCTGCACCCTGCATCGCAGCGTTGAGCGCGGCAAGCTTGGCCGCTTGAGCCGGGATGCTTGCGTTGCCCACAATCGCAAGCTTGACCGGCGGCGCTTCGACAAAGACGAACGTATCCTCCAGCGCCACCATGCGGGCTTTGCGCCAATTGATCGTCCAGCGGCGCGTGGTTGCGACCATCCGGGTCTTGCAGCCCTTTGTGGTCATGGAGACAAGGCGCAGATCTCCGCCATCGCGCATGTCATCTTCAATTTGCGCGTTCAGGCCCTGCGCGGCGGCGGCAATGGGGTCAGCGGGCGTGGTCGCAACCGCCCACAGGAGAAGCGCGTCCAGCATTACTTGGCCTCCTCTGCGAGCCGCATCTTGAAAAAGGCCAGTATTTCATCGCGGGCGGCGCGGGTTGGTTGGCCTTCCTCATCAATGAGGTGAATGGTCGTAACGCTGTGGGGGTTTTTCATCGCACTGCGGGGGTTGGCGGCGCTATCGGGCAGGACGCGGGGGACAAAGCGGTCTCCCAGTGCGGCCTGAAAAGTGTCAAAGCGCGCGGCCTTGCAAAAGCTATCCCCTTCGAAACGGTAGGCAAGGACAGTCAGATCCTCCGCCTCCATCCGCGCTTTGACGGCGGCCAGTTCATCCGGGGCAATGTGCATTCCAGCGTCATTGTTCAGCGGCAGCGAAGGCTGCGACAGGACAGGCGCAAGCACCGCCTTTTCCAGCATCATTGACAGCGCGAAATTGCCAGTGAAGCACATGCCAATCGCGCCAACGCCTTTGCCGCCGCACTCCGTGTGCGCGAGTGCCGCCAACGCGCGGAGCCACTGAGTAACGGGGCTGGAGGCATTGGCGGAAAAAGCTTTGAACTCTGCACTGATACAGGCGCGCCCAATGGTCCACAAGGCGCGCGGCACCGTTGGCACGGCCCCGTCCAGCCCGAACAGATGAGGCATGTAAACGGTGAAGCCAGCGTCCCTCACCCACCGCGCAAAGCGCGCGACGTGCGGGCTGATGCCGGGCATTTCCGTCATGACGATGACGGCCGGGCCAGTGCCTGCAACAAAGACGCGTTTCGTCTTGCCTAGCAATGTGACGGCGCGCACCTCAAAGTCATCAAGGGCGTCGGTCTGGTTCAATGGCCGGTTTGTCATGGACGCAGGTTAGCCAGCGATTTCCCGCTTGGATAGGGCTGTATTTGCGGACGGCTGCGATACGGGGTTGAAAGAAACGGGCAAATCGTTAACGCCGCTTCCATCAAGACCGCGCAGTCCGCGGCACACCAAGACGGACGATATCCATGGCTATGTTCAAAGACCCCAGCTTTCAGGACCGCACCAAATTGCGCAATGAGGCCAAAATGAAGGCGCTGGAGGCGCTGCGCAATAAACCCCCTGTTGATGAAGCCGTTGTCGCCCAGCGGATTGCTGCAGCAGCGGCAAAGGAAGCCGTGGAAGCTGAAAAGCGCGCCGCCAAGGCCGCTGCCCGCGCGGCTGAAGCTGAAGAGAAAGCCGCTGCCAAGGCTGCTGCCATTGCAGCAGCTGCGCCAAAGCCGCCGCCCAAACTGGCAACCGCTGCTGAAATGAAGGCTGCTCGTGATGCGCGCTACGCCGCGCGCAAGGCCCGCCTCTAATCATTCTCCCCTGCGCGCATTGCCCGTAGGAAAGCACTAAACCGGATATACAGCTGGTCTCTTGCTTCGGATGACAGCATGTCTCGCGCCACAGTGTCAAACGCAGCGCGGTCTGCGCAAGCGGCAGTCACAGTCATTTCGCCGATCATCGCTTCGTCAGGGGTCAACAGCGCGCAACAGGGGCGGCTAATCATGAATGGTTCTGGCCAGGCCTGATCAATCGCCACGACAAGCACCTGAAACCGCCGCGCGGCAAGGGCGGATGCGAAGCGCTGTTCCAACGCGGCCCCCGGATCACGATCAGCCGTTGCACATATCACGCAAAGCCGCATCGCCATAATCACATGCATTGATAGGAGCGGAAGATCGCGCAAATCGCGGATCGGAGTGAATAGCGAAGCAAGGCTTTGCGGGGTCGCAGGTTGCGGGGTCGGGGTTTGCGGCGTCATGGCAGGCTCCTGATCGGTGATGATCCGCAGGGTCTGACATAAATGATAACGCTTCGCAATAGTGAATTCACCCGTTAAGCGTCAAAATCCACCTTGTCATAGTGGGGCGGCGGTGCAATCACTTCCATCCGTTCTGACAGCAGCGGACGGAAGCTGGGACGGGACTTCAGCCCTGAATACCAGTCCCGCGTCTGGGTGTGGCTGCGCCAGTCGATTCCGCCGAGATAGTCGGCAACTGAAATATGCGCCGCGCCAGCCAGATCAGCCAAACTCAGCGAAGCACCGCCCAGCCAATTGCGGTTGTCGAGCAGCCAATCGGTATAATCAAGCAATTGATTGGCACTTTTCATCGCCTGGCGAAGCACGCCTGCATCTGGCGCCGCGCGCTGCACCAGCCGTTTTTCCATCCGTTCGTGAAGCAAGGGGCCCACGACCTGAAGGTAGAAAAATTCATCAAACCACGCGACCAAACGCCGTATCTCAGCACGGTTAGGGGCCGTGCCCGTGATCATCGGAGACTTGCTTTCCGTTTCTTCAAAATATTCGCAGATCGCGCCAGAATCCATCAGTGTGATTTTCTGTGCAGCATGCGCCATCACTGGTGTTTGCCCGACGGGGTTCAGATCAAGAAATTCATCGCGCCGATCCCAAGGCGATTCGCGCACCAGTTCATAGCCAATCCCCTTTTCGCCCAGCAATAGCCGAACCTTGCGTGAAAAGGGACAAAGGGGAAATTGGAAGAGACGCCACATAGCCCGCATTAACAAAGCACAGGTGCGGCGTCACCCCTGTTGATGTGGCCTAGCGTGTTTGAGGCATCTGATCTTTTGCGCGCTCCATCGCACCGCCTGCCCGCGCCATCGCATCTTCCAGTTGCGGCAATATCGCGGCCATGGCCTTTGCCATTGCACCAGCGCCACCAACAAGAGCGCGGCTGCCATTTTCTACCTTCGCTTCAATATTGGGATCGCGTGCCTGGGCGATTTCGCGGACAGTGTTGCCTTTCATACGGATCGGCTTTCCACCGTTCATGGGTTCCAGCGCCTTGGCAATGCCGTCAACACGCATGTCCATGAAGGCAGCAAGCAATGCGCCAATTGTTCCAGCCATGGCATCCTGCGTGCGCGGGTTGCTGAGCATGTCGCCCATCCGGTTCATGTCACGCGACGCTTCCGACGCCGAGGCAACCGAAGGCATGGCCGCTAAAAGAGCGATGAAGGGAAGAAGGGCTGAACGCATGACGGGCCTCCGTAAGCAAGCAAAATGACGGGCCAATCCCCGCCTTGAAATTTCTCTAAGGGCACCATGCTTCCCGCAGGCTGAACGCGCTGTTGTCTGGCGTTCAGGGTTGTAACTCAATTGCTATTCCGTCCAGCGCCGCACGCCTACCGCATCGTAAATTGCACTTGATCGACGACCTTACCCCCCGGATCGACCAGAAACAGACGCCGCACACCGGGGAGCGTCAGCAGCTGTGGCCTAGAATCCGCTGCACCAATATCTCGGCCATCCAGCAACAGCCGGTGGCCTTGCACCGATCCGGCAACACTCACCCCCATCCGCTGGCGATTGAGGGGGATGTCTGGATCAAGCGCAAAAACTGATCCATTGACTGGATTGGTGATGTGGGGACGGCGGGCCGTGTCAGGCGCTTGGGATTGACTATTCTCACCCATGCCGCGCAGGAAATACTCAGCACGCGGCGATTCCAGATTGGCGGCAAAACTGATCTGACGCCGTTCCAGCCCTGCCGGGCGCACAGGGGGGGCGCCGGGGCGGCTTTGGTGAAGGGCGAGCATGATATCACGCCAGACCGGCGCTGCCCCGCTGGTGCCGGAAACGGCCTTCATACTATCCCCTTCCAGATTCCCGACCCAAACCGCAACGGTGTAGCGATCCGTATAGCCCACACACCAATTGTCGCGCATGGCCTTGGATGTGCCCGTTTTGACCGCTGCCCAGAACGGCAGTTTCAAGGCGCTATCCAGCCCGAATGTCGTTGCCCGCGCGCCGGGGTCTGCCAGAATGTCGCCGACCATCCAGCTTGCCTCTGGGCTGACGACTGTTCGCAGCGTTTCCTGCGCATCCTCACGCACCAGCCGAAGAGCTGACCAGCGCCCGCCAAGCGCCAGACTGCGATACGCCGCTGCCTGTTCCATCAATGTTACTTCTGCTGACCCCAACGCGAGGGAGAAGCCGTAATATTGCCCGTCCTCACTTAGCCCGCGGTAGCCGCTGTCCCACAACCGGTCGCGAAATGCATCTGGCCCCATCAGTAATAAAGTGCGCACGGCAGGCACATTCAGCGAACTGGCAAGCGCCGTGCGGGCCGACACTGGCCCCTTAAACCCGCGATCATAGTTTTGCGGCACATACAGCCCGGACGCGGTATCGAGTTGGACGGGCGTGTCGTCAAGGATCGACGCGGGTGTCAAATAGCCCCGCTCCATCGCTTGGGCATAAAGAAACGGTTTAAGGGTTGAGCCCGCTTGCCGGTAAGCATCCGCACCGTCGACTGCCGCAGCGGTCGATTCGCCTCCAACGCCGCCGACATAAGCCAGCACATCGCTGCTCACATTATCCACCACCACAACAGCGCCGTCCCGCGCGCGGTCAGCCCCGAGACCAAGCAATTGCCGCCGCAACGCGGTCGTGGCGATTTGCTGCACGGTTCGATCGAGCGTCGTATTGACCCGAAGACCCGGCTTGGTGAGCAATTTCACTGCCAAATGCGGGGCCAGCCCCGGATCCAGTGCCAAGGCGCGTGCACCACCCGAAATGGCAACTGCCGCCGCCCGCAACTGCGCGCAATCCAGTTCCGGGGCTATGCGACACGCCCGCGCGGCAATGGCGGATGATGAAGCGCCCGGTGCCGGAAGAAGCGCCGCAATCAGAACCGCGTCTTCATCCGTCAGTGCGTCAGGCGTTTTCCCGAACAATCCCAGTGCAGCAGCGCCGATCCCGCGCGCCTCACCGCGGAGGCCTGCCAGATTGAGATAGGCCTCAATGATTTCATCCTTTGACCATCCGCTTTCCAGGTCCCGCGCGGCGCGCATCTGCCGCAGCTTGTCCCGCCAACTGCGCTGGCCAGGTTTCGAAAGCTCCGGAGCCAGATAAGCCGCGACTTGCATCGAAATTGTGCTGGCCCCACGTGACTGGCTGCCATCAAAGCGTGACTGGATGGCACTGCCTATTGCCAGCCAATCAATGCCACTGTGATCGCGAAACCGCTTATCCTCTGCGGCAATGATCCTCGCTGGAACAATCGTCGCAATCTTGCTGAGCGGCACCCACGCCAGTCGCCGCGCGCGAAAATCAACGCGGATGCTGTCCAGCAATTCGCCGTTGCGATCATAAAGCCAGGCTTCGCTGGGCTTCCAACTGGCGACAACAGCTTTGTGGCCGGGTAACAGCGGCGGAATGGTCGCGATCCAGAGCCCAAGGATGAGCGCCAGCGCGGCGATGCCGACGCCCCATCCAAACCGTCGAAGGCGTGTCACCGCATCACAACCGCGACAGGATCATTGGGAATGACCCCGCGAATGTCAGGCGAATACATGGCCTCAACTCGGGTTGGCGGCAATTTGAACTGGCCAGTGCCATTCAGTCGCATCGCATATTCAACCACGAACCGCCCTTCAGGCACCCATTCGAAATAGCCTTTCCAGCTGTCATTGCCGCGTTCGGCATAGGATGGCGACACGCCCTCGCCCCCGTTTGCCGCGGCTGCCAGTTGCTGGGATTGGCTGCCAAGGCCGCCGAGCACAGTCGCGCCTGGCGGGATAGGATCATTCACCACAACCCAGTTGCGGCCAACACTGGCCTGCACTGTAATCCGCACCTTCACCACATCGCCGCGCGTCCATTGGCCTGATTTGGCTTGCGATACCGCTGTCACCTTTTTCTCAATCCGGTAGCCAGCAAACAGAGCCTCTTTCAAAGGAACCGCCGCAAGGACCGAAATGGACGCCCAAGGGCCAGCGCCGCCTGCCTGTTTCAGGATCAGCGGCATTTGCGTAGGCGGCAATGTTAGCCGCAGCGGAGCGGTATCAGATGCCATCGGCCAGACTTGCGACGCGTTTGCATTGCCAAGGCTGGCAGTTGTGATGCCCATCACGGCTTGGGCTGGATAGCGAGCCGCAAAGCGCTGGGCGGCAATGGTGCCCCATGCGTTCGCCACTGTCGTATCCCAATGCCCACGTGACTGACGCAGCGCGACGCCAACCATCATGCGACCGTCATCGTCTGACCAACCCGGACGGCCCATGGTGACAAGCAGCGCCTTGATCGCCATTTCATCACCGGATGACATCATCCACCACGGCGCGGCGCCTTTGTCCGTCAGGTCCAGCCGCGATCCTTCATAGACGATCCGCTGACGGAGCACAGCCTCTGCCTCGGTGCGCAGAGCGGCATTCGCGCCAGGCATGCGGTCAAT
>JANPCO010000177.1:0-2475 GCA_031430995.1 Sphingomonadales bacterium | reverse complement strand
GTTCTCCGGCTCTATTCCGGCTCTTGTGACTCCTTTTCGCGATGGATCGATTGATGAGCGGGCTTTTCGGCGTCTGGTCGATTGGCAGATCGACAATGGGTCCAGTGGGCTCGTCCCGTGCGGCACCACTGGCGAAAGCGCGACACTGTCTAACGCGGAGCATCACCGCGTGATTGAGTTGTGCGTAGAACAAGCGGCAGGGCGTGTGCCAGTCATCGCAGGCTGCGGGTCAAATGATACCACCAACGCGCTGCTGCACATGAATTTTTCAAAGAAATGCGGGGCCAACGCCGCGCTTGTGGTTGCGCCATATTATAATCGCCCCAATCAAGAGGGGATCTTTCAGCATTTCGCTTATTTGACTGAACGCAATGACTTGCCCATCGTTCTTTACAACGTTCCTGCGCGCACAGTGACTGATATGAAGCCGGAAACTGTTGCACGGCTTTCCAAAATGCCAACCATCGTCGGCATCAAAGACGCAAGTGGTGCGATTGAACGCGTGACATCGCACCGGTTGCTGTGCGGCACGGATTTCTGCCAGCTATCTGGTAATGATGATATGGCACTGGCGTTCAATGCCGTGGGCGGGGTCGGTGCGATTTCTGTCACAGCCAATGTTGCGCCTGCGCTGTGCGCGGAATTTCAAAAAGCCTGCCAGCAAGGCGATGTTGCGGCGGCCCAGGTGCTCAATGACCAGTTGTTCCCGCTTCATCAGGCCCTGTTTACAGATGCGTCTCCTGGCCCCGTCAAATATGCCATGACGCGTGTGTTTGAAGGGATGACGGAGGAAATGCGCCTGCCTTTGACGGCCTGTTCCGCCGAAGCACGAGCCGCAGTTGATGCTGCTCTTGACCATGCAGGTCTCATTTAGTGGCACGCCCAAAGACCGACGCGGAAAAGGTTAAGACCGTCGCTGAAAACCGGCGCGCGCGGTTCGATTACGCAATCGATACGGTTTACGAAGCTGGCATTGTGCTGCGCGGAACAGAAGTGAAGGCTTTGCGCTTTGGCGAAGGCAGCATTGCTGAAAGCTATGCCGAAGTGAAAAATGGCGAAATCTGGCTGATCAACAGTAACATTCCAGAATTTAGCCACGGCAACCGGCACAATCACGAACCCAAGCGCCCGCGCAAGCTGCTGCTAAAAGAACGCGAAATCAACAAGATGCACGGTGCCGTTGCGCGTGACGGCATGACGCTTGTACCTCTGTCCGTCTATTTCAACAGTCGCGGTAAAGCCAAGGTGGAACTTGCGCTCGCCAAGGGCCGCAAAGCGCATGATAAGCGTGAACATATCAAAGAACGCGAATGGAAACGGGATGCAGCCCGGATCATGAGGGCCAGATCATGAAGGATAGCGGATGAGCCGCCTGAACACATGGTTTCGTGCCCAGGCCCCGACGCGAGAAAGCTTTGAACAAAACCGTTTCCTCAAACCCTTTGCCAAACGCGTCTTCCATCCGGCTCTGTGGCGTTTCACGCGCCGATCCGTGCCGCGCGGCGTGGCACTTGGGCTACTCGTCGGGATTTTTCTGCTGATCCCCGGATTGCAAATTGTTGGCACGGCGTTGCTGTCGTTGCCGTTTCGCGCGAACATACCCTTAGGCGCAGCGATGACATTCCTAAGCAACCCAGCGACGACGCCGTTCATTCTGATTGCTTCGGTCTATGTCGGGAATTCGATTCTGAATATCGGCGCGGACTCAAGCAAGATCAGCGCGCTCATCGAAAGCGGAGCTTCGCTTTCGCAGTGGATGGGCTGGCTGTTGTCTGAAGCAGCGCCAGCCATGCTGCTAGGATTGTTCATCATTTCAGTTGTGTCTGCTGCCCTTGGCTATGTTATCGCAGCGTTCGGCTGGCGCTGGTGGCAGTTGCGCAAATGGCGCGCACGGGCCGCCCGGAATGCGAAGTTTCCGTGACGGCCAAGGCCTTTGTTGGGCAAGAGGGAGCGGACCCGCGGTTGTTTGCTGCCGTAGGTATTGCTGCTTTTGCAACGGCTGGACTGCTGCTGTGGGCTGTCGGCGATATCGCCGTGGCGGCGGGGTTTGGCGGCGCTATCATTGGCATTGCTGCGCTTTTTTATGCATCCACTCGACTGTTCCCGTCACGCGCTGTCGCAGCGGTTGAAAGTGATTGGTCTTTGGTGCGCGAAGCGGCGGACAATGACGATGCGGCTATTGCCATCACTGACCGGTCTGGCCGCCTTGTCTGTGCCAACGCTCTTTATGAAAGCTGGTTCGGAGGCCCTGTTGCCCCACCGCGTCTGAATGCGGAGGAAGGCTCAGTTATCCAATTGACCGAAGCTGGCAAATCCGCATGGCGCGAAGGCCGAGGCGGTGTTCGCGGCCTGAAACGTGACTTGCTGACTTTTGACGCGGAGGTCACACGCAGCGGGCGGATGGATGATCATCTCGTATGGCGGTTCCGCGCCACCCACGGTGTGGACCTTGCCGTTGAGGCCAAACGCCTGATC
>JANPCO010000176.1:0-10987 GCA_031430995.1 Sphingomonadales bacterium | reverse complement strand
ACGGGCGGCAGTGAGGCGATGGCGCAGGCCGCCGGTGCGAGTGGCGAGGCGGGGGTGTCGATCAAGCGCGCCGCCGACGCCACGCCCGACGATCTCCTCGCTGCTGACGGCTACCTCTTCGCGTGTCCCGAAAACCTGGCCTGCATGTCGGGTGTGATGAAGGATTTTTTTGACCGCACTTATTATCCGGTGCTTGGCCAGATCGAAGGCCGCCCTTATGCGACGATGATCTGCGCTGGGTCAGACGGTGAAGGGGCCGCGCGTCAGATTGCGCGGATCGCGACGGGGTGGCGGTTGAAAGCTGTGGCGGAGCCGCTGATCATTTGCACTCATGCGCAGACGGCGGAGGCGATCTTGGCTCCCAAAGTCATTGGGGCGGATGATTTGGCACGGTGTCGGGATTTGGGCGCATTACTGTCCGCCGGGCTGGTGATGGGTGTCTTTTAGCTCAGCTATTCACTCGGTGCTCCGGGCTTGACCCGGAGCCCAGCAGTCTCAAACACTGAAGCGTCCCCGCTAGGCTCCGGGTCAAGCCCGGAGCACTGTGGTGGGGGGCGTTTTATCCCAGTCGCTCGGCATGCCAGCGCAGGTGATCCGCCATAAAGGTGGAGATGAAATAATAGCTATGGTCATAGCCTGGTTGCATGCGGATGGTTGCAGGCTGGCCCGCAGCGGCGCAGGCATCGGCCAGCAATTGCGTTTTCAATTGGCCTTCGAGGAAACCATCCGCCTCCCCCTGATCGACCAGAAGGTCCGGCAGGCGTGCCCCCGCCTTGACTAAGGCACATGCGTCATAATCCGCCCACGCCGCGCGATCCGCCCCGAGATATCCGCCCAAAGCTCTCTCCCCCCAAGGGCAATTCACCGGCGACACAATCGGCGCAAAGGCTGACGTGCTGAGGAACCGCCCTGGGTTGCGCAGCGAAATGGTGAGCGCGCCGTGGCCACCCATACTGTGGCCCATGATGCCTTGGCGTGCCATGTCGGCGGAAAAATGTTCAGCGATTAGCGCAGGCAATTCATCCTCAATATAGGTGCGCATCTGAAAATGTTCGGCCCATGGCGCTTGCGTGGCATCGACATAAAAGCCTGCCCCCTGGCCAAAATCATAAGCGTCATCATTGGGAACGCCTTCACCGCGCGGGGACGTGTCTGGCGCAACGAAGATAAGCCCGAGTTCGGCACAAGCCGCGCGAAACTCGCCCTTGTCGGTCACGTTGGCATGGGTGCACGTGAGGCCAGAGAGATACCAGACGATGGGCAACTTCGCGCCGGGAGCATGCGGCGGCACGAAGACGGAAAAGGTCATTTCCGTGCCCGTAGCCGCCGATGCGTGGCTGTAAACACCCTGCACGCCGCCGTGCGCCTGTGCTGTGGAAACGGTGGTCAGGGTCATGTTCGTGTCAGCCCATCCGCTTCAAAACGCAGATTTTATTGCCTGATGGATCACGCAGATAGGCCAGATACATTTTGCCCATTGCGCCTTCGCGCAGCCCGGGAGGATCTTCGCAGGTCGTGCCGCCATTTGCGATACCCGCGGCGTGCCACGCGTCGCCTTGTTCAGTCGTTTCGACTGCAAAGCCAACGGTGCCGCCGTTTGCGCCGCACGCGGCCTCGCCGTTGATGGGAATGCTAATCCCGAAAATGCCGGTTTTGGTCATGTAGAAGACGCGGCCTTTGTCGTCCTGATTGCCAGGGCCTACGCCAAGCGCGCCAAGGGTGGCATCGTAAAAGGCTTTCGACGCGGCAAGGTCGGTTGCGCCGACCATGATGTGACTGAACATGTTGTTTCTCCTTTTTGTAATTTCGAACGCGGCAGGCCTAGCCGCCGATCAGCAACCCGGCAAGCGCCGCACTCATCAAATTGGCAAGGCTCCCTGCGATCAGTGCCTTGATGCCGAGCTTCGCGATCATCGGCCGCTGGTTGGGAGCAAGGCTTCCTGTGACAGCCATTTGGATGGCGATTGAGCTGAAGTTCGCGAAACCACAAAGTGCAAAAGTGACGATCGCAGTCGTGAGCGGAGACAAGCTGCCCTGCATCTTGCCAAGCTCAATATAAGCGACAAATTCATTCAGCACGACTTTTGTGCCGAACAGCCCGCCTGCTTGCCCTGCTTCGTTCCAGGGGATGTTGAGCAGATACATGACCGGTTTGAACAGCAGGCCGAGCATCGCCTGAAACGACAAGTCCTCTAAGCCAAACCAGCCGCCAATGCCCTGCAACATGCCATTGGCCAGCGCCACCAGCGCCACGAACGCCAGCACCATTGCGCCGACGGCAACGGCCAACTTCACCCCCGTCTGCGCCCCTTGGGCAGCGGCCATGATGATGTTGGCGGGTTTTTCGTCATCATGGCTCGCTTCGGAGAGGATGACGGGTTCTACTTCGGCGTCTTTGGGATCATCAGGCATGATGATTTTGGCCATCAATATACCGCCAGGCGCAGCCATGAAACTCGCAGCAAGCAAATAGTCGATTTTGATCCCCATTGATGCATAAGCCGCCAAGATGGTGCCCGCAACGCCCGCCATGCCAGACGTCATCACCAGGAATAACTGCGCCTGAGTAAGCCCTGCCAGATAGGGCCGAATGACCAGCGGACTCTCACTTTGGCCAACAAAGATATTCGCAGCTGCGCACAGGCTTTCCACCTTGGAAATGCCAGTGACTTTCTGGATCGCCCCGCCAACCCAGCGGACGATAAATTGCATGATGCCCAGATAATAAAGCACGGAAATGAGCGATGCGAAGAAGATGATCACAGTCAGCCCGGACAAGGCAAAGCTGTTGCCACCAATTTCCGGCTTGGCCAGATCCCCAAAAATCAGGTTCACACCCTGCTGCGCATAGCCGAGCAGATTTGCAACACCACCAGACATCGCCGCAATGGCCCGCTTACCCGCTGGCACATAAAGCGCGAGGACCGCAATTGTCACTTGGAGCGCAAATGCCGCCCCCACGACGCGCAGGCGGATATGGCGGCGGTTGGAAGAAAAGGCGACAGCGATCGCTAAGATAAGGGCGATTCCTGCCAGCCCGATTCCGATCCGTTCCACCCTGCACTCCCCTTGTTTACGCGCGGTTACCGCGTTTGTTATCCGTTGAGCGCGTCTTTGACCAGCTTTGCAAAGGCATCTGCCCGGTGGCTCATCGCGTGTTTGGCTGCGGGGTCGATTTCGGCGAACGTCTGCATATGACCAACTGGCACAAAGACCGGGTCATAACCAAAGCCAAGCATCCCGCGCGGCGGCCAGGTGAGGCTGCCTTCGACAGTGCCAGCATAGACTTGCGAATGCCCATCGGGCCAGGCAATGGCCAATGTACAAACAAAGCGCGCTGTTCGGATTGCGTCTGCCCCCAGCGCCACCAGTTTCCCCTCAACTTTGCCCATCGCCATATACCAATCACGCCCCGGCCCGCCTTCGTAAGCGGCCTGCTCCGCCCAGTCGGCTGTATAGACGCCGGGCATTCCGCCGAGCGCGTCGACGATCAAGCCGCTGTCATCGGCCAGCGCGACCATGCCGGACCCCTGCGCACTGGCATGCGCCTTAAGCAGGGCATTTTCCGCAAATGTGGTGCCAGTTTCTTCAGGTTCCGGCAGGCCGAGGTCGCCTGCGGACACAGGTTCGATGCCGAACGGCGCCAACAAAGCGCGGATCTCGCGGACCTTACCTTGGTTATGGCTGGCGATCACCAGCGGGCCGGGCGAGAGTTTGCGGATCAAATTACCGACCCACAGCTTTCAATTGCGCCGCAAACACCGTCGTGCAGCCAATCCTGGCAAGACGGAGCAAGCGGAGCAGCGCTTCCTCGTCATAGGTCTCGCCTTCCGCTGTGGCTTGCGCTTCTGCAATGTTGCCGTTCGACAGCAGCACGAAATTCGCGTCCGCCCCGGCATTGCTGTCTTCAATATAATCAAGGTCCAGCACAGGCGTGCCCTGATAAATCCCGCAGCTGATCGCGGCGACCTGGGCCGTGATCGGGTCAGCATCCAGCTTCCCGTCTTTCATCAACTGATCGACCGCCAATCGCAGCGCGACCCAAGCGCCAGAGATGGACGCTGTGCGCGTGCCGCCGTCAGCCTGAATCACATCGCAATCGAGAGTGATCTGACGTTCCCCGAGTGCCTTCAAGTCTACTACGGCGCGCAACGACCTGCCAATCAGGCGCTGGATTTCCTGCGTGCGGCCAGATTGTTTGCCCTTCGCCGCTTCCCGGCTGCCGCGTGTATGCGTGGCGCGGGGCAGCATGCCATATTCCGCCGTCACCCAACCTTCGCCCCTGCCGCGCAAAAATGGCGGCACTTTTTCTTCGATGCTGGCCGTCACCAGCACGCGGGTATCGCCGAATGACACAAGGCAGCAGCCCTCTGCATGTTTGGTGAAACCGGGTTCAATCGTGATGGTGCGCATTTCGTCTGGGGCACGGCCTGATGGGCGCATTTATCTTGTCCTTTGTTGATGAGTGCGTGCCTCTAGGCGAGACGCATCCGATCCGCTAGTCCTCGAAAAGGGTGAACTACGGCGTAATATGAATTTCGCACGCGAAGAAGCGAATAAGATAAAATTTGGGGTAAACGCGAGCTGTGAAAATATGGTCTAGTCTAATCACCGCGCTTGCCATCGCGTCATGCTCGGCGAGTCAACCCACAGACCCCTTGGCATCCGAACCAACGATCCTGCCAGATGAGAGGATCATACTGTCAACTGGTGGCGAAACAGGCAGTTTGGAATTTGAGATTGGACCACTCGGGTCCGGAAGCTTCAAGAAAGAAGACCGGCTCGGTGCTCCATCAACCCAAAATCCCTCGTTTTCAAACGAACGATTACTCTATGAACGCGTTCGATTATTGCTTGCACCGCTTCGGGCAATTGGAGAGCGAAAAGAAGGAATTCCGTGCGATGAAAGTTCTCACGATAGCCCGACTACGATGATTATGTGGGCCTCTGATATCGGACGCACTGTTACTTTTCGACATTACTGGGGATGTTATTCCGCAAAAAATTCGGCCGTTTTAGAGCGAATAAAGGCAGCCACTCGACTTGTTGAAGCAAAGACTAAATCGCTCAAAACGCCTAAAAATTGACACTGGGCAGCTATTCGGTCATACTTCTGGTATGAAAGTTGCAATTTCGATTCCAGACGATATTTTCATTGACGCGGAGGCCCTTGCCAAGCGCTTGAAGCTACCGCGCAGCAAACTCTATGCCCGCGCCATCCGTGACTTCGTTGGAACCCAGCGTGATAATGAAGCGATAACGGAAGCAATCAACGCCGCCATTGACGCGGCAGGGCCTGAGGATTTGCGTTTTACCCGGCGCGCGGCAAGCAACATCCTCAGGAAGGTGGAGTGGTAGTTGCCCAAGGCGACATCCTTTGGGCAGATCTTGGTGAGGCACGTGGTTCTGACGCAGCATTCGACCGTCCTGTTGTTGTAATTCAAGGCAATCGCCTCAATCAAAGCCGCCTGATGACTATCGTCTGTGTTCCACTCACCGGGAACCTCAATTGGCGTGATGCCCCCAGTTCAGTCACACTGACCGCAAAATCCACAGGCCTTGATCGCGACTCGGTGGCACAAGTTCATCAAGTGACTGCAATTGATCGGACGTTGCTTGGAGAAAGAATCGGCAGGATCAGCGAACGTCATCTTGCCCAGATTTTTGGCAAGTTAGACCTTGTTCTGGGCCGCTGACATGACCCCCCCCGTCCACGAACTCACAGACCGCGCCCGAGATGTGTTCCGCATCGTTGTCGAGTCATACCTCGGAAGCGGCGCGCCTGTGGGATCGCGGACAATATCAAAATTGGGAACAATGAACCTCTCGCCTGCCTCGATCCGCAACGTGATGCAGGACTTGGAGGAGCTGGGCTTGCTCGCTGCGCCGCACACGTCGGCAGGTCGGATGCCGACAGAGAGCGGGCTCCGGTTGTTTGTCGACGGGATGATGCAGGCGGCTGAACCCACAGCAGACGAACGCGCGACCATAGAAGCGCGGGTCAAGGCAGGCGGTCCGATTGAGGAAGCACTGGCCGCGGCATCTTCCGCACTTTCGGGTCTATCGGCTTGTGCGGGGCTGGTGCTGGTGCCCACTCGCGAAGTGCGGTTGCGGCAATTTTCCTTTGTGCCACTATCCGATCGCCAGACCCTGCTGGTGCTGGTTGGTGATGATGGTTCGGTCGAAAATCGCGTCGTCGACCTCCCCCGCGCCATGTCTCCGGCTGCCTTGGTTGAGGCGGGGAATTTTATGACCGCGCGACTGGGCGGGATGACGCTTGTAGAGGCAGGATTGGCCATCACCCGCGAAATTGCCAAGGAACGAGTGGCGCTGGATACGAGTGCGGCAGACCTCATTCAGCGCGGATTGGCCCTATGGGCGACGGACGCTGCGCAGCGGCCCATCCTCATCGTGCGCGGCGCGGCGAACCTGATTGATGAAGCGGCGGCCCTTGACCTCGACCGCGTGCGGCAGTTGCTGGACGAAATTGAGGGCAAAGAAGAAATTTCGCGTCTGCTCGACAGTGCGCGTGAAGGAGCCGCGACCAAAGTTTTTATCGGCGCGGAGAATAAATTGTTCGCCCTTTCTGGTTCTTCGGTGATAGCGGCCCCATATCGCGGACGAGACGGGCGCGTTGTGGGCGTGGTGGGCGTGATTGGCCCCACCCGCTTGAATTACGCCCGCATCGTTCCCATGGTGGATTTCACCGCACAAACATTGACGAGATTGATGACCTGATGAGTGATGAAGAACTGAACATCGACGCTGCAGACGTGGCCGTTGAAGAACAAGAAATTGACGCAGCAGCCGCGTTAACAACTGAACTGGAAGAAACGCGCCATCAGCTGCTTTATGCCAAAGCTGAAACCCAGAATGTGCGCCGCCGTCTGGAAAAGGACGCGCAGGACGCCCGGGCCTATGCCGCAACCAATTTCGCACGCGATGTGCTGTCCGTCGCCGATAACTTGTCGCGCGCACTCGATGCCATTTCGCCTGCTATGCGCGAAGACGAAGCGCATAAGGGCTTGGTCATTGGCTTAGAAGCCACTCAGCGTGAATTGCTCTCTGTGTTCGACCGCAACGGCATCAAACGCATTGCCGCTGTCGGCCTGCCGCTTGACCCCAACCAGCACCAGGCGATGATCGAGCTTGCCAGCGAAGAAGAACCCGGCACCATCGTTCAGGAAATGCAAGCCGGTTACATGATCAAGGACCGGCTGTTGCGCCCTGCCATGGTGGCCGTGGCGAAGGCTGGGTGAGCTCACAGGCCCTTGCCTTTTCCCACCTCCGTTTCAAGGTGAGGTCACGACCACCGTCTGTTCGTTCATCACCGCTGTTCCAAAGATCGTCATAAAACCAACGTCAGTCGCATCGCGGCCAACGGCGATGCGGACGAGGTTGGTTTCAGGAACAAGGCGTGTTGGATCAACCAGATGCCAGCGGCCATCCAGCCAAACCTCAACCACGGCGTGAAAATCCGGCGGGTCCAGTCCTAGCGCGTAAGCGGATACCATGCGGGCAGGCACATCTACGGCCCGGGCGAAGGCAATCAGCAAATGGGCAAAGTCGCGGCAGACGCCGCGCCGCCCAAGGAACACATCGCTGGCTGTCGCCCGGTACCCTGTGCTGCCCGGAACATAATCAATATGCGTATAAATCCATTCTGCCATTTCAAGGATCAGCGCGCCTTTATCGGCAGCTGCAAATGTATCCGCCACGAAATTCTGCAGCAGATCAGATGGGCAATAGCGGCTGGGCATCAAATAAGGGATCACATAGGCGGGAAGGGCCGCACGAGGACCAGGGCTCAGGCCGCTGATCGATGTAGGCGCGCGATCAATTTCCACCTTGGCTTTATAAACAATGTCGAGGCGACCGCTGACCGTGAACCAAGTCCGCTGCCCCAGACCGTCCATGCATGGCACCGGCGTCATCGGGCCGCATCCCCACACGGTCAGAGTATCGGACAAGAGCCGCTGATCCGCCATCGGAATGGCTTCGACAGAAAGCAAAATATCAGCAGGTGCGGGAAGGGTGTAAATGAGAGACGCAGTAATTGAGACGGTGTGCAACGGAGGCTCCTAATCGACAAGCTTTCCATTAGCACAGACCGGCGCGTCGCGCGCGCACTTTACAGACTTAGCGCCGAACGCCATCAGCATGGGATGATTGCTGCCTCTGCCCCGCGCCTGCTGACTTTGGATTTTCTGCGCGGCGTGGCTGTGATGGGTATCCTGCTGATGAACATCATTTCTTTTTCGATGCCGTCGGCTGCTTATCTCAACCCATTGGCATGGGGCGGCATAACAGGGGCTGATCAGGCGGTTTGGGTAATCAATTTCGTCCTCGTGGATGCAAAGTTCCGCGCGCTATTTTCCATCATGTTCGGCGCATCAATGCTGCTGTTCATTGACCGGGCAGAGGCCGCCGCACCCGGCAGCGCAAAGGTGCTTCATTTCAAACGCATGGCGTGGCTCGCGATCTTCGGCCTGCTGCATTACGGATTGATCTGGTACGGTGACATCTTGTTTCTTTACGCCGTCATTGGTGCGCTTGCTTGGCGATGGCGGGGGCGTGACACCTCCGCTCTTGTAACGCGCGCCGCGATCTTCATAACGGCGGGCTTCCTCATTTGGGCAGGCATCATCGGCGGGATGACCATCTTTGTGCAGATGACAGGGGCGCCCGGCGCAGACCCGCAAATGGCCATTGATGCCCAGAGCGCGTTGGCGGGGCTAGGCGCGCCAGGATCCCCTGATATTTTGCAAGAGTTGGCAACGCTGCGATCAAGCTACGGCGAAATCGTGTATGGCCGCGTTGTAGCGGATATGGCAGGGCCAATCGCTTTGGTCATTGCATATGGCGCAGAAACACTGGGCCTGATGGCGCTGGGCATGGCCCTGTTCCGCAACGGGTTTTTGACCGGAAATTGGAGCCACGCTGCCTATCTGCGGACTGTCCGCGTTGGATACGGAATTGGCCTCACCGGGATGGCGGCACTGGCCGCATGGTGCGTCGTATCGGGTTATGACACACTCACCGTTGGTGGCAGTGTCGCCGCTTGGTCAACGCCGTTCCGGGTTCCCATTGCTATGGCACACGCCGCAGTTGCCATACTTTTGTTCAAAGCTGGCATCTGGCCGCGTCTTACCGCCCGAATTGTGGCTGCCGGGCAAGTCGCCTTTACCAATTATATTGCGTCATCGCTGATCATGACGACGATTTTTTACGGCTACGGTTTCGGCTTGTTCGGCCATGTGTCGCGCGTGGCCGTTTACAGCTTTGTTCTGGCGGCATGGGCGGTGATGCTACTGTGGTCAAAACCGTGGATGGGCCGGTTCCGGCACGGGCCGCTCGAATGGATATGGCGATGCCTGACACACGGAGCGCTTGTCCCGTTGCGTCGATAGCGATAGGCTTTAAGGCCTGCCTGATCGCTATACGGCCCTGCAAAGAGGAAATGTCAATGAGTTCAGGGATCAAGGCATCGCCCTTTGCGGCGGCAAAGTTCACAGCACTTGATGCGCGTAAGTTCACCCATCCTGATCTGACCGCCATGGGCGAGCCGCGGGCGAGCGTTGCGATGGCGGGGCTGACGACTTTATGGTTCAACACCGGCACACTCTGCAATCTGGCCTGCAAAAGCTGCTATATCGAAAGCTCTCCCACCAACGACGCGCTTGTTTATCTGACACTTGCCGACGTTCGGCTTTATCTTGACGAGATCGCGCGCGACGCGCTGCCAACGCGTGAAATTGGATTTACGGGCGGCGAACCGTTCATGAATAAAGACTGCCCGGCCATGGTCGCGCTGTGCCTGGAACGCGAGTTCGACGTTCTCGTGCTGACCAACGCGATGCGCCCGATGCGGCGGTTTGAAGCCCAGTTGCTTGCCTTACCCAACCGAGACCAGCTGACACTGAGGGTCAGCCTAGATCATTACACAAAAGCGATCCATGAGGCTGAACGCGGCGCAGGCAGCTGGGACAAAGCTATTGACGGACTTGGCTGGTTGGCTGCCAACTGTTTTCGTGTCGCAGTGGCCGGGCGACATTTGCCGATGGAAAGCGACGGCGCGGCGCGGGCTGGCTACTGCGCTCTGTTTGCGAAGCACGGCCTGCCAATTGATGCGCTGGACCCGGCGGTGCTGACGCTGTTCCCTGAAATGGACGCAACAGCGGACGTTGCCGAAATCACCACAGCCTGCTGGGGGATTTTGGATGTTGCGCCTTCGTCCCTGATGTGTGCTTCGAGCCGGATGGTTGTGAAACGCAAAACCGATCTTACGCCGCGCGTCGCCGCCTGCACGCTGCTTCCCTATGACCCGCAATTTGATCAGGGACAGACACTTGCTGAAGCGTCTTCCGCCATCAAGCTCAACCACCCCCACTGCGCGCGCTTTTGCGTTCTGGGCGGTGCGAGTTGTTCGGGCTAAAGCTGCCCCCCCCCTCAAACAAGCGAGAGGGGGGCAGCAATGGGTTAGCGCGGCGCCATCCGGATGGCACCGTCAAGGCGCACGTCTTCGCCGTTGAAATAGCCATTTTCGATCATGGTCAGCGCCAGATGGGCATATTCTTCGGGTTTGCCCAGACGCTTGGGGAACGGCACTGACGCCGCCAGCGCGTCCTTCACATTCTGCGGCGCGCCAAGCATCAGCGGCGTTTCGAAGATACCCGGCAATATCGTGTTGATGCGGATGCCTTCGGACATCAGATCCCGCGCGATGGGCAGAGTCATGCCAATCACGCCTGCTTTTGACGCGGAATAAGCAACTTGGCCCATCTGGCCGTCTTCACCTGCGACGGAGGCTGTATTGACCATCGCGCCGCGTTCGCCGTCTTCCAGTGGCTCCAGCGTCATCATGCCAGCAGCCGATTTGGCGACGCAGCGGAAGGTGCCGACGAGATTGATCTGGATCAGCCAGTTAAACGCATCCAGCGGATAATGTTTGATGCTGCCATCGGTTTTGGACCGGCTTGCCGTTTTC
>JANPCO010000175.1:0-38754 GCA_031430995.1 Sphingomonadales bacterium | reverse complement strand
TCATAAAAATCGCTTCGAGCATCCGCTGGCTATTTTGCGTCGCGGCGGTCATGCGCCCACCAAAATAGAGCGGCACATCATTGCCCATCAACGCGCCGGACACTGGGTTTTCGTCCACCAGGAGCACCGAAACGCCGGTTTGCGCGGCGTCAATGGCCGCTGCAATTCCGGTCGGGCCTGCGCCAATGACAACAACATCATAGTGGGTTTCTGGCGCGCTGCGAGTTCCCGTAATCGCGCAGACATCGGTTCCGGTAAAGTTCAGTTCCATCACACTGCCTCCAGCGCTTGTGCCAAATCGGCGATTAAATCATCAACATGTTCCAGCCCCACCGACAGCCGCATGGTGCCGTCCGTAATGCCGCCTGCCAGCCGCTGTTCGCGCGCAACGGCATAATGGGTGGTGCTGGCCGAATGACAGATCAGCGTTTCTGATCCGCCAAGGCTAACCGCAAGCTTCATCAGCTGCAGTTTGTCGAGCATACGGAACGCCTCAGCCTCGCCGCCGTGCAGATGGAACGAAAATGTTGATCCAGCGGCATTACACTGCCGGTCATAAACGGCGCGCTGGCGTGTGCCTTCTGCCAGAAACCCCAGAAACGTGACGCCTGCCACTTTGGGATGATCCCGCAGATAGTCAGCCACGCCGCGCGCGTTGGCCATGGCGCGTTCGGTGCGGACATGAACAGATTCGAGCGACCGCATCACCAGCCACGCTGTGTAGGGGTCAAGATGGTTGCCCCATGTTGTGCGCTGCAGCCGCAATTGATCGATTAGCTCTGCGCGCCCGCTGACACTGCCTGCCAGCAAGTCGCTATGCCCGCCGCAATATTTAGTCAGCGATGTCATGCACAGATCAACGCCGTGTTCGATGGGCCGCTGCGCGAAGGGCCCCAGCAACGTGTTATCCACCACCACCAATGGTCGGTGGCCTTGCTTGGCACCAACGTCATCAGCGATCCGCACCATAAGCGCCAGATCAACAATGGCTGCCGTCGGGTTGGCGGGGGTTTCGGCAATGATCAGTTTGAGCGGACCTTTGGCCACGGCCTCGTCCGCAGCGGCGCGCACGCCAGCTTCATCCGTGCCATCAAGATAGCAGGCGGCGTGAGAACCGAATTGCGGCATGATGCTGTTGTAGAGCATATCCACGCCGCCGTAGATGGGGCGTCCGTGGATCACACTATCACCGGGGCGGACATGGGCTAACGCAATGCTGGAATGCGCCGCCATCCCGCTGCAAAAGGCAACAGCGGCCTGCGCCCCGTCTATTGCGGCAAGGCGCTTTTCCAGGAAATCAAGGCCGGGGTGGCCCAGCCGCGAATAGATGTGATTGGTCTGACCCACTTGAGGCCCCGTGCCGTCAAAATAGGCTTCATGCACATCCCTGGCATGTTGTGCGGACGGGTAGACAAAGGTGGACGTCATGAAGATTGGCGGCTTGACGGACCCCATCCCCATTTCAGGGTCATAGCCGTATGAAACAGCAAGCGTTTCGGGCCGCAAACCGGCTTTGGGATCAACGGACATGGGTATCAATCATGGGCATCAACATAGTCACGGGCCTTGTCGCAATACCAGTCCGTAAAACGCTGGGCGAGCATCTCTGCCTCTTGCGAATAAGGCCCTGGCGTATAGCCAAGGCTGTTCACGCCTAGCTGGTTGTTTTCGGCCAGGGCCTTGTCTTCCAAATTGGTTTTTGTCCACAATTCGGTCAGGCTTTGGATGTCATAATCTACGCCTTCAACTGCGTCTTTGTGGACATACCATTTGCTAGTGACATGGGTTTCATTGGGGCCAACAGGCATTGCACTGAACATGAACATATGGTCAGCTGTGGCATGGGCAAAACAGTGCGGATCCAGTGCCCAGCGCATTGACCCGATGTCGCCGTCATTGGCGCTGCACATCAGCTTTTTCGAAAGATGCTGCCCGTCCGGGGAAATCGACACACAGCCTTCGTTCAGCGCAAAACGGGCGACTTGCCACCAATGCCCTTCGACAGGCGTCTGGGGAAGGCCGTGCGCGTCCATGGTGGCCTCAAAGGCTTGTGCATGGGCATCATGACCGCTGTCAAAATGCTTCGACATGCCAACCGGGAATGTTTTTGCAAGTTCGGGATGGCTGGTACCGCAGTGGTAGCATTCGCGGGCGTTTTCCATCACCAGTTTCCAGTTCGCGTTTTCCACAAGCACACTTTCAAACGCCAGCTTCGCGTCTCTGAGATGATGGGGGGCGACGTAAGCAGCCAGTTTCTCTTTGAAACCGCCAAAGGCTGGTGGGTTATCTGCCAGGCAAATAAACAATGCGCCTTCCACATTTTCAAGCGCAACAGGTTTCAGGCCGTGATCACTTTTTTCGAAATCATCAGGCATCCGGCCAGCAGCAAAAAGAGAGCCGTCCAGATCATAAGTCCAACGGTGATAGGGGCAGACGAGCTTAGGCGCAGTGCCGCTGCCCAGCGCGCAGACCATTGATCCGCGGTGGCGGCAACTGTTGTGAAAGGCTCGGATCGCTCCTGCACGATCACGAGTGATAATCACGGGCCACTTGCCGATCATCCTGGAGAGATAACTGCCTGTCTTGGGCAATTCGCACTCCAGGCCGACCATCAGCCAGCTTTTGCCGTAGATCGCTGCCATGTCGAAATCGAAAGCATCAGTTTGGGTATACAGGGCCTGCGGCAGCGTGTGCGCCACACGGCGCTCCTTCAACCACGCGTCTATTTGCCCCAAATCCATGCCGCCACCTTTATATTTTGCTGCCCAAGTGAATGGGGCATCATACGCTTGCAGCACAATCCTATTTTCGCATAGCCCCATGTCAAAATGTCGGGCAGTGGGGGTCTGGTGTTAAGTGGCATCGCAGTTGAAAGGGTCAGGTCATGACCAACCGCAGTATTATCAATCGCCGGTGGCTTCCCCTGAACGCTTTGCGCGCGTTTGAGGCGGTTGGCCAGCACCTGAGTTTTACCGGTGGAGCTTCTGCTTTGTCAGTGTCGCAAAGTGCGATGAGCCGCCATGTCAGTGGGCTGGAGGAATTGCTCGGCAAGCAGCTTTTTGACCGTGATGCATCGCGGCTTTCCCTCACAGCGGCAGGCGCCGAACTGCTCCCTGTGGTCAGCAAATGTCTCGACCGGCTGGAACAGTCGATGAATATGATCCGCGATGATGATGTGAGCGGCCGGTCGCTTCGTCTCCATGTGCCGCCGTCCCTGTTGCAGCAATTATTCTTGCCCATGTTGCGTGACTTCCACGGCGAACATCCTGACATTCGCCTTGATGTCTCCAGCGCGCATGTGACTGGCCTGCCCGCGACGGATTTTGACATGGCGATTGCCTATGACCGGCCCAATGTTGATGACCGGATTACGGATTTGCTCTGGATGGTCCGCGTCGCGCCGCTTTGTTCACCTGACACAGCAGCGAACAGCACTGGCCAGTCGCTTGAGGCATTTCTGACGAGCGAGGAGTTACTGCACTCAAAACTTGACGGTGAACCGCGCGACTTGCTTTGGACAGCTTATTTGCGGCAGAGCGGGCTGAGTATGCCCACACAAGCAGGCCTGGCCTTCGATACAGCCATCGCAGCGGCGCAATATGCGATGACGGCGGGCGGAGTTTTCCTTGGAGATGTGGATATGTTCGCGCAGGAAATTGCCGACGGCCGTCTGGTGATGCCTTATGATGCTGTGATTGAGGATGGCTATGGTTATTATTTGAAGCTTCACGCCGATGATCTGGCTGATCCTGTCATTTCCATGCTGCGCAGCTGGCTGATCAATCGCTTTGGTGCCCTGCGTCAAGCGCCCCGTCCGGGCGGGCAAGGCTGATCAGGCGCAGGCCGTGCTTGGCGGCTAACGTGATCGCCAGATCAGTCGCGGCAGATATCGTCACCAGCAGCGGGCAATTGGCCAGTATCGCTTTCTGGGCCAATTCAAAACTGCAGCGTGCGGTCAGCAGGATGAAGCCGGTGGCTGGACCAAGGCCTGCTGTGGCCATTGCACCGATCAACTTGTCGAGTGCGTTGTGGCGCCCTACATCCTCACGTGTCATCACGATCTGGCCGTCTGGGGCGCAGAAGGCCGCGCCGTGCGATGCCCCTGTGGCCGCGTTCAGACGCTGATGATCGCGCAGGCCGTCCAGTGCCGCGAAAATCGCAACATTCGCAACATTAACGCGCGCCGTGATCAGCGGCAGCGGGCGCATCACTTCATCCAGATTATCCATGCCGCACAGCCCGCAACTGCTTTCGGAAACACGCTGACGGGCGCGCGCAAACACTTTTTCGGCTTTGTCTGGCGGCAATTGGATGCGGACAATCCACCCCTTTTCGGCCTCATGCGTGTCGATCGACAAAATCTGGTCCGCTTGATCAATCAGCTGTTCCGACAGGCAAAAGCCTGTGGCAAAATCTTTCAAATCTGTCGGCGTTGCCATCATCACGGCGTAGCCAATGCCGTTCACTTCAATCGCGACCGGGGCTTCAACAATGATGGCCCGCCCAGTGATTTCGCTGGCTTTGCCGTCCGGCTTTAGCACCGAAAAGCGGAAGTTTCGCGAACCCGTGTCAGGTGGCATTTTGCGGTTCGGACAAGCGGTTGATAGCAGCAGCAGCAGTGGGCGACAGGCCTGCGCCGCTGTGAACCCGGATCATGTCCTTCATCCGCGGGTCCCAAAACAGCATGATGTGATTGGCAATCGCCGCCACCGGATCATCATCAGTCGCCAGATTTGTCGCGATCTGATTGGCCATATGCACAAGGCGGTCGATGGTCTTCATTCAGCCGGAACAGCTTCGATCCGGCGCGCCCGCTGCGACAGCGCCTCATAATCCTCCTGCCAGTCGGTTGGGCCGTTTGACGCGCTGATTTGTACAGCTGTGACCTTATATTCGGGGCAGTTTGTGGCCCAGTCGCTATAATCAGTGGTTACGACATTGGCTTGGGTCACGGCGTGGTGGAACGTGGTGTAAACAACGCCAGGCGCAACGCGGTCCGTCACAGTGGCGCGCAGAGTCGTCTCTCCGGCGCGACTGGCCAGCTTGATCCAGTCCCCTGTTTTTACGCCGCGATCCTCGGCATCGACGGGGTGAATTTCCAGCAAGTCTTCGGTATGCCACGCGACATTTTCAGTCCGCCGTGTCTGCGCGCCAACATTATAGTGCGACAGGATCCGCCCCGTGGTGAGCAGCAATGGAAACCGTGGCCCGGTTTTCTCGTCCGTCGGCACATAGTCCGTAACCACAAATTTTCCTTTTCCGCGCACGAACCCGTCAACGTGCATGATCGGCGATCCGTCAGGCGCATCGGCAGTCACAGGCCATTGCAGTGACCCCATTTCATCAAGCCGGTCAAACGAGACCCCGGAAAAACTGGGGGTCAACCGCGCAATTTCGTCCATGATCTCTGATGGATGGGTGTAATTCCAGTTGAGCCCCATGGCTTGGGCCAGGCGCTGCGTCACTTCCCAATCTTCGAGACCGCTCAGCGGTGTCATCACTTTGCGCACGGGCTGAATGCGGCGTTCGGCGTTTGTGAACGTGCCGTTCTTTTCCAGAAACGTCGATCCGGGCAAAAAGATATGGGCATAATGCGCAGTTTCGTTGAGGAAAAGATCGTGGACGATCACGCATTCCATCGCCGCCAGACCCGCCGACACATGTTTGGTATTGGGGTCTGAATGGAGGATATCTTCGCCCTGCACGTAAAGCGCCTTGAACACACCGTCGACTGCGGCATCAAGCATGCTGGGGATACGCAGGCCTGGTTCTGGATCGATAGGTACGCCCCAATCTGCCTCAAACAGGGCCCGTGCGTCGCTGTCACTGATGTGGCGATACCCAGAAAGTTCATGGGGAAAACTGCCCATGTCGCAAGCGCCCTGCACATTATTCTGACCGCGCAGCGGGTTTACGCCAACGCCGCGCCGCCCGATATTGCCGGTGGCCATGGCCAGATTGGCGATGGCCATGACAGTTGAGCTGCCCTGGCTATGTTCGGTGACACCAAGGCCGTAATAAATGGCTCCGTTTTTCTCCGTGGCAAACAGTCGCGCCGCGCCGCGCAGGTCCGCTGCATCCACCAGCGTGACCGCTGCTAGATTTTCCGGGCTGTTGCGTGGCTGTGACACATAGTCTGCCCAGTGGCGATACTCATCCCAGTCGCAGCGTTCACGAACAAAAGCTTCATCGGCCAGCCCTTCCGTGACGATGACATGCGCCATGGCCGTCAGCACAGCCACATTGGTGCCGGGGCGCAGCGGCAGATGATATTGCGCTTCGATATGGGGGGAGCGAACAATATCGGTGCAACGCGGATCAATGACGATCAGCTTGGCCCCAGGCTTTCCGTCCTGTCCGCGCAGGCGGCGTTTCATGCGGCTGGCAAAAACCGGGTGGCCATCGGTAGGGTTGGCGCCAATGATCAGGATGACATCGCTGTCCTCAACACTATCGAAATCCTGCGTGCCCGCACTGGTGCCAAAGGTGGTTTTTAAGCCGTATCCCGTCGGCGAATGGCAGACGCGGGCGCAGGTATCGACATTATTATTGCCAAAGCCTGCCCGCACCAGTTTTTGCACCAGGAAAGTCTCTTCGTTGGTGCAGCGGCTGGAGGTAATCCCGCCCAGTGCATTGCGGCCGTAAGTGTCGCTGATCCGCTTCAATTCTGACGCGGTATAGGCAAAGGCTTCATCCCAGCTCACTTCGCGCCAAGGATCATCAATGGACTTGCGGATCATGGGTTTCAGCATCCGGTCCTGATGCTGGGCATAGCCCCAGGCAAAGCGGCCCTTCACGCAAGAATGCCCACGATTGGCTTTGCCGTCTTTATAGGGGACCATGCGCACCAGCTGCTCGCCCCGCATTTCGGCGCGGAACGTGCAGCCCACGCCGCAATAGGCACAGGTCGTGACGACAGCGCGTTCGGGCGTACCGACTTCGACAACCTTTTTTTCGACCAGAGTGGCAGTTGGGCAGGCCTGCACGCAAGCTCCGCACGATACGCATTCGCTGCTCAGGAATGTGTCACTGGCTAGTCCTGCTGAAATCTTTGACGCAAAACCGCGCCCATCCATCGTTAGCGCCAATGTGCCTTGCACTTCATCGCATGCGCGGATGCAGCGCGAACAGGCAATGCATTTGCTGGGGTCAAAATCAAAATAGGGGTTGGACTGATCCTTGGCCTGCCCCAGATGCGTTGCGTCTGCCGCATAGCGGACATCGCGCAAACCAACGGCCCCGGCCTGGTCCTGCAATTCGCAATCGCCGTTGGCAGCACAGGTCAGGCAATCAAGCGGATGGTCTGAGATGTACAGCTCCATCACCCCTTTGCGCAGCTTGGCGAGGTGCGGGGTTTGCGTGCGGACGACCATGCCGGGTTCGACAGGCGTGGTGCAACTGGCCGGGGTGCCTTTGCGCCCGTTAATCTCCACCAGGCACAAACGGCAGGAGCCGTAGCTTTTCACGCTATCCGTGGCGCAGAGTTTTGGAATCGAGGTGCCTTGTTCGGCGGCGGCCCGCATCACGCTGGTTCCCGCAGGCACAATGACCTGGCGGCCATCGATCGTCAGCGTCACGGCCTCTTGCGACCGGCTTTCTGGCGTTCCGAAATCCTGTTGTGGCTGGTATGTCATGGCTTTACCTTACACTAAATCGCCGGAAATGATCAGGCCTTGTTTCACGACAGTCCGTCCGCCAGTGCGCGGATATGATCCGGACCAATGCCGCAGCATCCGCCAACCATAGTCGCGCCTGCCGCCACCCATTTCTGGGCCCATTCCAGATAAGGCGCCGGACCCAGATCAGTGCGAATTTGCCTCAGCCCAGCATTGGCATCAACGTCCACGTCGCTAGGCGCAAAGCCGTTGGCATAAACGCCAATCTCTATGGCCGCAGTGCTAAGCGTCTGCCGCGCCTTGCGCACGGCATCCTCCATCACCTCAGGCGCGCTGCAATTGAACAGCAACGCCTTGGCACCAAGCTTTTCAGCCGTTGCCGCAGCAGCTGCGATGCTTTCGCCTGAACGGAGCATCGCCGGGCCATCGTCGTTGAGCGTGAAGGAGAGCCAAAGCGGACACGAGTCACCAGCGAGCAGTTCACCCACCAGTTCAGCTTCGCCAAGTGTGCTTAGCGTTTCGGCAAGCCAGACATCGGCATAAGGGGACAGCCCTTCGATAAGCACGGCAAGAATAGCGCGCGCAGCTTCCACCTCAAACAGGTCAGGGCGGTATGACCCCAGCACAGGGGGTAAGGAGCCTGCAACTTTCAGGCTGTGTTTGTCAGCCACAGCGCGTGCCAGATTTCCGGCCAAGCCTGCCAATTCAGCGCCGCGCGTTGCAAATAACCCTTCCCCAATGTGAAAAGGGACCACGGCATAGCTGTTGGTCGAAATGACAGTGGCCCCAGCCTGCGCAAAGGCATCATGCGCCTGAGTGACAAATTCTAGCCCTTCCATTAGCGCAAGGGCTGACCATTCAGGTTGTCTGAAAGGCGCGCCAAGCCGCTGCAATTCCCGGCCCATGCCACCGTCTAATATGGTGATCATCGCCCGAAATCCTCGCCGAAGTGAGTGATTGCGCTCATCACGGGGTAAGGCGTGAAGCCGCCCAGCGCGCACAGCGACCCGAACTTCATCGTTTCGGATAGATCAGCAATCAGCGCCAGATTGGCCTCAACATTCTCACCTGCGATGATCCGGTCAAGGGTCTCCAGCCCGCGGGTGCTGCCAAGGCGGCACGGGGTGCATTTTCCGCAGCTTTCAACCGCGCAAAATTCCATCGCAAAACGCGCCATTTGCGCCATATCAACAGTGTCATCAAAAACTGTAATGCCGCCGTGACCGATCAACGCATCCGCCGCTGTAAAGGCCTCATAATCAAATGGCAGATGAAATTGATCCGGCGGAATATAGGCCCCCAGCGGCCCGCCAACCTGCACACAGCGCACAGGGCGGCCTGTGTCTGTCCCGCCACCAACATCATGGACCAATTCGCCTAATGTGATGCCAAAGGCCACTTCGAACAGGCCGCCGTGTTTCACATTGCCAGCTATCTGGACGGGGATAGTGCCCTGCGAACGCCCCATGCCGTAAGCTGCGTAAGCTGCCCCGCCGTGCGTCAATATCCAAGGCACAGCAGCCAGAGTGAGCACGTTATTGACGACCGTAGGCTTGCCGAACAGGCCTTCAAGCGCAGGCAGTGGCGGTTTGGCACGCACTTCGCCGCGCTTGCCCTCCAGACTGTTCAGCAGCGATGTCTCCTCGCCGCATACATAGGACCCTGCACCGACGCGGACTTCGACCGTGAACGGCGCCACCAGATGCGCGCTTGCCGCAATTGCAGAGTTCATCTTAGCAATGGCATGGGGATATTCTGACCGGATGTAGACATATCCCCTGTTGGCCCCGACAGCAAAGCCAGCGATGGCCATGCCTTCGATCAGCATGAACGGATCACCTTCCATCACCATCCGGTCAGCAAAGGTCGCGCTGTCACCCTCATCGGCATTGCACACGATATATTTCTGATCGGCAGCAGCACCCGCTACCGTCTTCCACTTGATCCCAGCGGGAAAGCCTGCCCCGCCGCGCCCGCGCAGGCCCGATGCCAGCACAGTTTCGATGGTTGCTTCCGCCCCCATTTCACGCGCTTTGGCAAGGCCAGTCCAGCCACCCGTGGCGTAATAATCGTCAAGCGAGGTTGGCCGGGTTTTGCCAGCGCGGGCAAAGGTCAGCCGCTGCTGTTTGGCGATAAAGGGATGATCCTCAATCCGCCCAATCGACGCTGCAGTACCAGCCAGGATGGCTGCGACTTGATCAGTTGAGACGGGGCCAAATCCTGCGCCGTCTATCTCCACCAGCGGCTCCAGCCAGTGCATGCCCCAGCTCGATACGCGGACCACGTCAGCCCCGGCTTGCGCAAAGGCAGCGGCTACAGCGTCCGCACCGCAAGCAATCGCGACGGCATCGTCGGATATGCTGACTTTCACAGGCTGGCCATCAACGCGGTCATACGGCTCGCGTCCAATCTCGCATAAATTTGATCGCCAATCATCGCGGCAGGCCCGACTGCACACAGGCCAAGGCAGTAGACAGATTCTACCTTCACGCGGGTCTGACCTTCCGTCATCGGAACCAAGGCCTCCACCCCGCGCGCTTTGCAGGCTTCGGCACGGCAGAGTTTGATCACAGGGCGGGGTTCAGCTTCCTTGCGGAAGTCATGATAGAAACTGACGACGCCGTAAACTTCAGCCCGCGTCAGATTGAGCGACTTCGCAATCGCGCGTATCGCCGCTTCACTGACATGGCCGAACGCCTTTTGCACATCATGCAGGATAGGGAGAAGTGGCCCCTCCCGCCCGTCATGATCCGCCAAAATGTCAGCGACTGTTGTCATCAGAACACAACAACGCTGCGGATGCTTTCACCCGCATGCATCAGGTCAAAGCCTTTGTTGATGTCCTCAAGGCTCAGCACATGGGTGATCATCGGGTCAATTTCGATGGTGCCATCCATATACAGGTCGACGATTTTAGGAACGTCCGTCCGCCCCTTGGCCCCGCCAAAGGCCGTGCCGCGCCAGTTGCGGCCTGTGACCAGCTGGAACGGACGGGTGGAAATTTCTTTGCCTGCCTCTGCCACGCCAATGATGATGCTGGTGCCCCAGCCGCGGTGGCAGGCTTCCAAGGCTTGCCGCATCACAGTCGTGTTGCCCGTGCAATCAAATGTGTAATCCGCCCCGCCGTCAGTCAGCGCGACCAAGTGCGCCACGATATCGCCGTCGACAGTCTTTGGGTTGACGAAATGGGTCATCCCGAACCGCTTGCCCCACTCCTCACGGTCTGGATTGATATCCACGCCAACAATCATGTTTGCGCCTGCGATCCGCGCGCCTTGCAGCACGTTAAGGCCAATGCCGCCAAGGCCAAAGACGATCACATTATCGCCGGGCTGCACCTTGGCTGTGTTCACGACCGCGCCAACGCCCGTTGTCACGCCGCAGCCGACGTAACACGCACTGTTGAACGGCGCGTCGTCGCGGATTTTTGCAACCGCAATTTCAGGCAGCACTGTGAAATTAGAAAATGTCGAACAGCCCATATAATGGAAGATTGTCTGGCCCTTGTAGCTGAACCGTGATGTTCCGTCTGGCATCAATCCCTTGCCCTGCGTCGCGCGGATCGCCGTGCAAAGGTTGGTTTTACCCGACAGGCACGATTTACACTGGCGGCATTCAGGCGTGTAGAGCGGGATGACATGATCGCCGGGTTTCACGCTGGTGACACCAGCACCCACTTCGCGGACGATGCCTGCGCCTTCATGGCCGAGGACGCTTGGGAACAGGCCTTCGCTATCCAGCCCGTCAAGCGTGTAGGCGTCAGTGTGGCAGATGCCCGTCGCCATGATTTCGACCAGAACCTCACCAGCTTTTGGGCCGTCCAGGTCAAGCTCAACGATTTCCAGTGGTTTCTTGGCCTCGAAAGCTACGGCGGCGCGGGTTTTCATATGGTGTTTTTCCTCAGTAAACAGTGATTGCCATAACGGCGTAGCGCAGTTGCCGCCGTCACTTAAACACAATCGTGCGATTGCCGTTCAGCATCACGCGGTGTTCAAGATGCAGTTTAACGGCGCGTGACAGGACGCGGCTTTCCGTATCCTGGCCCTGCGCTATCAAATCATCCACTGTGTCTGCGTGATCGACGATGGACACGTCTTGCGTGATGATGGGCCCTTCATCCAGATCAGGCGTCACATAATGCGCCGTTGCACCGACCATCTTTACCCCGCGATCATAGGCGCGGTGATAAGGCTTTGCGCCTTTGAACCCGGGAAGGAAACTGTGGTGGATGTTGATCACACGGCCATCAAGTTTGCGGCAAAGCTGGTCTGATAGCACCTGCATATAACGCGCCAATATGATGAGATCGACTTGCTGTTCCTCCACCATCGCCAGCAAATGGGCCTCTTGATGCAGCTTGGTCTCAGGTGTGATTGGCAAATGATGAAACGCAATGCCTTCATGGTCGGCACGGCGCTGCCACGTCAGATGGTTGGAAACGATGCTCGTCACGTCCATCGGCAAGCGGTTGGTGGATGTGCGGTACAGCAGATCATTCAGGCAATGCCCGCCTTGGCTGACCATGATCATCGCGCGCAGCTTTTGGCGCAGATCGTGAATGCGCCACTCCAGCCGAAACGCCGTAGCCACTGGCATGAAGGCTTCGGAAAAACTTTCGGTCGTCATGTCGCTTGTGCCCGAAATCGCGACGCGCATGAAAAACCGCCCCGTGATGTCATCCCCGTATTGAGAGCTTTCGACAATGTTGCAATTTTGGCTGGCAATCGAATTGGCAACAGCAGCGACAATGCCTTTGCGATCCTCGCAAGCAATCAGCAGGACAAAATCCGCTCCTTCGTGCATAAGCCATTCTGCCTTTTATTAAATTCGACCGCCGGGTAGCGCTGGACCGTGTGAGACTCCATGCTCGACAAGCGTATATTAGGCGTTCTAATCGCGTTATGTAGATGATGTGATCAGAGGGCGAATTTATTTTACCAATGGCGAAAATTTGGTCAATTGAGTGCAGTCGGCTGCGGTCTCAGTCTGTTATACGAGAATTTACGCCCTTAAAAAATTAAGGGTAGAAAAAGGGGAAGAACATTGAAAGCTCATCTGAAAATTTCGACAGCGGCATTTGTGCTGGCATCGCTTGGCGCAGGGGCGTCACCAGCATGGGCCCAGGCCGCAGCCGATGAGGCGGATCGCGGCATTGCTGACATCATCGTCACTGCAACGCGGCGTGAAGAATCGCTCAATAAGGTTCCTTTGGCGATCCAAGCACTCAGCGGCGATTCGCTGGCTGATCTGAACATCACCAAGTTTGACAAGTTGATTGAGTATCTCCCCAACGTGCGGTCCGCCTCACGCGGGCCCGGCGCGTCATCAATCTTCATCCGCGGGCTTTCAACTGATTCCCCCGGCCTCCAAATTGCCGGCACGGCAGGGGCTCAGCCTACCGTTGCGCTCTACATAAACGATGCGCCAGCCTCACTGGTGGGCCGCAACCTTGACTTGTACACGGTCGATCTTCAGCGCGTTGAAGTGCTGGCTGGGCCGCAGGGCACGCTGTTCGGCGCCAGCGCAATGGGCGGTGCGGTTCGTTACATCACCAACAAACCAGACGCGTCGGAATTCCATGCCGGTTTCAATGCCAGCTATGCCTTCACCAAAAGCGGGAAAGAGAGCGTTGCTGGCGACGCGTTTATCAATGTGCCCATCATCAAGGATAAGCTCGCCCTGCGCGCAGTCGTCTACACTGACCGCCAGGGCGGCTATATCGACAATGTCGCGGGCACATTCCAGATGCCGTTCAATGGCAATGTCGGGGTGGCTGGCAAACTGCCGACGGGTAACCCGCTTCTAGTGAGACGCGCACTTCAATCGTGTGCGAATGTCGTGAATTGTACCGGGAGCACGTATCAGGCGCCTATCCGTCAAACGATCAGCAATGATGCGTTCATTGAAAAGAACTATAATGACGCGACATATCGGGGTGGCCGATTGGCGCTTAGCTGGAACATCACTGACGACTGGTCACTTGACCTGATGCACCTCCGTCAGGAACTTGATACTGACGGCGTCTTCGATTTCGAACCTGATGTGGGTGATCTGAAAGTCACCAAATTCAATGACAACTCGCTTCGGGATCGGGTAAACCTCTCTACTGTGACGCTGAATGGTCGCGTTGGTGGGTTGAACCTCATCTATACAGGATCATTTTTGAAGCACCGTGCCACGCAAGTCGCAGATTATGCTGGCTATTCAAATATCGGCCTGTTTGTGCCTTATTACGAATGCGATGCAGGCGTTTATTACAGCAACGTGTCGCGGGGCAATACCTGCTACGCGCCAAATAAAAGCTATCAAGTCCGTAACCGCACCAAGCGCTTCACCCAAGAATTCAGGGTCACGACGCCAGTTGATAAACGCATTCGTGGCACTTTCGGCTTGTTCTATGACAATAATAAGCTGTTCGACAACACTGACTGGTCATATTTGCAGGAAGCGGCGGGATTCATCTATCGTCGTGCGCCCAATCCGTCGGTAAACGCTAATGATACCAGCATTCGCCCAGTGAAAGTAGGCTTCTTCAATGACGTGCAGCGAAAAGATAAACAGTTCGCGGCCTACGGTGAGGCGTCATTTGATATCATACCTGAAAAATTGACGCTGACCGGAGGCTTGCGCTATTATAACGAGAAAGCGTCAATCAACGGGTCGTCAGCTACTAGTTTTGACGGAATTTCGCGTGGCTTCTACAACCCAGCGACGGGCACTTATTCCGCAACCCCGTTGCCGCCCTTGCCCGGGTCACCTCCTCAACCAACATTTGTGCCGCCACCATTTTACGGCGTGGCTGCGAATTTGACCCAGATTTATGCCGGTCTGTCCCCAGCAAAATATACTGGCGTTTTGTACAAGGGCAATTTGACCTATAAATTTAACGAAAGTTCTTTAGTTTACGCAACTTATTCAGATGGCTACCGCCCAGGAGGCTTTAACCGCAAGCCTTGCGCTATTGGAACTGACACCTGTCCAACCCAAGCTGACTTTATCCGTCTTGGCGTCTACGTACCTGACAAGGTTCAAAATTATGAGATTGGTGGTAAATTCTCGTTGCTGGATCGCACTCTTCAGATCAATCTCGCGGCTTACATGATTGATTGGAAGAAAATTCAGATCTCATTGTTTGATCAGAACATCTCAAACCAGACTTTCACCGCCAACTTGCTCAACGCGCGAATCAAAGGCCTGGAAGGCGATGTAACATGGCGCGCCACGCAAGAGCTGACGTTCAACAGCGCATTCTCATTCAATGATTCGAAAATAAAGCGCTATCTGCGCAGTGATACGACGGTACTTCGTGCCCTCGGCGAACCGCTGGCACTAAGTCCTAAATTCCAGTTCAACGCTCGGCTGAATTGGGAAAAGGAGCTTGCGTCGGGTTTGCGTCCCTTTGCCAATGTTAGTTTCCACCACGTTGGCAAGAGCATTTCCGACGTAATCGACAACGTCAATATCAAATACAGAGGGCCGCAAGTGACCTACAATGGTGTCGTCGTTCGTCCAGGTGATGTCGTTTCTCCCATCCCTGCTGCACAGCAACTCGATTCCTATAACACCATTGCGGCATCGTTCGGTGTATCGAAGGATGAATGGCGGATTGAAATCTTTGGTGACAATCTGACGGACGAACGCCCTCAACTCTACAAGAACGGAAACGACGGCGAAAATCGCACGACCACGTCACGTCCCCGTTCGGTTGGCTTGCGCTTTTCTTACAAGATCTGATCGGCGAGGCTGAGATGAAGACCAGCGGGCGCTCCGGCCATGTCGGGGCGTCCGCTGCGTTAGATTTGCGTTGCAGGGGGTGCCTGTTCTGGCCCAGTATCACCGGCGGGATACGCCTTCGCGCGGAGGAACAATGGCAATGCAGATGACAGCGCAAGTTGAAAGCCCTGACGAAGGGCTGATCCGCGCGCGTCACTTGCTCCAGAATGCCCGCTTTGCAGACGCTGCTGCTGCTTGCCGCGAAATTCTTGTTGAACAGGCAGACCATCAAGAGGCTCGTTACACGCTGGCTGTGGCACAGCGGTTTGGCAAGGATGGTCCTGCTGCGCTGGCAACGCTTGATCAATTGATCGCTTTGGCCCCAAGCTACGGACGGGCCTGGCAAGAACGGGGCCACTGCCTGCGCGATCTTGGCCAGACGGAACAAGCTTTCATCGCTTATCAAGCCGCCGTCACTCACAACGGAGCGCTTGCGGCCAGTTGGCGGATGCTTGCTGAATTGCACCGTGCCGCCGGGCGTGATGCGCAGGCCCATTTTGCAGAAGCGCAGTTCACTTATCTCTCCGAGCTGCCGGCTGAATTGCAAAGCGTAGCCAGCTTCATTCAGGAAGGGCGGATCGCCAAAGCTGAAACACTATGTCGTGCCTTCCTTCAACGTGAGGGCCATCATGTTGAGGCGATGCGGCTGCTCGCCGAAATTGGCATGCGCTTCAACGCCTATGATGATGCAGAGTTCTTGCTGGAATCAGCCAAAGAGCTGGAGCCTGATAATGTCAGTGCCCATTATGACTATGCCAAATTGCTGCGGAAGCGGCAGAAGTTTGAACAGGCTCTGGCGGAGGCGACTGAACTCCGCGCGAAGGAGCCGGGCAATCCTGAATTTGAAATGCTCTACGCCAATGAAAATCTGGCGGTCGGCAATTTTGACGAGGCAATGGATACCTATCAGGCGCTGCTTGACGCAATGCCGGACAACCCTGGCATCAACTTGACCTATGGTCATGCCCTCAAAACGGTGGGGCGGCAGGACGAAGCCGTTGCTGCCTATCGCCAGGCCTATAATGTTCGGCGTGATTGCGGTGATGCATTCTGGAGCCTTGCCAACCTCAAGACTTACCGCTTTACAGACGCGGAACTGGCCCAGATGCGCGAGCAGGAAGCTTCACCCTCTATTGCGCTCGCGGATCGATACCATCTTTGCTTTGCGGCTGGAAAGGCACTTGAGGATCGCGCGGATTATCAGGCGTCATTCGCCTATTATGAACGCGGCAACAAGCTGAAGCGCGAAGAGCTGAAACATGATCCGCAGCGCTTGACCGATGAGATGGCCCGCCAGCGCGTATCCGTTACAGCAGATTTGCTGGGTGAATTCAAAGGGGCAGGGTGCCCCGCTGCTGACCCGATATTCATCGTCGGCCTGCCTCGCGCCGGATCAACACTGCTGGAACAGATTTTGGCGTCGCACAGTCAGGTTGAAGGCACAATGGAGCTGCCCAACATCCTCGCACTGTCCCACCGGCTCGATCACCGCCAGATGCGCGATGATGAGCCGGAGTATCCGGCTAACTTGCCCGAATTATCCCGCAAAGAGTTTACGCAATTTGGCGAAGATTTCATCCGCGATACCCGCATTTATCGCAAGCAAGGCACGTCGTTTTTCATTGATAAGATGCCGAACAATTTTCGTCATATTGGCCTCATCCATCTGATCCTGCCCAATGCCAAGATTATCGATGCGCGGCGCGGGGCGATGGGATGCTGCTTTTCTGGTTTCAAGCAGCTGTTTGCCGAAGGCCAGGAATTTACCTACGGGCTTGAGGAAGTAGGGCGCTATTACCGCGATTATGTTGGCCTGATGGATCATTGGGATGCGGTTCTGCCCGGCAAAATACTGCGCGTGCGCTATGAAGATGTGGTGGCGGACCTTGCCACGCAGGTGCGGCGCTTGCTTGATTTCTGCGGATTGCCTTTTGAAGAGGCGTGCCTCAATTTCCACCAGACCGAACGCGCCGTGCGCACTGCAAGTTCTGAACAAGTGCGGCAACCGATATTCAAAAGCGGCGTCGATCAATGGGAAAATTTCAGCAGCCATCTTGATCCGCTGCGCAGCATATTAGGGCCGGAACTGGCCGCAACGTGAAGGTGAATCTTTATGGCGAGTAGCGCACAGACCACGCCGGTCAACGTCAATCAGGCCTCTACATTGGGGCAGCGTTGGTATGTCCTCATCATCATGATGCTGGCCTATACAATCAACATTGCAGACCGCTATGTCATGTCGACTGTGCTGGAACCCATCCGGCTTGAACTTAACCTGACGGACAGCGGCGTTGCGTTTCTGACCGGAGTTTCGCTGGCGTTTTTCTATGTGATCATGGGCATACCGCTGTCATGGGTGGCGGACCGGTATAGTCGGCGCAATCTGCTGGCCGTATCAATCACCATCTGGTCTGCGATGACGGCCTTTTGCGGCCTGTCGCAGGGGTATATGCAGCTGTTGCTGGCCCGCATTGGCGTTGGCATTGGCGAAGCGGGAGGCACGCCGTCGTGCAACTCCATTGTCGCGGATTATTTTCCAGCGGGCAGGCGGGCGATGGCGATGACGATATTTGCGTTGGGGGCACCCATTGGCGCGTGGCTGGGTGCAGATATGGCAGGCTATGTCGCGGCAGAATATGGCTGGCGTTCGGCCTTTTATGTGCTCGGCGTACCGGGAGTTATCCTCGCCGCAGTCATCATGCTGACGATCAAGGAACCCAAAAGAGGGCGGCTGGATGCCGTGGCCGATACAGACGCACCGACGCTGGCCGATACGTTGAGGTTTATCTGGTCGCAAAAGGCGATGGTTCACACGATCATGGGCAGTGGTTTGTCAGCACTGTGGGGATGGGGGCTGATGTGGTTCACCCCGACGTTCATCCAGCGCGTCTACGGCCTTGATGTGGGTGAGGCAGGGGCTGTGATTGGCCCCATTCATCTGGTGATGGGCATTGGCGCGTCGTTGCTGACGGCCTGGCTAGTCGGGCGACCATCTTACACCGATCCGCGCAAAGTGCTGCGTCTGCTTGGCGTGGTGACGGCGCTTGCCACGCTGCCGTCGATTTACGCTTATTACACGCATAGTCTGGCCACGGCGACGTTGATGTGGTGGGTTTTCATTCCGGCCATCTATTTTTACATTGGCCCGGCGATGTCGCTGTTGCAAAATCTCTCTCCGCCAAAAATGCGGGCGATGGTTATTGCGGTCTCATTGCTGGTCGCCAATGTCTTCAATCTGATTGTCGCGCCGCAAGGGGTTGGGCTGCTCAGCGATTATTTCGCTGGGGCCAAAGGTGCCGATGGAGAATCGCTGCGGATGGCACTGCTGATCCTGGCCCCCACTGGCTTTTGGGCTGCCTGGCATTATTGGCGCGCCGAAAAATATGCAGTTGCGGATCAGAAAAGGGCCGTCGGTTATGTCTGAGGGCGCTCTAAAATCCTATATCAACGGCGCTTGGGTGTTGCCCGCCACATCGACTGATACCGTGACGGCGATTAACCCTGCAACGGAGGACGTCTGCGCGACAGTGGCTGTGTGCGGCCCTGATGATGTTGACCGCGCGGTGCAGGCCGCGCGCGCCGCGTTTGATGGCTATGCGGCAATGGCGCTGGATGATCGCATTGCGCTCGTTGAAAAACTGATTGCCATTTTTGAACGGCGCTACGGCGAAATGGTGACGGCCATCTCCACTGAAATGGGCGCGCCCTATGATCTGTCCCATGACGCTCAGGCCGAATCTGGCCCTGGCCATTTGCGCGCCACAATCCGCGCAGCGCGCGAAATGGCGTGGGAATATGATGTTGGTGAAGACGGGATCGTGGTTCATGAACCCATCGGCGTGTGCGTGCTGATCACGCCGTGGAACTGGCCGATCAACCAGATCGTCTGCAAGGTGGGCCCGGCTCTGATTGCTGGCTGCACGATGGTCCTCAAACCGAGCGAGATCGCGCCGCTCTCGGCAAAGCTTTTTGCCGAAATGATTGATGAGGCGGGCTTTCCCAACGGCGTGTTCAACATGGTTCACGGCACGGGCGCTGCGATTGGCGATGCACTGACCAGTCACGTTGAAGTCGACATGATTTCCTTCACAGGGTCGACGCGGGCAGGCATCCAGATTGCAAAGACTGCCGCAGACACAGTCAAGCGCGTGGCGCAGGAATTAGGCGGCAAGTCCGCCAACATCGTTTTTGCCGACGCTGGGTTGGAGGCTGCGGTGTCACGCGGCGTTTTGCACTGTTTTGGAAACACCGGGCAGTCCTGCAACGCGCCCACGCGCATGCTGGTTGAGCGATCAGCCTATGCCGAGGCTGTCGCAATTGCCGCACGCGTTGCCAAAGAGGCAAAGCTTGGTGACCCGATGCACAAGGGCGGGCATTATGGCCCTGTCGTCAGCAAGCCGCATTTTGACAAGATCCAGGGGCTTATCCAGGCTGGAATTGATGAAGGGGCTGAACTGGTCGCTGGCGGCGCAGGCCGCGCAGAGGGATTTGATCGCGGCCATTATGTGAAGCCCACTGTGTTCGCAGGCGTCCACAATAAAATGCGGATTGCGCAGGAAGAAGTGTTCGGGCCGGTGCTTGTCCTGATCCCGTTTGAGGATGAGGCTGATGCCATCGCCATGGCCAACGATTCTCCTTACGGCCTTTACGCTTATGTGCAGACCAGTGACATGGCGCGCGCGCGGCGGGTATCACGGGCGATGCGCGCAGGCGGGGTCAGCATCAACGGCACATCCCAGGATTATATGGCGCCATTTGGCGGCTACAAACAGTCAGGCAATGGCCGTGAATACGGCGAATATGGCTTGCGCGACTTCCTTGAGATTAAATCGATCAGCGGGTTTCGAACGCCGTGAAGCTGACCGATATCGAAACCTTTGTCGTCGGCAATCCGCCGCCGCATTTCGGCGGGCGCTATTTCGTATTTGTTAAAATCACGACTGATGGCGGCGTATCGGGTATTGGCGAAGCTTACTGCGTTCCATTTGATCCGCATCTGGTTGCAAAGATGATCGAGGATGTGTTCGCGCGTTACGCCGCAGGGAAAGACCCGCATGATATCGAAAACCTGTGGCGGCGGGTCTATTCCAGCGGCTTTACTCAGCACCCGGACCTGACCCTGATGGGCGTTCTGTCTGCGCTGGAAATGGCCTGCTGGGATATCATTGGCAAGGAAGCGAACAAGCCTGTCTACAAGCTGCTGGGCGGGCAAGTGCATGAACGGCTGCGCGCTTACACCTACATCTATCCGCGCCCGGGCGATCAAAGCGATGTCTATCACGATCCTGATCTGGCGGCGGAGCGCGCCAGCGAATATCTGGCGCAGGGGTTTACGGCACTGAAATTTGATCCCGCCGGGCCCTATTCAGCCTTTGACGGGCGGCAGCTTTCGCTCGAAGCGCTTGAGCTGTCGGAACGGTTTGCCAAGACGTTGCGTGAGGCAGTGGGCACGCAAGCAGACTTGCTGTTTGGCACCCACGGCCAGATGACAGCCGCCAGCGCGATCCGGCTTGCCAGGCGGCTGGAGCCTTATGATCCGCTGTGGCTCGAAGAACCGGTGCCTCCTGACGCGCCAGACGAAATGGCCAAAGTGGCGCGGGCGACGTCAATTCCCATCGCGACGGGCGAACGGCTGACCACCAAATATGATTTTGCCCGGCTGCTGAAGGCCGGGGCCGCAGCGATCCTGCAAATGAACCTCGGCCGCGTAGGGGGCATTCTTGAAGCGAAGAAAATCGCGGCCATGGCAGAGGTTGACCATGTGCAAATCGCGCCGCATCTCTATTGCGGGCCCATTGTCGGTGCCGCCAACATCCAAATCGCGACTTGTTCCCCCAATTTCCTGATCCTGGAAAGCATCGAAACATGGGGTGGGTTTCATACTGAGATCCTGAAATCGCCGATCCAGTTTGAGGACGGCCATGTCATTCCCCCCACTGCCCCGGGCCTTGGTGTGGAACTGAATGAAGCCGTCGCGCGCGCCAATCCGTACACTGGCACCATGCTTCACCTTGAAATGCACCAGCATCCCGTCAGATGAGTGAGATATTCGATTATGTGATTGTCGGCGCGGGCACTGCTGGCTGTGTTCTGGCCAATCGCCTGTCAGCGGATGGCGAGACAACAGTGCTGCTGCTAGAGGCTGGCGGATCAGACCAGACGGTTTGGATACAGCTGCCCATTGGCTATGGCCGCACCTTTTTCGATTCCCGCGTCAACTGGATGTATGACACTGACCCCGTCTCAGGGCTGGACGGGCGGAGTAGTTACTGGCCGCGCGGCAAAGTGATTGGCGGGTCAGGCTCGATCAACGCGATGGTTCATGTGCGCGGGCAGCGCAGTGACTTTGACGATTGGGCAGCGGCGGGGAATAGCGGCTGGGGCTGGGATGATGTGCTGCCCTATTTCATCAAATCCGAAGATCATGACCACGGGGCCAGCGCATGGCACGGCGCGGGCGGGCCGCAGCATGTGACAGACATTAGCACACGCGCGCATCCGCTGTGCCAAACCTTTGTTGCAGCAGCGGGAGCACTTGGCCTGCCTTTCACGCCAGACTTGAATGGCCCCGAGAGTGAGGGTGTCGGTATTTACCAGATCAACACCCGCAAAGGCCGGCGCGCCTCCACAGCCAATGAATATCTGCGGCCTGCGCTCAAACGCAGCACAGTCTGCCTGCGCACCAAAGCCCATGCGACGCGCATCCTGTTTGAAGGGAAGCGAGCCGTTGGCGTTGAATATCGTCGGGGTGGTCAAAACGTGGCCGTGCGGGCTGCGCGCGAAGTGATCTTGTGCGGCGGGTCCATCAATTCGCCTCAGCTGCTGCAATTGTCGGGCATTGGCGACGCGGCGCTGCTTAAATCGCTGGGCATCACGCCGCTGATCGATGCCAGGGCCGTTGGGCAAAATCTGCAAGATCATCTGGCCGTCAGCTATTTTTACAAAACATCGGTGCCCACGCTCAACGATGAACTGGGGCCGCTGATGGGCAAAGTGAAGGCGGGGCTTCGCTATCTGTGGAACCGGGGCGGCCCGCTTTCGATGAGCGTCAATCAAGGTGGGGGTTTCGTGCGCAGTGCCCCAGACCAGCCGAGGGTGAATTTGCAACTTTATTTCAGCCCCGTCAGCTACACCCAGTCGCCCTTGTCGGAACGCAAGCTGCTGAACCCTGATCCTTTTTCTGCATTCCTATTATCTTTCAACGCTTGCCGCCCGACCAGCCGGGGGCATTTGCAGATCAAATCATCTGACCCGTTTGCCTATCCTGCGATCCAGCCCAATTATCTGTCGACTGATAAAGATGTGGCCGAAGCGCGCGCGGGAAACCGGATGCTGCGTGCCCTTGCTGCAACATCGCCGCTCTCAGACATTATCACACAGGAACTTGTGCCTGGCGCTCACCTGCAAAGTGATGATGACTTGTTTGATGATTTTCGTCAGCGCGCCGACACCGTGTATCACCCGACATCAACTTGCATGATGGGGGCTGATCCCGCCGCGTTCGTTGTCGATGCGCGGCTAAGAGTGCACGGCGTCGACGGTCTGCGGGTGATTGATGCATCGGTCTTTCCCAACATCACGTCAGGCAATATCAACGCGCCGACCGTCATGGTCGCGGAAAAGGGTGCGGCGATGATCCTCGAAGATTGGCGGAATAACGCGTTAAAATAATTTACCAGTTGGTCCAAGCTGTGCTAACATTCGCGCACTGTGAGCGAGTGATTACTTTAGAGCTTTATCCCGGTCATTGCGAGCGAAGCAAAGCAATCCAGACTGTGTGGCGTTGGCTTCTGGATTGCCGCGCTTCGCTCGCAATGACGAAAGTTTCACACTTGCGTCAGCAGAGTTTAATGCAGCAGGATCACGGCAATGCACAACAAAATTGATCTCCGGCAACTTCCTCCGCTCAAAGCGCTGAAGGGTTTTGAAGCGGCAACGCGTCATCAGAGTATCCGCGACGCCGCTGACGAACTGTGCCTCACGCACCCAGCCGTGAGCCATCAGGTGCAATTGGTGGAAGACGCGCTTGGCGTGACTTTGTTCGTTCAGGAAGGGCGGCATATTGTCTCGACTGAGGAAGGCAAAGTGCTTTACCCTTATGTTCGCGCAGCGTTTGAGGCGCTGATCGAAGGGGTCGAGGCTGTTCACCGCAATGCGCTGGATAAGCCGCTGCGCGTGCAGACTTATGTGACAGCGTCGATCCGCTGGCTGGCGAAGCGGGTGCCGCAATTTCTGGCTGATCATCCCAAGATCAAACTCACGCTCAGCACTTGCGCGGTGGAATGGGAATTTGATGATGTGCATGCAGACGTTGGGCTGGTTTACTGCGAAAATACGCCCGACCCCGCCAAATATCACTGGTTGCCCCTGTTTGAATATAGCCTGTTCCCTGTGTGCAGCCCTACGCTTGCCGCCCAGTTTGGGCGCCATCCCACGCCGGCTGATTTGCTTGGCCAGCCCCTTGTTGCGATTTCGACGGAGGTTCAGAACTGGGCGACATGGTTTGGTTCAACTGGCGTCGAATTTGACCCTGCGTCGCCGCATATGGTGGTCGACACGCTGGCCGTGGCGCTTGAAATGGCGCTTGACGGAAAAGCCATTGCACTCGTCAATGGGCCGTTTGTGGATCAAGATCTGGCGAGCGGGCGTCTGGTTTGCCCCGTTGATCACCGTGCGATTTGCCCGGGCAATTGGGGGTTGATTTGCCGCAAGGATATGAAGGATAATTTGCGCGTGCGCACGTTCATGGATTGGGTGGCAGGGCATCGGTCAGAGATCGAACAGACTCGCTAGGGAACCAGATAGGTTCTTAAACTGATTTTAAGCTAGGCTACAGCGCGATTCCGAGAGGCTTGGCCATCATCGTAGCCAAACGAGCGTGACACACTTTGACGGGGCTTGAAACGGGATAATGGCGAGTGCACCTTCAAACCACCCCCTAGAGCAGGATGACTTTAGGTTGCTTCATCGCCTCGAACCACCAGGCCCTTCGAGACGACGTTTCGACAAGCTCAACGTCTCCTCAGGACGAACGGATCAGTGTAAAGCCATCATGCTCTAACGGCGTGGCACCACTTCATAACCTGGCTCTTCAGGTTCATCATCAACCATGTCAGCAGGAAAGCCAGACCCAAGCACTTTGATGCCCAGCGGTTCTTCGTACCGGCGGATGACGTTGGGCGAAAATTCCCGTGGGCCGTAAGCGGCTTCGCCTTCCTTGAAGATTTTCACGATCAGCGGCGATAACTCAACAGGCACGTTTGCGGCGTGAGCAATCTTGTCGAACAGGCCGACGTCTTTGCTCACAAGATCCATCGTGAAATTGATGTCGCGGCTGCCGTTCAGGATCACTTGGCTTTCGGTTTCATGCACAAAGCTATTGCCGGATGAAATTCTGATCGCTTCATAGGTGGTGTTCATGTCGAGCCCAATGGCTTTGCACGTCGTCAGCGCCTCGGCCAGCGCCACCAGATGCACGGTGCACAGATAATTGGTCATCACTTTTAACTGCGATGCTGTGCCCAGCTCTCCGGTGTGCAAAATACGGCGCCCCATGGTGGTGAGCACGGGGAGCACGAATTCAAACGCGGCGCGCGGGCCGCCTGCAAAAATCGCGATATTGCCCGTGTCCGCGCGGTGGCATCCGCCTGATACCGGGCATTCCATGAACATCGCGCCGCGCGCCTCCACCAAGGCACCCAGCCGGATGATTTCGCTATGATCGGTCGTGCTCATTTCCAGCCAGACTTGGCCCGGGCGCATGACTTGCAAAAAACCGTCTGGCCCTTCGGCAACAGCCGCGCTGGCCGCTGGCGATGGAAGGCAAGTAATGATCAGATCAACGGCTTCGGCAAGGGCCTTGGGTGACGGCGCGGCATTCGCCCCGCGCGCCACATAGTCCGCCACCAGCGCCTGGTCGAGATCGCGGACAGTAACGTCGTGCCCGTTGCGCAGCAGGCTCCCCGCCAGTTTCCCGCCGACATTGCCCAAGCCGATAAAACCAATTTTCATGACTGTGATAAAGCCGGTGGGGGACTTGGGAGACAATTGAATATTTTGCGCGAAGGGGTGAATTTTTTTGCTGGGCTTGCTCCCTGGTCTTGGGGTCCAAGCCCAATGATCAGATTTCATCCCCCGCCGGAACTTGTTCGTTGCGCGCATTTTTAAGGAAGGAAAGCAAATCTGCCGCCTTGGCATTCCCAGCCCGGTGAGCCAAAAAATCTGCCGCAGTGTCAACGGCACCAATCTTTTGCGCAATGACCACTGATATCCACTGTTTGAGCGAAACGCCGTCTTCCTTTGCAAGTCGTTCAGCTGCGGCTTTTATCGAAACCGGAAGCTTCAGGGGGTAAGCTGCTTTGGTCATGATCGTAAATCCTTCGACAGTTTGCCGGGTCTAAGAACAGCTAAGCCAAATTTCTGTGCAGCTGCCGCAAAATCTTTGACGTTATGCGTCGCAAGTGTCTCTGCCCGCCCATTTAACGCTATTTCATGTTCCAGAAGCGGCGCTTGTGTTAGCACAGGCGCTATTTGATTGCTTCAGCTTGCTGTTGGTCAACAACTGACATGCCGCCACCGGTGAAAATAGTGTAGGTTCCGCCTGCGTCAAGGACACTGCCGCCGCAGACAAGGTCAGCCTTTCCGCCAAAACCTCGGTTGGGAGTGAGTGTCCAATCACTGCCTCTGCGCGCGATCACAAAGTTGGTTCCGTCGACCATCGTTTCAACGCCATCTTGAAGCGAAAGTTCCAAAATCTTGTCTTCGGTCCTTCGCCCAAAACTGCTTTCTGTTTCGCTTATCCCAAGCGAAACAAAGGTCAGAATGCTCAAGCTTGCGACATTTTTTCTGAGCTCTTTGATTTTTATCATGGATTGAACTGCTGGTTCAAATCTACTGTTTTGTGGTTGAGTAACGCCTGAAGCAGTGAGGGCGAAAGGCTTGATGAGCGGCAGGTCAGATTGGACGACTCCTGACGGGGCGTCGGTCTTCCCGGTCCGGTAGTCAGTCTTCACTAATTCACCATAACGATGGAAGCTGTCGTATTTCCCGTCAGCGTTGGAATCGACGAGACAACGAAGCAAATATTGTACAGTTTTATCACCAGCCCCGAAAACATCATCTCGTCGACCCTCGGCACAATAACGAAGGACCCCTGCTATCCTGTAGGGACGGAACAAAAGCTGGGGCTGTTGATACGGCACCACGGCGCCAATTTGCCCTTCGGGTTTTTTCCAGTCAGTCAACAGCGCTTGTCTGATCTGAAGAATGACAGCCCCCTTTTTTATCTTGATCGGAATGGGCGATGCTTCATTCAGACGTATCAGCCCTTTGAATACCCTATACTCGCCTTGGGCTAATTTGCTGCAGGGGAATGATGCTTGAACGACGGAACCGCTTGCCGCGCTACTTAATGCAATCGCCAACAAAACGCGCCGCATACTTTGGTTCCCGTTGTTTTTGATCATTCTGAATAGCCGGTTTCTCTTTTGCGGCAATCAAAATTGAAGGACGCGACGAAGGTCTACATACGACTTACCCGGCGAGCTCCATATTTGAACACCTGTTACCTGGCACTCATAAAAATTTTGAACCAGTCCCGCGATAATCCCCATTTGTCGCGCGGCGCTACATCGTCATAGTGCATCTGCAAACATCCCCATCAGGAGCGGGCTTTTCATGCAGACATCAGCGCGGGTTGTGATCATTGGCGGGGGGATTATGGGGGCGTCGCTCCTCTATCATCTTGCTGAACTCGGCTGGACGGATTGCCTGCTGATCGAGAAGGATGAGCTTACCTCTGGCTCCACCTGGCACGCTGCTGGCCAGTGCCCGAGCATTACCGGAAGCTTCAATCTCGCCAAAATCCACGCCTACAGCAATGATCTTTACCCCCGGCTGGAGGGGCTGACGGGTCAGTATGTCAGCTGGCATAAATCGGGCGGCATTCGCCTTGCCACCAATGATCGGGAGCTTGCCTGGTTCCGCTATATCCACGGCTATTCCAAGATCATTGGCTTTGACATGGAGATTATCCCGCCTGAAGAAATCCGCCGCATCAATCCGTTTCTGACAACTGAAGGCGTGATTGCCGGGGCACATACGACTGGTGATGGTCATGCTGATCCGTCTGGTCTGTGCAACGCCATGGCGATTGGGGCCAAAAACCTTGGAGCGACGATTGTTCGCAAGACGCTTGTTACAGGGCTCACCCAATTGCCGATCGGCGAATGGGATGTGATCACGGATAAGGGCACAATACGCGCTGAAATGGTGGTCAACGCAGCGGGATGCTATGCGCGGGCAGTGGCCCAGATGGCAGGCACTGACATTCCTGTGACGAATATGGAACATCATTATGTCGTCACTGATCCCATCCCTGCGTTCATGGAACGTGACACGGAAATCCCGGTCATGCGCTGCCCCCATGTCTCAGGCTATTTCCGGCAAGAGCAAAAAAGCGGGCTGATCGGCGTTTATGAAACGACTGGATTGGCAGAGGCATGGGCCCCCAAGGGTCAGCCTGAATGGTCATCAACCAGCGAATTATTTCCCGAAGATCTCGAACGGATTGCCCCGTGGCTTGAGCGCGCGATTGAGCGGATGCCGATCTTTGGCGAAGTTGGCCTGAGGCGTTTTGTGAACGGCGCGATCCCGCACACGCCAGACGGCGGGCCATTGCTCGGGCCAGCCGCAGGCCTGACGAATTTCTGGCACTGTTGCGGCACGTCGTTTGGCATTGCTCAAGGTGGCGGCGCTGGCAAATATCTTGCGCAGTGGATGGTTTACGGTGACGCTGACATCAACATGACGGAGTTTGATCCGCGCCGTTACGGCCCCTTTGCAACTGAGGACTATAGCCGCGCCAAAGTGTTCCTTGATTACCGCCTGACCTTCACCACGCGCCTGCCCGGGGAAGAAGAGCCAGACGGGCGACCGTGCAAAACCTCCCCCCTGCATGACCGGCTGAAAGCAGCAGGTGCCGTGCATAGCGAGACTTACGGGTGGGAACGGCCGAAGTGGTTTTCGCTCGATGGGCGTGAGGAAATGTCCGGCTATGCGCGCAATAATGTGTTTGACGTTGTCGCCGAAGAAGTGCGCGCCGTGGCAGAGCGCGTCGGCATTCTCGATCTCACGGGCTTTGCCAAATATGATGTAACAGGTCCGGATGCCGAGGCCTTCCTCAATCGCATTTGCGCCAACCGGATGCCCCGGAAGCAGGGCGGCATTGGCCTTGTCCATCCCCTATCACGCCAAGGGCGCATCTACGGCGAAATGACAGTGACGCGGTTTGCCGATGATCATTTCTACTGCCTGTCTGCGGCCGCTGCCGAACAGCGCGATTTTGACCTGATGATGCAAAGCCAATTGCCCAATGAAGATGTGACGATCAGCAACGTGACAGAGACACGCGGCGTGATTGTGCTCAGCGGCCCGCGTGCGCGGGGGTTGCTCGCGACGCTTACCGATGCGGATTTGAGCAATGAGGGCTTTCGCTGGTTGAGTGGGCAGGAGGTTGTGGTTGCTGGCATCAAGCTGCGTGCGCTGCGTGTGTCTTATGTCGGGGAGCTTGGCTGGGAATTGCACCCGCTGATGGCGGATATGGCTGCACTTTATGAGGCGCTTTGGGCGGCGGGACAGCCGTTGGGCATCGCGAATTACGGGCTTTACGCTGTCAACACGATGCGCGTGGAAAAGGGGTATAAGGCGTGGGGATCAGAACTGACCAATGAACTGACGATGGTGGAGGCCGATATGGGCCGCTTCATCCAGTTCAAGAAAGACGATTTTGTTGGCAAGCAAGCCACGCTGGATGCGCCTGATCGGTTCCGCATTGTCTACGGTGAAGTGGATGCGTGCCACGTTGATGTGCGCGGCGCGGAACCGTGTCTGGTCGGCGACAGCTGCATTGGCCTCACCACGTCAGGCGGATACGGCCACCGCGTTGGCAAAAGCCTGTTCTTTGCCAGTGTACCAGTTGAAAATGCCGCGCCGGGATCAACATTTGACGTCTATCTGCAAGGCGAACGGCGCAGCGCAACTGTGCTGGAACACCCCGCCTATGATCCAGACAATGCCAAGATGAAGGCCTGATCGGTGGCGGAACTTCCCAAAAAGGCGCGTGTCGTCATCATTGGTGGCGGCGTGATTGGCTGCTCCATTGCCTATCATCTGACCAAGATCGGTTGGGATGATGTTGTGCTGCTGGAACGCAAGCAACTGACCAGTGGCACCACTTGGCATGCCGCTGGGCTGGTTGGCCAGCTACGCCCCAGCATCAACATGACCAAACTGGCCCAATATACCGGTGAGCTTTACCGCGGGCTTGAGGCTGAAACGGGCCAAGCAACAGGATACCGGCAGTGCGGCTCTATTTCGATGGCCACCAATAGTGAGCGGTTTGAAGAGCTGAAACGCAGTGCATCCATGGCCAAAGTCTTTGGCCTTCCCGTGCACGTCATCACGCCGCAAGAAATTAAGGAACGCGCGGCGATCGTCAACGTGGATGATGTCGTCGGCGGCATTCACATCCCGAGCGATGGCTATGCCAATGCAGTCGACATCACGCAGGCGCTAGCCAAAGGGGCGCGGGCAGGCGGGGCGCGGATCTTTGAAAATACCAAAGTGACGAAAATCCGTCATGACAGCGAACGCGTGACGGGCGTTGAAACGGCGGACGGCCATATCGACGCTGACTTTGTCGTGATTTGCGGCGGCATGTGGACGCGCGATCTGGCGGCAAGCATTGGCATTGCGGCCCCGTTGCATGCTTGCGAACATTATTATGTGCTGTTCGAAGGCGTCGAAGGGCTGGATTCCACACTCCCTGTGCTGCGCGACTATGACTATTGCGGCTATTACAAACATGACGCGGGCAAGCTGCTGGTCGGCGCGTTTGAACCCAATGCACGGCCCTGGGGAATGGACGGTATTTCCGAAGATTTCTGCTTTGATGAAATCGCCGGAAGCTTCGAACATTTTGAGCCGCTGTTGCTGGATGCCATGCGCCGCGTGCCTGCGCTGGAAAAGGCAGGCATTCAGAAATTCTTTTGCGGTCCTGAAAGCTTCACTCCCGATGTCCGTTATCATCTGGGTGCGGCCCCGGAACTGGCGGGCTGTTTCGTGGCGGCGGGCCTCAATTCCATTGGCCTCCAGTCGGCAGGCGGCGTTGGCAAAGTGATGGCGGACTGGATCCGTGACGGCGTTCCTCCTGCTGACTTGTGGAGCGTCGACATCCGCCGCAACATGCCGTTTCAGATCAACCGCAGATATTTGCGCGAACGTGTTACGGAAAGCCTGGGGCTGCTCTACGCCACTCATTATCCGTTCAAGCAATATGAAACGGCGCGCGGCGTGCGCAAGTCGGCGCTTTATGACCGCGTGAAAGCAGCAGGTGCGTGCCACGGAGAAGCGTTCGGCTGGGAACGGCCCAACTGGTACGGCGCACCGGGCAGCGATCCGAAATACGCCTATAGCTACGGTCGCCAGAACTGGTTTGATGCCAGTGCGGCGGAATGCAAAGCCGTGCGAGAGGCCGTCGGCCTGTTCGATCAAAGTAGCTTCGCCAAATTCCGGCTGGAGGGCCGCGATGCCTGCGCTGTGCTGAACAATGTTTGCGCGAACGATGTCGATGTGGCGCCGGGCAAGCTCGTTTATACTCAGTGGCTGAACGACAAAGGCGGGATAGAAGCTGACCTGACTGTCACTCGGCTGAGCAAAACGGCTTATCTGATCGTTACAGGGGCCGAGACGGAGACCAAGGATTTTAACTGGCTCAAACGGCACACGCCCGACGATGCCCACGCTGTGCTGACCAATGTCACATCGGGAATGGGGGTTATATCGGTCATGGGGCCAAACGCTCGCGCGCTGCTCCAGTCGCTCAGCCCGAATGATCTGGGTAATGAGGCTTTCCCGTTTGCAACCAGTCAGGAAATCGAACTGGGCTATGCCATCGTCCGCGCATCACGCATCACTTATGTCGGCGAACTCGGCTGGGAACTCTATGTGCCAACTGAATTTATGGCAGGCGTTTATGATGAAATTGTCGCAGGCGGCGCGGCGTTCGGCCTCAAGCACTGCGGGTATCACGCGCTCAATTCGCTCCGCATGGAAAAGGGTTACCGGCACTGGGGTCACGATATCACGGACGAGGATACACCGCTAGAAGCAGGCCTTGGCTTTGCCGTAAAGATGGATAAACCTGGCGGCTTTATCGGGCGGGACGCCTTGGTTGCGCAAAAAGCGACTGGCCTCAAACAGCGGCTCGTTCAGTTTCTGCTGAAATCACCTGAACCCATGCTCTATCATAATGAGCCGATCTGGCAGGGAAGCCGAATTGCTGGTTACATCCGTTCGGGCATGTATGCCCATAGGCTGGGCGGCGCATGCGGCCTGGGCTATGTTGACGCACCCGGTGGCGGCGTGGTTGGCCCGATTGGCGCTGATGATTATGAAATTGAAATTGCCGGTGTGCGCCACCCCGTGACGGCTTCGCTCAAGCCACTGTTCGACCCCACCAACGCCCGGATCAAAATATGATGTCACACATAACGACGAACGAGTCCGTCATTGCGAACGAAGCGCGGCAATCCAGTCCTAGTGCCAACGACACTGGATTGCCGCGTCGTTCCGCTCCTCGCAATGACGAAGTGGGGCTGGCTCACATGCAAGACCGCGCGGCAGATGTTCGTCCGGGCCACAGCTTGCCTCAGGACTTTTACACAAGCGACGCTGTGTTCAAGGCCGATATGAACCAGGTGATCAGCCAGAAATGGATCCTGGCCGGGCATGTCTCAAAAATTCCCAACAAGGGCGATTATTTCCTGTTCAAAATCGGTGGCGAACAGATCATCATCATCCGTGAAAATGCAGAGAATGTCCGTGCGTTTTTTAACGTCTGTCGCCACCGCGGCTCCACCATTTGTCAGGCGACAAGCGGCAATGCGCCAAGGTTGGTCTGCCCCTATCATGCCTGGACATTCGGCCTGGACGGGCGGCTGATTGCGGCGCGGCTGATGCCAGATGATTTTGACAAGACTGAAAATGGCCTGATCGCGTGCCACATCCGCGTGTTCCACGGGCTTGTCTTCATCAACATGACCGAAGGCGTGCCGGACGATTTCGACGCAACCTTTGGCGATATGGGGCCAATCCTTGATTATCACGGTATCGCCGACGCGCGCATTGCCCATGCAGGCGATTACCCGACGACGGCCAACTGGAAACTGGTCGTCGAAAATTTCTTCGAATGCTATCACTGCGTGCCATCACACCCTGAATTCTGTTCGATGCACGCAGCAGAAAGTCTGGTCGCAGTGGGGGCCGGGCCAAGCTCGGGACCTGCAGATGCGATTGCGAATTTTGCGCCGAAATTAAAGGCGTGGGAAGAAAGCGCTGCCGCTCTCGGTCGCCCGGTCGGGACGATTGATGAGCCAGAGACTTGCAGTCACCTCCGCCTGATGATGCAGCGGATGAACAAGCCCGGATTTGCCGCCGAAACGCAGGATGGCACTGCCCCTGCGCCGCTGATGGGCAAACGCACGGCGCCGGACGGCGGGCGGATGCATTTGAGCTTCAGCCCGTTCAGTCAGATTGTGGCCGATGATCATTTCGTCATCTTGTTCCTTTTTACCCCGCGCGGAGCGCTGGCCACTGACGTCGAAATGGTCTGGCTCGTTGATGGCCGCGCGAACGAGGCGGAGGTTGATATCGAAAAAATGATTTGGGGCTATCACGCCACCACCACGCAGGACAAAGTGATTACTGAGAATAATCAGGCAGGGATCATGTCCAGCCGCTACCGCCCCGGGCGCTATTCCACCCAAGAAGGCAGCGTGGTGAAGTTTCAGGAGTGGTATCTTGGGCAGTTAAGTTAAACGGAAGCGGTTCAGGCACACATATGGCGCGCAAACATAGTAAATATGAAGCTTATGAAGATGCGGATGCAGGTGAAGAGGCTCCCGCGCCGACTCCGTCTTGCTGGCTTTGCGGCAGGCCAACTGGCAAGACAATCATCTGGCATCATCCTGTGCCCAAAAGCCGGGGTGGGCGAGACGTCGTGCCGATGCATTCCATTTGCCAGCAAACGCTGATCGCCAATTTTACCAATTCTGAATTGCAGCGTCACGGGATGGATGTTGAGGCTCTGCTTGCCTCACCTGCCATCCGGAAATTCGTCGATTGGGTGGCGAAGAAGGATCCTGATTTCACAGCGACGATAACGAAGAAGCAGCGTTAGGGTGGGATGACATGCGATCAGTTCGTCATTGCGAACGCAGCGCGGCAATCCAGAGGCTCACGCCGCACAGTCTGGATGGCCGCGCTGCGCTCGCAGTGACGGCTCAAGTTAGAGTTACCCCCCCTAAAACCCGACAAACACGGCAGCCTCTGCCACGGTCTTGCGCTCTGACACCACGGCGTTGGCTGGAAAATCCTCATCGGGCCAGCCAAGCGCGATGCTTTTCATGATAATTTGATCGTCAGCAATTCCAGCATGTTCGCGCACCACGGGGGATTGCATGATGCCTTGGCTGTTGATCACAGCACCAAGCCCGCGTGACCAGGCGGCGTTCACCAGGGCCGTGGCGACGGCACCGCAATCAAACGGCGTATCGTCGCTGCCATCCAGAACTTTATCGTAAGTGATGATCACACACACGGGCGCGTCAAACTGCCGAAAGCCGCGCAGCACCCAGTCTTGCCGCCGTTCCTTGTCATCACGTTGTATGCCCATTGCGGAAAACAGCTGCTTGGCGACGCCAATTTGCCGTTCACGGTGCGGTCCTGCAAAGGCCTCTCCCGTGCGGAATTCACGCGATTGCGGCACACCCGCGACCATCCGTTCCGTATTGCCTGCACGAATCCGGTCAAGCGGCTCCCCTGTAATAATGTAAAAATTCCAAGGCTGCGTATTCATTGACGACGGCGCGCGCATGGCGAGGCCAATGACGTCTTCGATCAACGCCCGTGGCACTGCATCAGGCTTGTACCCACGAATGCTCCGCCGCCCCATGATAACATCGTCAAACTGCATGATGGCCCCTTTGTCTGGCTGAAATCTTGGGGGCAGTTTAGCGGATTTTACCGCCGCCGCCACCCATCTTCACTCGACTGTCTCAACCAGTTCGGCAATCCGCCCGACCATTTCGTCAATATGCGCTTTTTCCAGAATGAGCGGCGGGGACAAGGCAATGATGTCCCCCGTCGCGCGGACCAGCAACCCAGCGTCAAAGCATTTGTGAAACACTTCCATCGCCCGCTTACCCGGTGCGCCGGGCCGGGGTTCAAACTCAATACCTGCAACAATCCCCATGCTGCGAATGTCGATGATGTGGCGCTTACCTTCCAAGCTATGGACGGCGTCTGCCCAATAACCGTGTAAGTCAGCGGCGCGGGCGAAAATGCCTTCATCGCGGTATAGATCAAGCGTCGCGATGCCCGCTGCCGCAGCAAGGGGGTGTCCTGAGTAAGTATAGCCGTGGAACAGTTCGATGCCGTCTGGCCCGCCTTCGACGACTGTGTCGTGAATGTGACGGCTGACGGCGACTGCACCCATCGGCACTGCTGCGTTGGTCAGCCCCTTCGCCATGCAGATCATGTCTGGGATCACGCCTAGAGTTTCTGCCGCCGTTGTTCCGCCGACGCGGCCAAAGCCGGTGATGACTTCATCAAAAATCAGCATGATGCCGTGCTTTGTGCAAATTTCGCGCAGCTTTTCCAGATAGCCAACCGGCGGGATCAGCACTCCTGTGGACCCTGCCATCGGTTCAACAATAACAGCGGCAATTGTCTCCGCCCCGTGCAGCGCGACGATGCGTTCAAGCTCACCTGCCAGATGCCCGCCCCACGCCGGTTGACCGCGCGTGAAGGCGTTATGATCAAGGCTGTGGGTATGGGGAAGATGATCAACACCTGCCAGCAGCGTGCCAAACTGACGCCGATTGTTGACGATGCCACCCACTGAAATGCCGCCAAAGCCCGTGCCGTGATAGCCGCGCTCCCGCCCGATCAGCCGCGTTCGCGTGCCTTCGCCGCGCGCCCGCTGATAGGCAATGGCGATTTTAAGCGCAGTGTCGACCGATTCTGATCCTGAATTGGTGAAGAATATCCTGTCCAGCGGCTCTGGCATCAATGCCGCAACGCGCGAGGCGAGCTCAAAAGCCATCGGATGGCCAACCTGAAACGTCGGGCCAAAATCCAGCTCTCCCGCCGTTTTGCGGATGGCCTCAACAATGGGCGCGCGGCAATGGCCTGCGTTCACGCACCACAGGCCAGCTGTCCCGTCCAGCACTTGCCGCCCGTCGCTGCTGGTATAATGCATGTCCTTCGCAGCGCTCAACAGGCGCGGTGTCGCTTTGAACGCGCGGTTCGCAGTGAATGGCATCCAGAGCGCTGCCAGCGGATCATTTTCCAGTCTCATAGTCTCTCCATCCCGCACCGCTGCTTGTTCCGAATAATGGCGCGCTTAGTGTAAAAATTGGAATGAAAATATTGCAGAGATTGGAAAATTAAATGCGGCGACACTCCTATGTGATCAGATCTTTCAGGCTGGCCACACGGTCAGCCTCTTGCGCAGGCTTATCAAGCCTGATCCGTGATATCCGCGGAAAGCGCATGGCGACGCCGGATTTATGGCGTTTTGACTGGTGGATGGAATCAAAGGCCACTTCAAGAACGAGGGTCTTTTCCACTTCGCGCACAGGCCCGAACCGGCCTGTGGTATGATTGCGCACAAACTGATCCAGCATTTTCAGCTCCGCATCAGTGAACCCGGTATAGGCCTTTCCCACAGGCAGCAGCGTGCCGTCATCCGCCCAGCAGCCAAAGGTAAAATCGGAATAAAAAGATGACCGTTTGCCGCTGCCACGCTGCGCATACATCATCACGCAATCGGCAATCAGGGGCTCACGTTTCCATTTATACCACAGCCCCACTTTGCGCCCGGAAAGATAAGGGCTGTCGCGGCGTTTGAGCATCACCCCTTCAATCGATGCGTCGCGTGATCCGGCGCGGATTTCGCCAAGGTGATCAAAATCGCGCGCTTCTAAAATCACTGACAGATCAAAATGATCAGGGCTGAGTCCTGTGGCAAAACCTTCCAGCCGGGCCCGCCGCGCCGTCCACGCCAAGCCGCGCAGATCATCGTCGCCGTCAAACAGGATATCATATAGGCGGACGAAGGCCGGATAGTCCGCCAGCATGGCCGCCGACACAGTCTTGCGTCCGAGCCGCTGTTGCAGCGCATTAAAGCTCGCCGCTTCCCCGCCCTGAACATCGCCGCGCACCAGCAGTTCCCCGTCCACCACGCCGTGCCCTGAAAAGGACTTGGCAACCTCGGGAAAAGCCGCTGTCACATCGTCCCCGCCCCGGCTGAACAGCCTCACGTCGCTGCCTGTTGAGACAATCTGGATGCGAATGCCGTCCCATTTCCATTCGGCCGCAAAGTCGCCCAAGTCGACTTGCGTATCGCCAAGCGGATGAGCCAGCATGAACGGTCGGAAAAAGGGCGTGCCAGTGGGGTCCGGACGTTCCGCGCGGCCTTCCCCCCAGTCAAACAAGCTTTGATAGGGTGGCGAAAGGGCATGCCATACTTCCTCAACATCATCGACGGACAGGCCAAACGCCTCTGCCAAAGCCGTCTTTGTCAGCCGTGAAGACACGCCAACCCGCATCCCGCCCGTTGCAAATTTGAGCAGCGCATAGCGCCCATTGGGATCAAGCCGGTCCATCAATTCGGCAAGCAAAGCAGGCGCTCCTGCGCGGCTGACTGCGCTGAGTCGCTGAACCACATCGTCCAGTGACAGCGCGTCTGGCGTGTCGCCGGTCAAGACCCCGTCTTGCCACATCAGGGCGACAGTCTCTGCTGTGTCACCAACATAATCGCGGCTCATCCGGAAGAGTTGCGGGTCAAACCGGGTTTCGGCCATGGCCCTGATGGCGGATGATTTGACCGTGGGAATATCAAGCTGGCCTGACAGCGCCGCTAAGGCCCAGCCGCGATCCGGATCAGGCGTTGCTTTCATATAATCCGCGATCAGCCGGATTTTCGCCAGCCGAGACCGGGTGTAGACCAGACGGTCGATCAGTTCGGCAAAGGCCTGCATCAGGCCTCTTCCTCCTCTTCGCGGCCAATCATATCAAGTGCGCGCGCTTTCATCTGGTGAAGGGCGCACCAATGAACTAGCGCGTCAGACCGCCCGTGCGTCACCCAAGTCTCAGCGGGGCGCAGTTCAGTGATGGTCGCTGTCAGCTCATCCCAATCGGCATGGTCTGATAGGATCAGGGGCAGTTCCACGCCGCGCTGCCGCGCCCGTTGCCGCACTTGCATCCAGCCCGATGCCATCGCTGTGATCGGATCAGGCAAGCGGCGCGCCCAGCGGTCATTAAGGGCTGACGGCGGGGCCAGAATAATGGCACCGCGCAGATCATCGGCGGACGCACCTGTGGCTGGGCGTAAGTCACCGAGCACGACGCCGTGCGCCTCATATAGCGCACACATTTTTTGCAAGGCTCCGTGCAGATAGATCGGGCCCTGTTCACCAATGCCGCGCAGTTCGGCAATCACGCGCTGTGCCTTCCCCAGCGCATAAGCCCCGACGAGCACACAGCGATCAGGATTTTTATCGCGGGCCTCGATCAGCTTTGCCACTTCGGCGGCAGCTGGTGGATGCCGGAAAACGGGCAGGCCAAACGTCGCTTCAGTAATGAAGATATCGCAGGCAACGGGTTCAAAGGTCCGGCACGTCGGGTCTGGGCGGCGCTTATAGTCGCCAGTTACGACAACGCGCTCGCCGTGATATTCCAGCAAGATCTGGGCTGAACCCAGCACATGGCCTGCCGGATGGAAACTGATGGTAACACCGCCCACAACAACAGCGTCTCCGTAAGGAACGGAAATGCCTTCTTCCGCCGTACCGTATCGCAGCGCCATGATGGCCAATGTTTCTGGCGTGGCCCATACCTGACCGTGGCCGCCGCGTGCGTGATCCGCATGGCCGTGCGTCACCAACGCGGAAGGGCGCGGCGTTGACGGATCAATCCACAGGTCAGCAGGCTTGATGTAAATGCCTGTTGGGTGAGGCTCAATCCAGTGTGAACTTGTCGACATTATTTCCTACTAGACGAACCAAAGTACGAAAGTCGACTGGGACATAATGCCTCAACCTATCCCCGTTCATCAGCAGGACAAGGTGCGCCGCGCGGCCTTCAGGTGGGGAATGTCATACATTTTGCCGTTGATGCCCAGCGTGCCTGCATTGGGCTGAGCGGCAAAGGCATCGACGATCATCTGCGCGTGGGCAATATCTTCAGCCGACGGTGAAAAGCAGCGATTGATGATATCAATCTGGTCAGGGTGGATCGCAAG
>JANPCO010000174.1:0-2245 GCA_031430995.1 Sphingomonadales bacterium | reverse complement strand
GCAAAACGGATCAGCTCCTGCGCCGATGCGCGTACCTGACTTACGGTCCCCGGCGCGCCTTCAATAAGGTCGCTGTGCATCGTTTGGATCGAGTCGATCACCACTAAAGCAGGCGGTTCCCCCCGGCCCAATGTCGTCAATATATCGCGCACCGACGTTGCCGCTGCCAACTGCACCGCTGCATCACCCAGCCCTAGTCGCCGCGCGCGCAATCGCACTTGGTCAACCGCCTCTTCGCCAGAAATATAAGCAACTGAAAGCCCGCGCCGCGCCAGATTGGCCGCCGCCTGCAACAGCAAAGTCGACTTGCCAATCCCGGGGTCACCGCCCAGCAAGGTCGCTGAACCCGCAACCAATCCGCCACCCAATGCACGATCAAACTCTGATATGCCGGTCGAGGCGCGGTCGGGCAGTTTGATTTCGCTATCAAGACTGTGCAGCATCACATCGCGCCCGCCGCTGCGCAGGTGATGCTTCATTTCAAACACCGTGGCGCTCGCCTCTTCAGCCAGCGTATTCCATTCGCCGCAGTCGGCACACTGTCCTTGCCAACGCGTCGCCTCCGACCCACATGCCTGACAGACATATCGTTTCTTCGCCTTTGCCATGTGGAGTATTTATCAGAACATATAAGGAACGCAAGTGTTCAGGTGCATGCCTAGGAAAGGCTAACGCTTCGACTATTGATGGGCAGGTCAGAATAGCTTGCGCCCTGAACTTCAGGAGGTTTTAATATTTATATCGAATCTATATTGACTTTATATACATTCTATATAAATATGACGTCATATAAGGAGATGTGATATGCCGAATGATGCCTTGGTCGTGTTTACAGCAAAGTCTACCAACTTGATCCAGAAGCAAGGAGGCACCTCATCGTGGGTTCTGAGCCCCACGAGTATGCGCAATGTTCAATATGTCGTCTGCACCCGGAACACTGACCGGACGATTGATGAAGAGTTTGGACCTCGCCACGAAGCACATGGAGAGGCATTTCTTGTTGGCAAGGTTTCCGGCCTCAAGCAAATAAGGGTGGAGAACAACCGGAAACGCTATCTGGTTCAGATGAGTGAGTACGCGCACGTTTCGGTTCCCGACTTCTGGACCCATGACCGCAACCCGACGCGCTACACCGAAACTGCCTCACTGAAAGAGCGCGGCATTGACGTGGACAAGCTTAATTGGCTCTCGATGCCAGACATTGACGGAGTTATTGGCGTGCTCGCCGTGGATGAATCGAACCCTCCAGCAAACGGTGAGTTGACCATTGCCGAAGCAAAGCGCGGGCTCTCAATCAAATTCGGCGTTCCCGAAGAAGCAATTCAGATCGTCATAAACGGGTGACACTTGCAATGTAGGATTTGCTCTGTCAGCCTTTACTCGGACATTGCTAACCGCCCGATGGCTGCATGGGCATGTAATCAGCTAAAACAAAAATGAGACATTCCGAGTTTGCCGGAACATCGTTTCAGGTGAGACCCGTTGACCTTCGGTCGCCTTCGGTCCCGACAAGCTCAGGACAGGCTTAGTGTGACCTTTCGCGGAATCCTGTTGGATTTCTTTCCTACAGCGATTTGGCGATTTGACTGTGAACTTACACGGTTTTCTGCAGGTTTCTGGCTAACAGGGTGTATAAAATCGGGGTAGCTTTTACGCTTCTTCCCCTCTCCGGTGGGAGAGGATATGTAGCCTTATGAGCGCACGCGAATTAGGCGGAGTTGGTGAGGGGTTGTTGGCTGTCGATAGGGCGGAACCCCTCGCCCAGCTACAGCTAGGCAACAAGTTGCCAAGCTTGCGCAACCCTCTCCTTATGGGAGAGGGGGTCACCTCTTTCCAACAGCATCAATCCTCGATAAGCCGTTGTCATGCGGGAGAAAGAACTCAGACTGGCGCTTATCTGTTACGGCGGCGTCAGCCTTGCAATATATATGCACGGCATCACGCGCGAAATCTGGCACCTCTTGCGCGCCAGTCGTTCGTTTCATGATGGCGCAACGCCAGGCACAGGTAGCGAGGCGATCTATCATGACCTGATGGCCGATATCGCACGGAGCAGCGGCACCAAGCTGCGTGTACTGGCCGATATTATTGCCGGATCAAGCGCGGGCGGGATTAACGGCATTTTCCTGTCGCAAGCCATCGTCACTGGCCAGTCGCTTGAACCACTGACCGAGATGTGGCTGGAGAAAGGCGATGTAGACACGCTGCTCGACCCCGACGCGCGGCCTCTATCGCGGTTCAGCAA
>JANPCO010000173.1:0-14815 GCA_031430995.1 Sphingomonadales bacterium | reverse complement strand
CCGCGCAGCGCCACGCGCCTGGCCTTGCGTTACGCCCCCCATTTTCCGCAGAGCTACCGCGACCATACACCCGCTGCCGAAGCCGCCCTTGATATCTTAGCGCTGGCCAGCCTTGACGAAGATACGAGCCGCGTCGTCCGGTTTGGCGGTGCGACGCCAGCAACCATTCGCCTGAAAATCATTGCGCGTGGGGCCATTGCCCTGTCCGACGCTGTGCCTGCGCTCGAAAATTTCGGCTTTCGGGTGTTTGAAGAAGTGCCAACGGCGCTGGGCGATGATCTGGGCGATATCCATGATTTTCAGTTGAGCCTGCCAGCGGCGGCAAAGCCGATGGACAGAGCAAACGTTGAAGCCGCCATCGCCGCTGTGCTGAAGGGCCGTGCAGAAAATGACCGGTTCAACGCCCTGATGGTTTCGGCTGGCCTGGACGCGCAGGCCGTGCTGTTGATGCGCGCGCTGTTTCGCTATTTGCGCCAGACCGGCATGGCTTACGGGCTGCTGACCGTTGTCGATGCGCTTAACCGTTATCCCGATATTGCCAAGCATCTGGTGCAGATGTTTGTCGGGCGTCATAACGGCACGCCTTGTTCGGATAAGCAAGACGGGGACCGGAGCAAAGCTGTTGACCGGGCGCTTGCCGGGGTCAGTGCCATTGATGATGACCGCATATTGCGGCAATACCGCGCTGTCATCCGCGCTGTCCTGCGCACCAACATGTTTGTGGCCGCCGGGCAAGAGGCGCTGGCGTTTAAGATTAACTCATCCCTAGTCCCTGGCCTGCCTGCGCCGGTGCCGTGGCGAGAGATTTTTGTGTATTCGCCGCGTGTTGAAGGCATTCATTTGCGCGCTGGCCCCGTTGCGCGCGGTGGGCTGCGTTGGTCAGACCGGCGGGATGATTTCCGCACTGAAGTGTTGGGCCTGATGAAGGCGCAGCGCGTGAAGAATGCCGTGATTGTACCAACGGGCGCAAAAGGCGGATTTTATCCCAAGCAATTGCCAGATCCTACCAACCGTGAGGCTTGGCTGGCGGAAGGCACCGAAAGCTACCGGATCTTCATTCGTACGCTTTTATCCGTAACGGACAATCTGGTGAACGGCAAAACCGTGCACCCGGCAGGCGTCGTCTGTTATGACGGCGACGATCCCTATTTTGTTGTGGCGGCAGACAAAGGCACCGCAACATTTTCAGACACTGCCAACGCCATTGCTTTGGAACGCGGATTCTGGCTGGGCGATGCCTTTGCCAGTGGCGGATCAGTGGGTTATGATCATAAAGCCATGGGCATTACCGCCAAGGGTGGCTGGGTTTCAGTGGTGCGCCATTTTGCCGAAATGGGTGTGGATGTGCAAAGCGCGCCTGTGCGGGTGGCGGGATGCGGCGATATGTCAGGCGATGTATTTGGCAATGGCGTGCTGCTTTCCAAATCAATCAAGCTGGTCGCCGCGTTTGACCACCGTCATATCTTCATTGATCCCGACCCTGATCCCGCGCTCAGCTGGGCCGAACGGGCACGGATGTTTGCGCTGCCCCGGTCAAGCTGGGCAGATTATGATGCAACGCTCATTTCCAAGGGCGGCGGCGTTTTCCCGCGCACGGCCAAAAGCATCAAACTGACCAAGGAAATGCGCGCAACATTGGGCGTGACTGAAGCTGAGCTGGACCCGAGCGCGATGATTGCGGCGCTGCTGAAAAGCCCTGTCGATTTGATGTGGTTTGGCGGCATCGGCACTTATGTGAAGGCGCGCGGGCAAAGCAACAGCGACGTCGGGGACAGGGCCAATGACGCGCACCGCGTCAATGCCGAAGACCTGCGCTGCAAAGTGATCGGTGAAGGCGCTAATCTGGGCGTGACGCAAGCGGCCCGAATTGCCTACGGCTTGCGCGGCGGCCGGTCGAACACTGACTTTATCGACAATAGCGCAGGCGTTGATTGTTCAGACCATGAAGTGAACATCAAAATCGCACTGAGCCAGGAAGTCACGTCCGGGCGCTTGGGGCAAAAAGCCCGCAACGCCTTGCTCGCGCGGATGACCGACGATGTCGCTTCCCTCGTGCTGGAGGATAACCGCCTGCAAACTCTGGCGCTGTCGATCGCCGGGCGGGACGGTCCGCGCGATTTACCAGCCCATATTCGCGTGATGGAGGGGTTTGAAGCTGCGGGACATCTAAACCGCGCTGTCGAAGGCATTGGCCCCAATGAAGAGCTTTTGCGGCGGGCCAGTGACGGCAAAGGCCTGACCCGGCCCGAACTGGCTGTGCTGCTGTCCACCGCCAAACTGGCATTGCAGGGTGACATTGAAAAGACCGATCTGGGTACTGATCCGGCAACGCGAGGCGATTTGATTGCGGCTTTCCCCACCGAAATGCGCCGCAAGCATGTGGCCTGCATTGAAAGCCACCCCCTGCGCAAAGAGATTATTGCCACTAAAATTGCCAATCGCATCGTCAACCGGATGGGGATCATCCATCCGTTTGAACTGGCCGAGGAATCTGGCGCGACACTGGGCGATGTGGCGGAAGCCTTCGTGATTGCAGAGCAAGTCTTTGGCATCGCGCCGCTTTGGGCGATGCTTGACGGGGCCGACATGGCCGAAACCACGCGGCTGATGCTGTTTGAACAAGTGGCTGTTGAGATGCGCGCTCATATGGCGGATATTTTGCGCAACACCGTGGCAACGCGTTCCAATGATCAGGCTGTGGCGGCCTATGCGCCGATCATCGCCGCCTTGTCTGCCAAGCGGACGGCCCTGTTGCCGCCAGAGGCCAAGCGCCAGATCACTGCCTTCGCGGCCCGGTTATCGGCAGCAGGAACCCCGCCTGCCATTGCCGACAAAGTCGTGCGGCTGGCCGAACTGGACGGATCAATTGGCATTGCGGCGCTATCAGCGCGCAGCGGTGTTGAGCCGTTGGCGCTGACCAGTGGCTTCACGTTGATTGGCGACGCGCTGGGCATTGACTGGGCGCAGGGCGTTGCGATGCAGCTTGATCCGCAAGACCCATGGGAACGATTGCTCTCTGCGGGGCTTGCGCGTGATTTTCAAGCGATGCGGCTTGATTTCGTAGCACGGTTAGGCGGCGCAAACCCAATGGCGGCGACGGAAAGCTGGCTGTTGGCGCGGCAAGAACGTGTCGATGCGTTCAAGGCGATGGTGATGCGCGCCCAAGCGGGGGGCACGCCAACGCCTGCAATGCTCGCCCAGATTGCGGGTCAAGCGCGGGTTTTGCTGAGCCGCTCGTAAAGCCAGACGCGAATGGCACTGCCCAGATTGGACGGAGAAGCAGCGGAAATACGGTCCACATCAATCCGTGCGACCAGCGCATTCACGGGCAAACCGTCCTCCGCAGCGGCAATTTTAAGCGCATCCCAGAACAGCGGCTCCAGACTGATCGATGTTTCGTGGCCTGCAATTGTCACGGACCGTTTGACTGGCCCCGTCTTAACTGACCCCGTCATCCCCGCGTGCCAAACAACGCACTGCCAACCCGAATATGCGTCGCGCCGATCATAATTGCGGTTTCAAAATCGCTGGACATGCCCATGCTCAGGCCGTTCAAGCCCAGATCACGAGCCATTTTCGCCAGCAACGCAAAATAAGGCGCAGGCTCAACGTCAGCAGGTGGCACCGCCATCAGGCCCGCCACATCAAGGCCCGCCGATTGCGCTTCGCGCAGCAACGCAGGCACTTGCACAACGGGGCAGCCGCCCTTCTGTGCCTCGTCCCCAATGTTGACTTGCAGAAAGCAAGCCGGCCGCTTGCCGAGCTTGTCCTGCGCTTTGGCCAGCGCTGTGATGAGGGAAAGTCGGTCTACCGAATGGATGGTGCCAAATAAAGCGACCGCGTCTTCGGCCTTGTTGGATTGCAATTGACCGATCAGATGCAAATCCATGCCTGCCGTCTGTGCCATCAGATCGGGCCATTTGCCCTGTGCTTCCTGCACCCGGTTTTCTCCAAAACTGAGGTGGCCCGCGTCGATCAAAGGCGCGATGGCGGCAGCACCGTGCGTTTTCGACACGGCGATGAGCGCAATGTCGCTTGCCTTGCGCCCTGCAAGTTTGGCCGCGCGGGCGATTTGCGTGTGGACTGATGCTAAAAGTTCCGCCTGTGTCATCCTGCTGCTATAGGGGCTGCAATGCGCTGCTGCTACTCCCCCCGCCTCTCAAAAATCTGGCCCAAAATCTGGCTGATGACTGATGAACGGATGGGGGATGCGCTGCTGCCGTCGATTGCGGCCTTGCCGCGCGGATCAGGCGTTGTGTTTCGGCATTATCAGATGGCGGATCGGAAGGCGCTGTTTGATGCCGTTAAGCGGTTGACCAAGGCGCGCCGAATGATACTGATCGTTGCTGGGCACGAACGCATGGCGCGGGCGTGGCAGGCAAATGGCTCGCACAGCCGCAGCCTCCGCAGGCCCAATGGAGTGCGAACGGCCCCTGTCCACAGCTTCAGGGAACGACTCGCAGCTGAACGGGCTGGCGCTGATCTGCTGTTCGTCTCGCCGCTTTTTGCCACGCGGTCTCATGCAGGCGCACCGGCACTAGGCCGAGTGCGATTTGCAGCGATGGTGCGCGGGGCCAAATGCCCTGTGATTGCACTGGGTGGCATGTCACGGCAGCGGTTTGCGTCAGTGAGGGGTTTGGGGGTTTATGGCTGGGCCGCAATTGACAGCCTGACAGTTTGACGGCCCAAAGTTTGGCGGCCCAAATGTCTGACAGCCCAAATGTTTGACGACGCGGCGATTTAGAAGCGGAACGCTGTCCCGACATAGACCGCTTGGCTATCGCGACGTTCATCAACGCGCGTTTCTAACCGGTCACGATCTTGGCGATACCGGACGCCCGCAGTCACATCAAAATTGCGCGTCAAACGGTAAGAGCCGCCCACATCAACGGAGAGGCTTTCGGTGCCATTGATTGTGCGCGGTGCTTGCCCGATCGGCCGTTCAGCCGCGACTTGAAGACGCGAACTCCATTTGCGAGCATTGTAACTAACGCCGACATTAGCACGTTCACGGGCCGCCGGAAGCGCACCGATATCAACGCGGTCCGCTTCACCTGTCAAAGCAAAACGTTTCCAGCCCACCGCAGCGCCTAGGCTGTAAGATAGTGGCTGAAGACCTGTTGCAGGGGCAGCAGCAATCGCCGCCACTTGAGGTGCGACATTCATGAAGGCAGGCATACGGTTACCGCTGGTCGCGCGCACTGCAACTGTCACTGCGCGGTTGCGGCCCACAGCCACTGGCGTGAAGCGAAAACCCTGATTGTTGAGGCCGCCACGCGCAAAAATCGCCGCGAGTCGCGGATCCGCAGCAGCAGGCGTGAAATACCCAATACTACCTCGAAGAGACCCTGGCGTGGTGCGGGCCAAACCCCGATTATCGGGCGCCCCTGAAGCAGGCGACATAACAAACAGCGCCGCCCCAAGGGCCACCCCACCAGTCATCGCCAAAAGCTTCATCGTCGCCATATCGTGACCTGTGGCCCCCTTTTCATGCACTGATGTAGCAGGCGCGAGAACAAAAACCAGTGGTTTGACTCACTTTGTGACGCTCTGTTGCATCCAGGCCACAACGGGCACGCAAGCGCTGGGTTGCGGCAAGAACATATCGCCCTTAAAGCATGCTGGAATTAGCTGATTTTGATTGAGGTTTTCCCCTATGAAGCGCGCACTAATCCTGCTTTCCGTATCGGCTTTGGCGCTCAGCGCCTGTGCGGCAATATCAAATGATCTGGCCAAAGGCGTGCCACTGATCGGTGGGGGTAAAGCCAAGGACGGAAAAGATTCCGTTCGCAAGGCTGATCTGGCTGCATCAAAAGTAACACAAATCGGAGTCAACGCTTATCTGTGGCGCGCCGCACTTGAAACGGTTTCTTTCATGCCACTGGTGCAAACTGATTCCAACGGCGGCGTGATAGTTACTGATTGGTATTCCAGCCCCAGCAACCAAGGCGAACGGATGAAACTGACCGTGTCGATCCTAGATCAGGACCTGCGGGCTGACGCTGTGCGCGTGGCAGCCAGCCGCCAGCTTTCACAAGATGGCCGCTGGGTCGATGCCCCGGTTCAAGCCGCAACGGTGCAAAAGCTGGAAGAAATCATCCTGACCAAAGCCCGCGACCTGCGCCGCAGCACAATCGCTGGCTAATTTTTCTCTTCGCGTCTTCGCGTCTTCGCGCGAACCTAAAACATATGGTGGGCGCGGAACCTGAATTAGGTTTTTCGCGCGAAGACGCGAAGGCGCGAAGGATATTTGTTCCGTCATGTCATCTCGTTTTAATCCGCTCAGTTCTGATCCCAAATGGCAGCAGGTCTGGGCCGAAGGCGGCACATTCACGACGCCGCCAGCTTCCGACCCACGCCCCAAATCCTACATTCTTGAGATGTTTCCCTACCCTAGCGGTCGCATCCACATGGGGCATGTCCGTAATTATACGATGGGCGATGTCATCGCGCGCTATAAATGGATGACAGGCCACGCCGTGCTGCATCCCATGGGGTGGGACAGTTTTGGAATGCCCGCCGAAAATGCCGCGATGGAAAAGAAAGTCCATCCCGGTGAATGGACCCGCGCCAACATCGAGGCGATGAAGAAACAATTGAAACGCCTTGGCCTTGCCATCGATTGGAACCGCGAGCTTTCGACCTGTGAACCGGACTATTACGGCCATGAGCAAGCGCTGTTTCTGGATTTTCTAAAAGCGGGGCTGGTTTACCGCAAGGAATCCTCGGTTAACTGGGATCCGGTCGACATGACGGTGCTGGCCAATGAGCAAGTGATTGATGGCCGCGGCTGGCGGTCTGGCGCGCTGGTTGAGAAAAAGAAGCTCAACCAATGGTTCCTGAAAATCACCGATTTTGCCGAGGAGCTGATTGAGGGCTTGGACAGCCTTGAGGATTGGCCCGAAAAAGTCCGCCTGATGCAAGCAAACTGGATCGGCAAATCCACGGGGCTGGAATGCACGTTCAATTTGGTCGGCGAAAATGACGGGATCAGCGTTTACACCACGCGGCCAGACACATTGTTCGGGGCCAGTTTCGTTGCCATTGCTGCGGAACATCCGCTGGCGCAGTCCCTCGCCGAAAACGCCCCTGCGCTGCAAGATTTCATTGCTGACTGCCGATTGGGCGGCACGACGGCGGCGGAAATTGAAACGGCGGAGAAACGCGGCTTCAACACAGGACTAAGCGTCGAACATCCGCTGGACGCAAGCTGGCACTTGCCCGTCTATGTCGCCAATTTCGTGTTGATGGATTACGGCACTGGCGCAGTCTTTGGCTGCCCTGCCCATGATCAGCGCGATCTGGACTTTGCGAGGCGTTACCGCCTGCCCGTCACGCGTGTCGTGGCGCAAGGGGAAGACGAGGACAGCGATTTTGACGGCGATACGGCCTACACCGGGCCGGGCCGGATCGTGAATTCGCACTTTTTGAATGGCATGAGCGTCGATGAGGCCAAGGCGGCTGTCATTGCGCTGGCCGAACAGCAGGATTGGGGCCACGGGAAAACCCAATTCCGCCTGCGCGATTGGGGCGTGTCGCGCCAACGCTATTGGGGCACGCCTATTCCCGTCATCCACTGCGAATTTTGCGGCACGTTGCCAGTGCCGCGCCATGATTTGCCGATTGTCCTGCCCGAAGACGTGAGCTTTGACATTCCCGGCAACCCGCTGGACCGGCACCCGACGTGGAAGCATGTCAAATGCCCCAATTGCCTGGAAGATGCCGTGCGTGAGACAGACACGCTCGATACATTCGCGGATAGCAGCTGGTATTTCATCCGCTTTGCCAGCCAACCCAAGGACGCACCGTTTGACCGCGCCGAGGCCGAAGCCTGGCTGCCTGTGGGCCAGTATATCGGCGGCATCGAACATGCGATTCTCCACTTGCTCTACGCGCGATTCTGGACGCGGGCGCTTGAGAAGATTGGCAAGATCAGCGTGAAAGAACCGTTCGGCGCGCTGTTCACGCAGGGCATGGTGACGCATGCGACCTTGGCTGATCCCGACGGCAAATGGCTGGCGCTCGACGAGGTGAAGGACGAAGCAGGGTCCATTTTCACCCTCGATGGTCGACCTGTCACTCTGGGCCGCATCGAGAAGATGTCCAAATCAAAGAAAAACGTCGTCGATCCCGATCCGATGTTCGATCAGTATGGTGCCGACGCTGTCCGCTGGTTCATGCTCAGCGATTCCCCGCCGGAGCGCGATCTGGAATGGTCCGAAAGCGGGATCGAAGGCTGCTGGCGCTTTGTGAACCGCGTCTGGCGGTTGTTTGATGGTGAGAGCCCCTCTCCTTCAGGGGAGGGGTTGGGGTGGGGAGTGTCACTTCCAACTCCGAGTGACGGACACTCCCCACCCCTAACCCCTCCCCTGAAGGGGAGCGGAGACGACAAACCGCTCGACAAAATCCTCCACCGCGCCATTGCGGGCATCGCGACGGATATTGCGGCACTGCACTTTAACAAGGCCGTCGCGAAAACCCACGAGCTGGTCAACGCAATTGAAAAAGCGCCGCCGTCAGCCGCGCGCACGCACGCCATCCGCACGTTGCCGCGCCTGATTGCGCCAATGATCCCGCATCTGGCCGAAGAAGGCTGGGCCGCGATGAATGCGCAAGGGGGGGGCGAAGCGGGCCTTGTATCGCAGCAGCTGTGGCCAGAGCATGATCCGGCCTTATTGGTGGATGATGAAGTGACTGTTGCCATTCAGATCAACGGCAAACTGCGCGATACGATAACCGTGGCCAAAGACATGGATAACGCGTCGTTGGAAGCTGCCGCGCTGGCATGTGACAAGATCATCCGGTCACTGGATGGGGCCATCCCAAAGAAAGTGATTGTCGTGCCCCGCCGGTTGGTTAACATTGTCATATGAGACTTGTCCTTGCCCTCGCGCTCCTGACCGCCCTCTCCGCCTGTGGCTTGCGCCCGCTTTACGGCGGCGGGCAAAGCGGAACGACGGCGCAGGCTTTGCGGTCCGTCTCAGTCGCTCCCATTGATGGCCGCGCGGGCTGGCTGCTGCGCAATGCGCTGAATGACCGGATGCAAGGCGGCAGTGAAGGGACGTCAGCTTTCCGGCTGGAAATTGAACTGGACGATCAGATCGCAGGCTTTGGTGTGCGCCGCGATGATACCATTACCCGCGAACGACGCACGCTGCGCGCGCGCTACCGCTTGGTCGAAACGACTAAAGGCAGCGTCGTGCTGGACGCGACGGCAGGATCAGATGTTGGCATTGATGTCGTCAGTTCCGAATATGCCACAGTCGCCGCTGAAAACACGGCACTGGAACGGCTGACTGAGACGATTGCGGACCAGATCACAGCGCGTATTGCGCTTTATGCCAGCCGCACTGCTGCCAATCCGACACCATGAAGGCCAATAAGGGCCAGATTGAGCGCGCGCTTGACGCGCCAGACGGAACCTATCGCTTGTTCCTGCTTTATGGCCCTGACGACGCCAGTTCCCGCGCGCTTGTTCAGCGGCTGGTCCGTGCGATGGGCCCTGATTCTGAACGGATTGATCTGGACGGGCCTGCGCTTAAAGCTGACCCGGCACGGCTAGTTGATGAAGCGGCGTCGCTTTCCCTCTTTGGTGGCCGTCGGTATGTTATTTCGCAGGTGACCGGTGATGAGGCTTTGCCTGCCATCGAGAGCCTGATGAGCGCCAATGCCGTTGAAAACCCAGTTGTCATCCTCGCAGGCGCGCTCAAAGCCACATCGGGTCTGGTCAAACGACTGTTGAATGATCCCAAAGCGGCCTGTTTGCAAAGCTACCCGCCCAGCGACAGCGAATTTGCCCAGATCGCCAATGGGCTGGCGCGCGAACAGGGGTTACGCCTGACTGCAAACGTCGATCAACGCTTGGTGGCGCTGTGCGGCGGGGACCGAGCGGTGCTGGCCCGCGAAATCGAAAAGCTGGCGCTTTACCTCGACGCGAGCCCTGCCCATCCGCAAGAGGCAGGTGTTGATGATGTTGAGGCGATTGGCGCGGCCAATGACGATCCGGATTTGTCAGGGCTGACCGACGCTGTGCTCAACGGCAAAACGGCCGCGACGGCGGAACATCTGGCGGCGCTTTCCGCCGAAGGGGTAGACGGCATCGCTGTCCTCCGCGCGCTAAACAAGCGCGTTCACTTGCTGGTGAAGCTTCGGGCAGAAATGGCGAGTGGCAAGGCCGTGGATGCTCTTGTAGCGCCGCTGTTCTGGAAAGAACGGGGGCCGATCTCAGCGCAACTTGGCCGCTGGTCGCCTGATCGCTTAGCCATTGTTGCGGGGCGATTGCTGGAGGCTGAGCGCGGGATTAAGTCCGCGCGGTCAGTCGGCCCATTGATCGCTGACGCTGAACTGACTCTCATTGCGCGCGCGGCCCGGCGTTAGGGCGGCTATCCAGCCAGTCAGTCACGCACTGACATTGAGCACATTGATGGCCGCATGAACGCGTGCCTCTATCTCACCGCGCGGCAACCCCGGGGGAATTGTTGTTCCGATTTTCATATTCACTTTGCCTGGTGTTTTGATGATGCCAGAGGGCCAGATGCGCCCGGCATCAAGCGCCACTGGAATCACAGGTAAACCCAGCATCTTGTAAAGCCCCGCGAGGCCCGCCTTCAGCTCAGGCGCTTCCCCGTGCGGCGTCCGTGTGCCTTCGGGAAAAAGGATGATGGGCCTGCCAGAAGCTTTGGCGACTTTGGCAGCAGCCATCATCGCGCGCATGGCAGTTGCGCCAGCTTCCCGGTTCACACCAATCGAGCCGTGCTTGCGCGAAGCCGTGCCCCAGATCGGGATGTGCAGCAATTCTTCCTTCATCACCACAATCGGCCGGTCAAACAGCGCCAGCGTCTCAATCGCTTCAAACATCGACTCGTGTTTGAAGACATAAAGGGCAGGCTCATCCTTGATATGCGTCACGCCGTTCCAGGATATGCCCAGAATGACACGGGCGCACCACCGATGCCAGAGCGCCCAGCGGCGGGAACCACGAATGACGGCATCCTGCCCAAACAGCGATTCACCCACAGCAATTGCAGTGAGCAGCGTGCCAATCGGATAGAAAACGATCAGAAACAGGGCAGACCGCAAGGCATTCATGCTCAATATCCCAACAGGATTGAGACCCGGCGGAGCAGATATTTGTGATATTCTAATAATATCGTCTCCAAACTCGGCGTGGTGGGCACACCGTCCGACACGATGCTAACGCTGTTATCAAGGGTTTGTTCCAATTCCAGCAGTGCGCGCCGCATATGCCAGTCAGAGGTGACAAGGCGGATGGAGCGGTGCTGATTTCGCTTCACCCAGTCCGCCGTTTCCTTTGCATTGGAAACAGTGTCTGTCGCTTGTTTGCCAAGCTGAATGCAACAGCGCAGCAGCGCCGGTGCCACCGAATTGGCCAGCTGAAATTCGCCCGGCCGCACGCTGCGATCCACGCCGGATACCAGCATTGTGCGCGAATAGCCCTGATTGAGCACTTGAACGCCGCGCGCCAGCCGCCCCGCGCCGCCGGTGAGCACAACAATTCCGTCTGTCTTTACGTCACCCGATGGCCCCGGCAGCGCAACGGCAAACCAAGCCAGCCCCAATGCCCAGGCCAAAACCATCAGCATCAGCATCCTGACCAAGGCGCGCCTCATCAAAGCGTCTTTCCCAGTGTGCGCAACACAGTCAGCCGCGCGATCATTGCGGCCAACGCCGTCCCTGCAATGGGGAGGAGCAATATGAGGACCCAACCTAGCCAACCAAGCGATGCGCCGCCCAGCAGATCAGAGCCAAGCGCGCTGATCCGCGTGCCGACGACTGCCATGGCTGCCATGGCAACAGCAAATCCTGCCACACAGCCCAGCATCGCATCCAGCGCGATGCGCCGTTGGAACAATCGCGCGATCTGATTGTCACTGGAGCCCAGCAAATGCATGATTGCAATCGTTTCACCGTGTGTGTTGAGCGCTGCGCGCACAGCCAGAATAACCGTGGCGGCCGTCGCACTGGCCATCAGCAGCACGAGCCCGAAAGACAACCATTTCAGCGCCGCCATCAACCCGGCCAGTGGTTCTAGCCAGCTTGCGTGGCGATCCACACGCGCCTTAGGCGCTATTCCCGTCACGATGGCGGTCAGTTCCGCCACGGTTTGCGGGTCTGACCGGTTGAGCGTGACATCAATCAGGGCCGGCATGGGCAAATCTTCATCTGTTGCCACGCTACCGAGCCAAGGATTGAGAAGCGCTGAAAGCTGCGCGTCGCTCACCTGTTCCACTGCAACCACAGCATTGACGCGGCGAATTTCAGACAAAACAGCCCGAATTTGACCGTTCTTGGTGCTTTGATTGCCTTCAGGGATTTGTATCGTCACTTTACCCGCAATGTCATTCGTTAGCCGGGTCGATGCATTTCCTACCGCCAGGCCCACAGCTGCTGCCAATATGGTGAGCAACATCATGATGCCAATCACCCACGGCATGGGCCCGGCAGAGCGGCCTTCGGGCAACAAGCGGCGTTCGGCAGGGCTAGGTTTGAACCAGTTTGTCACGCCAATACCCCGTCACGGCGGGGAGGATAGCGCAGCATTCCGGTGGGGTCTGACAGCCGCCCGTCCTCCAGCCGCATCATGGTGGCGTTGCCAATTCGCGTGAGCAAGTGAAGATCATGCGTGGCAATAACCAGCGTCGTGCCCAGTTTGTTCAATCCGTCAAACAGATGCAGCAGCCGTGCTGCCATATCAGGGTCAACATTGCCTGTGGGTTCATCCGCGACCAAGATATCAGGCCGCGCGATGACAGCGCGGGCAATGGCAACACGTTGCTGTTCCCCGCCCGAAAGTGTCGCGGGGCGGGCCGTTGCTCGTTCTGCCAACCCGACCCAGCCAAGCATTTCTGTGACGGATCGCTCCACATCCTTCTCATTTTGACCCATCACGCGCAGCGGCAGCGCGATATTATCAAAAGTGGACAAGTGCGGGATCAGGCGGAAATCCTGGAACACCACGCCAATCCGACGCCGAAACTGAGGCAGACGGTCCCGCGGCAGCGTCACCATATCCTCCCCAAACAGGCGGATCAGCCCGCGGCTTGGGCGTTGCGACAAATAAAGCAGCTTAAGGAGTGATGTCTTCCCGGCCCCTGATGGCCCGGTGAGGAAATAAAATCCGCCTTCTTTCAGGGAAAAACTTACATCTGTCAGTGTTTCTGCGCCTGTGCCGTAGCGCAGACCGACGTTATCAAACTGAACGATAGTGCCCATAGACCTCAAAAAACCCTGACCGGCCAAATCCCGAACGCTTGTCAGCCCTCTAACCGGGCAAGCATGGCCCCGGCAAGCCCGACTTTCCCTTCCCGCTCAACAAGGGCACCGCTTCGACACGAGTTTAACAGACAGGACTTACCAACCGGGGCTTGCCAACCGGGGCTTGCCAACTGGGGCTTGCATGAACGGGGTCAAGAGTGTTTAGAGGCGAGGTCGTTTTCTATTTCAGTCAGTTTTGTGAATGCTGCTCGTTTGCCCGGCCTGTTCAACTCGTTATGTTGTGCCTGATAGCGCCATTGGCGTGAATGGGCGACAAGTGCGCTGCGCATCCTGTGCGCACAGCTGGTTTGCAAATCTACCCGCGCCGGATAGTGCGGTAAATGCTGAGCTGCCGCTGCCCCCCGTGCCCGCCCGTCCCAAAAATAGTGAGCCTGGCCCGTCAAGCTCTTTCACCGCTCCTTTTCCGCCGACACCAAAGCCTCAAACCACGCCTGCTGGACTACCCATCCCGGAGCGCTTGTCCACGGTGCGAGACACGCTTCCAGACCGGCTTTCGCCAGATCCATTTGCCCACACGCCTCCGTTTCGCGCACGCAAAAACCCGGCACGGCGCTGGACACTGGCAGCACTGGGCGCTGCCTTTCTCCTGATCCTTGGAATAGGGGGCATCCAACTGTTTGGAACCCCGACATTTGCATCCGATATGGCGTCAAAGCTGGGGTTGCCGGTGAGTGATTTCGAAGTGCCGTTGCTGCTCGAAGTGCCGCGCAAACCCGAACGGCGCACGCTGGAAAGCGGGAATGAACTGTTCGCCGTCACAGGCCGTGTAATCAACCCGACCAGCCAAAGCCAGCGGGTGCCCAACATTCTTGCCGAACTGCGCGATGCCCAAGGCCGCGTGGTTTACGGCTGGACGATCACGCCGCCCAAACGGACCCTTGGCCCCAAAGCCAGCGTGGAATTTAACAGTGCCGAAGTCGATGTGCCCAAAGGCGCGCGGGCGCTGAACCTTAGCTTTTCGGGCGCGCGGGACAAATAAGCTTCTCATTCAAATTCAACGAGTCCCCGCCGCACCCGGCGCGCTGGGCGAGGCTGTGTCCGCCCCGTCAGGTCAATCCGCGTTGCTTCGATAATCCGCGCGCGGGCGACAACCGTGAGTTGGGCAGGCCGCACGGCAGGCGCAGCGGCAGCGAACAGGAGAAAGGGCGTCAGCAACATCCTTTCCGTTAAGACTTTGGTAACTCATTTGCTCAAGTCTGGAACACAGTTAACTAAGCTGCCGTCCCAAACAGGGCCATTGCATCACGCGAATGCGTTTGCTAATGCCGCGCAGCTTACCAGATGCCGGTTACCCGGCAGAGCTTATTTCTCGTGCGGTCGTGGCGGAACTGGTAGACGCGCAACGTTGAGGGCGTTGTGGGCGAAAGCCCGTGGAAGATCGAGTCTTCTCGACCGCACCAATCCTTCGCGAGTTCCCCCTCAGGACCGCGCGCCGACTTCAGGCAGGCATCGCCTTGCGGCTTTCCATCAATGGCTGGATCCGGGTGCCGAAAGCCTCCACCCCCTCGAGGAAGTCGTC
>JANPCO010000172.1:0-2778 GCA_031430995.1 Sphingomonadales bacterium | reverse complement strand
TGGAGCGGGTGAAGGGATCATGATAAATACCTATGAATAAACGATATTTTTTGCTACAATTGCCCACACAGAACCTACACAGCTACCGAAATCCAGTGGCTTAGGGGGTTAATCTACACAGTTTCTGCACAGTAGGGCAAGGGAAATGAAATTCATCACCGATAAGGAGAAGATCAAACCCGGCCTGATCATCTTCCGGCGCGGCGATGTTGAGCATGATCAGTTCTATTGCCGCATAAGAATCCAGAATGAAGACCGTTATAAAACGATTTCGTTAAAAACATCTGATCGGCAGACCGCGCGCGACCTTGCGATGGATCAGGATGCCGACGTCCGCTTTCGGGTGAAGCATGATGTTCCTGTGTTCAACCGTCCCTTTTCAGATATTGCCGCTGAATATGCCGCTATGCAGCAGCGGCGCGCCAATGCGGGCGAGGTCAGCCAAGCCCGCGCGATGAATGTGAAGAACAAAGTGAATGAGCCGCTGAATAGCTATGTCGGCACGACGCAGGTGCATTTGATCAGCAAGGATCGCTGGTCGGAATATCCGCTATGGCGACGTGAGAATGGCGTCGGCAGACGGGGTGCCGTCATCAGCGATTCGACCATTCGCATCGAGATGAGCATTTTTGCTGCCATCATGAATTACGCCATCAGTAAAAAATATGTGCCAGCCCATCACCGCTTTGAGGGGATGCCCAAACTCAAATCCGGGCGACGTGATGAGTTCACGCTTGAGGAATATCGCAAGCTGCACAGCACGGGCCGCAAATGGATGAAGGAGGCGACCACGCCGCAGGGCATCTGGTATCGCCAGATGTGCTACAATTTTATCCTCATCATGTGCAACACAGGGATGCGTCCGCCCGAAGCCAAGGACAAGGACGGCACAGAGATTCTTGTCATCTATGTTCAGGGCAAGGGGAAGACGCGCAAGCTGATCGCGCCCAAGAGCGTTGGTGATTATCTTGAGCGCGTTCGCAGTCTTTCCAAAGCCACCAAGCCCGATGATGCGGTGTTCACCATCATCAACGGCAAGCCTGCCGTTTGGCTCTACCGCGATACCGTCGAGGAATTGCTCAAATATGCGGAATTGCGCGACGGGCCGAGCGGCATCCCGCGCACCACTTATTGCTTCCGCCATACCTATGCGACGTTCAGGCTCTCCGCTGGCGTCGATGTTTATATCCTTGCCCAGCAAATGGGCACTTCCGTGAAAATGATCGAGCAGCATTACGGCCATGTAAACACCATCAAGCACGCCGACCGCGTACTCATGGGTATTGGCGGCTGGGATGCGATGCACGTCGAAATGGACGCCGAGATCGACAAGCGCGAAGCGACCGCCAAGGCCGCGCAGTCGATCAAGGCGAAGCAGCCGACAAGGCCGTCTCGCTCCAAACGTTAGCGTGATATAGAGTGATGTCGCGCCGGATTGAACGATCCGGCGGCATAGCCATCACGCCAAGCCAAGACTCACGCGAGCGCGGGTTCGGAAATAAGCGCCCGGCCCGGAAGCGCCGAAACCGTGCTTGTGCCTTCCACCAACCTTGCGACATTGCCAATGCACCGCTGGTGCGCTTCGATTGGTAATGTCGCCAAGCGGGGTTGGGATACAGGATGCGCCGAGCCTCAAGCAGCCCCCAACCCCGCGTCTTCCTGCCGATGCACCGCTGGTGCCCTCAATCGGCAGATTATCTGCTGACCGCCCCGTGTGTCGAACGCGGGTCAGATGCTTCGTTTGCCTACGTAATTCGCAAGGCCGTCCCGCGCCCGACTTTAGCCTCTTGGTGAAACTCCGCCGCAACATGGCTGGCGAACCAAAAGCGGATGCGTGGGTGGGCTACTATTCAATATCAGTCGTCAGGCAATAATAGACGGTCATATTCCTGCGCGCCGTGCGCGACATAGAGGATCAAGATGCGATCCGTCTCCACGCGGTAAAAAATCAGATAGCGCCCATGGCCACGGCGGCGAATGCCCAATTTTTCGTAACGCGGAACCAGTGGGAAAGCCTTAGGATGCGCCGCCAGTCCGAGCGACTTGGTGCGCAATTCCTCGACAAACGAAATAGCGCGTGCTGGATTATCCGCAGCAATATAATCGGCTATCGCTTCAAGGCTGCGCTCGGCAGCCGATGTAAAAACCACCCTCACCGAGGCGTTTGCGTTTCAGCCATTGCGGTATATTTTGCATTCAGGCGATCAAATACGCCCGAGGCATCATGCACCCGTCCTGCCTCACCATCGGCGAGCGATTCAGAAATCGCGCCATCCAGTATTGTCAGCCAGCGTTCTTGGTCAGCACTGCGTGATTGATCGCGGCGGATAAGGTCACGCACATAATCGCTGACACTGGCATATTTGCCCGTGTCGATACGCGTCTGAACCCAATCGCGCATCGGGTCAGGAACCGAAACATTCATCGAAGCCATAAGCTACCTCCATCCCAACCATGCCATAAAATGGCAAAAATTGCCAATCAAAAGTTTACAGCGAGCGTATCAGTTTACGGGGATCATCACCCAATCGCTCAAATCCGAGATGTTCATAGAAGCTGACGGCCTGTTCGTCCTTGGCATCGACGACCATTGCGTAGGCCATCACTTCGGCGCGAGTCGCGCGCAGCAACGCGTCGGCAACCAACGCTCCGCCAAGCCGCTTTCCTTGATGCGCTTGCAGCACTGCCAACCGCCCGAGCAGCACCGCCGGAATGCTTGGATAGCGCGGCAACCGCTTGGCGCGTTCGGGTGAGAGTTTGTCGAGGATCAGCGAGGTG
>JANPCO010000171.1:0-5042 GCA_031430995.1 Sphingomonadales bacterium | reverse complement strand
CGCTTATATCGCAGGTGTTGACGAAATCTGGCGGATTGGCGGTGCGCAGGCCGTCGCAGCATTGGCTTACGGAACCGAGACTATCAGTCCCGTCGACGTGATCACTGGCCCCGGCAATGCCTGGGTCGCAGAGGCCAAGCGGCAGGTTTACGGCGTGGTTGGCATTGATATGGTTGCCGGGCCGTCCGAAATTGTTGTGGTTGCCGACGCGCAGAATGACCCAAGCTGGATCGCGGCTGACCTGCTCAGTCAGGCCGAACATGATCCCACCAGCCAGTCGATCCTGTTCACAGATGATGCCGTCTTTGCCGACGCTGTTGCAGCCGCTGTCGAAATGCAATTAGCGACACTCACCACAGGCCTGACCGCGCGGACCAGCTGGGAGGGTAATGGCGCCATCATCGTGGTCAGCGATTTATCCCAGACTCCGACTCTGCTCGACCGGTTGGCCGCAGAGCATCTGGAACTGGCTGTTGAGGACCCCGAGCCGCTATTCAAAGCTGTCCGCCACGCAGGCTCCATTTTTCTGGGCCGCCACACGCCAGAGGCAGTTGGCGATTATGTCGGCGGGCCTAATCACGTTCTTCCCACGGGGCGGCGCGCACGGTTTTCGTCCGGGCTGTCAGTGCTCGACTTTATGAAGCGCACCAGCTTTCTGGGCTGTGATGCGCAGAGTATCCGCGCCATTGGCCCTGCGGCTGCGACTCTCGCCGATGCAGAAGGGCTGCCCGCCCACGCGGCTTCAGTGAGAAAGCGTTTAGTATGAGCAAGTCCCGTTCGGTCGCTCGGCTTGCCGCTGTGCAGGCGCTGTATCAGCAGGAAATGGAAGGCACCGCGACGGCCAAGCTGCTCCACGAATTTCACCAGCACCGTCTGGGCGCGACGATTGAGGATGTCGTCTACGCCGAAGCCGAAGTCGATTTCTTCAACGATATTGTGAAGGGCGTGGAGGCGCGCCGCGATGAAATTGATGCGTTGATTGCCTCTAAGCTGGATCATGGGTGGAAAATGGACCGGCTGGACCGCACGATCCACCAGATATTGCGCGCAGGAACTTATGAGTTGCTGGCCCGCCGTGACATTCCGGTCGGCAGTATCATCGGTGAGTATTTGGCGGTGGCAGAGGCTTTTTATGACTTGAAGGAAAAGCGGTTCATCAACGGCTTGCTCGATGCTGTGGCAAAGGTGGCACGGGCATAAGCATTCATGCCCATCGCCGATCTTGCAATGCAGCATAATCATTGCTAGGCGCGCCTGCAATTGAAGTGGCAATTGGGCGGGGGCCAGTCTTTCGCCCTTTCTTATTACGAAAACCGACGCATAAAGGATTGAACACGCGTGGATAATTCCGGCGCTCATCAGGGTAACTTCGGGCAAGCCGATTTTGGGCAGGCCAATGTGCAAGCCAGCCTTAGCGGGCGTTACGCGACGGCGCTGTTTGAACTCGCGCGCGAAGGCAAAGCAATCGAAGCGGTAAGCAACAGCCTTTCAGCATTGAAAGCCGTGCTTTCCGAATCGGCTGATCTGCGCGCCATGACAAGCAATCCGCTGCTTGGCCGTGATGCTGCTGCCAAAGCCGTTGCAGGCCTTGCGAAAGCCATGAAACTTGATGGGCTGACCACCAAATTCTTAGGCGTGCTTGCTGGCAACCGCCGCTTGGCCGAACTGGGCAAAGTGATCGCTTCCTATGATGCACTGGCGGCGGATCACCGCGGCGAAGCAACAGCAGATGTCATTTCCGCGCACCCACTTGATAAAGCACAAATTTCTGCGCTCACTGCCAAGTTGAAGGCCAAGGTTGGCCGCGACGTTGCAGTCAAGCTCACCATTGATCCCTCAATTCTCGGCGGGCTGGTCGTCAAGATCGGTTCCCAGATGATCGATTCGTCGATCCAAACCCGTTTGAACACTCTTGCTACGGCGATGAAGGGCTAAACGCCCGGATGCAAAGATAGTGATGAAAGGCTGAATTACCCATGGATATCCGCGCCGCTGAAATCTCAAAGGTCATTAAAGACCAGATCGCCAGCTTTGGCACGCAAGCTCAAGTTTCCGAAGTCGGCCAAGTGCTGTCTGTTGGAGACGGCATTGCTCGCATCCACGGCCTTGATAACGTGCAGGCCGGGGAAATGGTTGAATTTGCCAATGGCATCAAAGGCATGGCCCTGAACCTGGAAGCTGACAATGTCGGCGTCGTGATTTTCGGGTCTGACGCGGAAATTCGCGAAGGTGACGTGGTCAAGCGGACGGGCACGATTGTGGACGTTCCCGTCGGCAAGGAACTCCTCGGCCGCGTGGTTGACGGCCTTGGCAATCCCATCGACGGCAAAGGCCCGCTCAAGACCACGCAGCGCAGCCGCGTTGAAGTCAAAGCGCCAGGCATCATCCCGCGCACATCAGTGAATGAGCCTGTGCAAACTGGCCTGAAGGCACTTGATGCGCTGGTGCCGGTCGGTCGCGGTCAGCGCGAACTGATTATTGGAGACCGTCAAACGGGCAAGACTGCCGTCGCCATTGATACGTTTATCAACCAGAAAGAAGTCAACAAAGGCACGGACGAAAGCAAGAAGCTTTACTGTATCTATGTTGCCATTGGTCAGAAGCGCTCAACCGTTGCCCAGATTGTTCGTGCGCTGGAAGAAAAAGGAGCGATGGAATATTCGATTGTGGTCGCGGCCACAGCGTCGGAGCCCGCGCCGCTGCAATATCTCGCGCCTTACACCGGCGTCGCAATGGGCGAATATTTCCGCGATAACGGTATGCACGCCGTGATCGTGTATGACGATTTGTCCAAGCAAGCCGTGGCTTACCGCCAGATGTCGTTGCTGCTGCGTCGTCCTCCGGGCCGCGAAGCTTATCCCGGGGATGTGTTTTATCTCCACAGCCGCTTGCTTGAACGTGCGGCGAAAATGAATGACGCGAATGGCGGCGGATCGCTGACGGCACTGCCGATCATCGAAACGCAGGCAGGCGACGTTTCAGCCTATATCCCCACCAACGTGATTTCGATTACGGACGGTCAGATTTTCCTAGAAACTGATCTTTTCTATCAGGGCATTCGTCCCGCCATCAACGTCGGCCTCTCTGTGTCGCGCGTGGGGTCTGCCGCACAGACCAAGGCGATGAAGAAAGTGTCTGGCTCGATTAAACTTGAACTTGCGCAATATCGCGAAATGGCGGCGTTCGCGCAGTTCGGGTCTGATTTGGACGCCTCAACGCAAAAGCTGCTGAACCGCGGCGCGCGGTTGACGGAATTGCTCAAGCAAAAGCAATATTCGCCGCTGCCGTTTGAAGAGCAGACCGCGTCGATCTTTGCGGGCACCAACGGCTATCTTGATGGTATCCCGGTGTCAGATGTCACGCGGTATGAAGAGGCCATGCTTGCCGATATGCGTGCCAACAACGCAGGCGTGCTTAAGACCATCCGGGACACCAAGGATTTGGGCGACGATGCCAAAAAAGCGCTGGTTGCAGCACTCGATAAGTTCACGAAGAATTTTGCGTAAGGCTGGATCAGAATAGTTATGCGCCCATCTGGTACTCTGCAATTTTTGGTTTTCGTCGGCCTTCTGCATTCCGCAGCGTCGGCTGCAGTGCCGGATCGCCAGACAGCAGACGCCAAAATTCGAGCAAAGTGCGCCTCTGATTTTCCGGCTAACTTTTCGACTCAGGCTTATTGCGTGAAAACAAACAAGGAAGGCTATGCGAAGTTTGTTACCAACCGGACGAATGCTAGATCAACCTTGTTGATTGCGTATGATCGCTGCCAGCGTGATTTTGGCGACGAAGGAAATTGGTCGACAGCTGCCTATTGCGCACGGACAAATGCGGATGGCTATGATGAGTTTTTGGGATTGAAAGCATCAGCACCCCCTGCACTTCTGCGAGCATATGCGAAATGTGAGCGAGATTTCGGAAGCGAGGGAAATTGGTCAACTGCAGCTTATTGCGCAAAACGAGAACGTGATGCTTTTCGCGAACTCCAAAATTGAATCGGTGAAATTGTGGCATCTCTAAAAGCTCTCAAGGTCCGCATCGGCTCGGTGAAGTCGACGCAGAAGATCACCAAGGCGATGAAGATGGTCGCCGCGGCAAAACTGAAGCGTGCGCAAAACGCCGCTGAAGCTTCGCGCCCTTATGCAGAACGGCTTGAGGCTGTTGTCGCCAGCGTCGCGTCCAAAGTCACCGTTGGCCCGCAATCGCCAAAGCTGCTCGCCGGAAGCGGTGCCGCGCAAGTGCATCTGCTGGTCGTTGCCACGTCTGACAAAGGCCTCGCCGGTGCGTTCAACACCAACATCGCTCGCCTCGCGCGCAAAAAGGCGGAAGAACTGATCGCCCAAGGCAAGACGGTCAAATTCTATTGCATTGGCCGCAAAGGCCGCGATCAACTGGCCCGCGCATACCGCACTGACATCATCCACAGCATTGAACCCGGCGATTTGGGCAAGCTGACCTTCGCGCAGGTTCAAACCTGGGGCGAAGATCTGACCGCCCGGTTTGAAGCTGGCGAATTTGACGTCGCGCATCTGCTGTTCAGCAAATTCGTCAGCGTCCTCGCGCAGGAGCCAACGGCGATCCAGCTGATGCCAGTAGCAGTTGAGGCCAAAGGCGCAGGCGCGCTGGCCGGGGCGTCAGTGGAATATGAGCCTGATGAGGAAGAAATCCTCGCCGATCTGCTGCCGCGAAACGTCGCTGTGCAATTGTTGCGCGCAAACCGGGAAAACGCGGCTTCGGAACAAGGCAGCAAAATGACCGCCATGGACAATGCGACTCGCAACGCAGGCGACATGATCAACAAGCTCACCGTTCTCTATAACCGCACGCGCCAAGCCGCGATCACGACTGAACTGGTGGAAATTATTTCCGGGGCGGAGGCGCTGTAATCCAATATGCCGACGATCTCGCTCTTTTGGCATATTACAATCATGATGTTCTGGAACGAACATGCGCCGCCGCATTTTCATGTTCGGACGAAAGATGGTATGAAAGCTTCAATTAACATACGCACATTTGAAGTGCTGGAAGGTGATTTGAAACGCAAA
>JANPCO010000170.1:0-30534 GCA_031430995.1 Sphingomonadales bacterium | reverse complement strand
TGCATTGGCTAGAAGACGCAAAGGTCGCCGCGTAACCCTGCACTGTAGTGTTCTGGGTCACGCCCGGAGCACTACAGCCGCAAACCCTCCGTTTCAGGCAATCCGGCGATCAGGTTTAGCGTTTGCACGGCTGCACCTGCTGCCCCTTTACCCAAATTATCGAGCGCAGCGACGAGACGGACCTGCGCACCGTCAGCCCGGGAAAACAGGAATAGGTCAAGCCTGTCAGTTCCCGCACAGCGTTCGACAGCTAAGTCAGCTTCGTCAAAATCCCTGACGACCGACACAACAGGCGATTGATCATACGCCGTCTGAAAACAGTCATTGAGCGCCTGAACAGAGGGTGCGTTGGGAATAGCACCAAGCATCAAAGGGACTTCAACAATCATTCCGCGCACAGTGCGCACGACTGATGGAACGAACAGCGGGGCATAAGCCAGCCCGCACTGTACCTGCATTTCCGGCACATGTTTGTGAGAAAGCCCTAGGGCGTAAGTGCGCCAAGCAGTGTCTGTCACGCCGCCTTCAAACTCAGCGATCATCGCCTTGCCGCCGCCGGAATAGCCAGACACTGCGTTGACAGTGAATGGCCAATCTGCTGGCAATAATCCCGCTTTAACCAGTGGCGCCACCAAAGCGATAAAACCCGTGGAATAGCATCCTGGATTAGATATGCGTTTCGCCCCTGCAACCACATCACGGCCGACAACTTCAGGAAAACCGTAAACCCACCCGGATGCGACACGGTGAGCCGTGGACGCATCAATTAAGCGCGTGCGACCGTTATCAATCAGTGCAACTGCCTCTCGCGCGGCTTCATCGGGGAGGCATAATATGACGACATCGGCATCATTCAGCGCCTCTCGCCTTGCTGCAGCATCCTTACGCCGGGTCGGATCTATTTTGATGAGCGAAAGGCCTGATCGACCCGCCAGCCGTTCATAAATTTCAAGCCCTGTGGTGCCGTGGCCGCCATCGATAAACACTGACGTCATGGCCCCATGCGCCGCCGCGCTATGATCGTGACACCGTCATTCTTCTTCGCAATGCGGGCCAGCGCGTCGTTTAGCGGTTCCTCCACTGTCATATCAAAGGCGCGTGTCGCATGGATCATGGTTTCGGCATCCGTCATCATCCCGACATGGCCGGGAAAAAAGAGGATATCAGCGCGTTGCAGCGCGTCTTCACTGCGTAGCACCCTTCCCAATGTTGTCGCCTGCAAGTCGCTATCCCGCTCCGCCATGACGCCGCGCGCCGCCATGCTGCGCTGGATAAGGCCCGAACAATCAATTCCTGCACCTCCGCGCCCGCCCCACACATAAGGCGTGCCAAGATACGTGCGCGCGAAAGTCACTGGGTCAGTCATTGGAGGGATCGGAGCGGGGGCAATCACGTCACTGAGCGCCTCTGCGGCAATATATCCCACATAATGGTCATGCGCAGACCACCCCCAGGCGAAACCATCAGCGATATCCAGCACCATGAAATGCTCGTCCATGAGGAGTTCGGAGCATTGCTCACCGCCTGGTGCGTGAAACATGGCCGACCAATCAGCTATGCATTGATGAAGGCGGGCAACAGCAAACTGTGCCGCCTCAACGCGACCGACCAGCGCGCGGTCAGCCAAATCGGGGCGATAAGCATGCAGCCGGTGATCCAGCGGGCCAATATTAGGAAGAGAAGAAGAACGCGGCATGATGCGACGCGGATAGAGGAGGGGGCAGTTCGCACCACCTCCCCCACTCACGTTCAGTCCTGCAAATCAGCGGGAACATAACCGCCGTTTGCGGCCAGTTTATTCATCACTTGCCGGTGCAGCCAAATGTTCATTGATGCGCTGTCGCCCATATCGCCGGTGTAGTTCAGTTCCGTGGCCAGTGCCTTGCGTTCACCAATGCTGGAATCAAGACCAAGCAACTTCATCAGGTCAACGATTGACGTCCGCCAGTTCAGGTCTTGCCCTACTGCCTTGTGCGCCGCGTCTAGAATAGCTTCGACGTTGACGGCAGAAATAGGTGTTGGGCCCGTTGCAGTGGCTGCTACTGGGGCTGCGACTGGCGCTGCTACTGGGGCAGGCGCGGCTTCGGCGCGGCCGAAAATCGCGTCCTTAATCTTGCTGAAAATGCTCATAGCTTCACTCCTTACTCTGATGGGTGGGTCGATTCGACCTCAACGCGGTATAACGCGAATATGCACCCTGTCCTTTGCGAATTATTGCGTTATGCTCATCGCCGTCAATCGAGTGGGAGAGCGTGAATGGATATTCTGGGACAATTGCTACAGGGCGCAATGGGCGGTTCAGGCACGGGGACAAACCCGCAGATTGACGTTGGCGGCCTTGCCAGCCAATTTGGGATCTCACCGGATCAGGCCAATGCGGCTGTAGGCGCGCTTCTGCCCTCAATCATGGGTGGCATCCAGAAAACTGAGGAGTCCGGCGGGCTCGGTTCAATCGGCGATATTGTCAACACCATGGGCGCACCTGAACAAGACGTGGCAAGTGGCAATAGCATTCTTGGGCATATATTCGGATCAAAAGATGTCAGCCGCCAAGTCGCCAGCCATGCGTCGGCACAAACTGGCATCAGCGATACAATCCTGAAAGCGATGCTTCCCGTCATTGCAGGCCTGGTCGCTCAGCAAGTTGCGAAGAAAATGGGTGGCGGGATGCTTGGCGGGCTGGCGGCTTCAGTTGTCGGGTCAATGCTTGGCGGCGGTGCTGCAAATGCGGCCACTGCGCCTGCCGCTGGCGGCGGCGGCCTGAGTGACATGCTTGGTGGTTTGGCCAGCGCATTCGGCGGCGGCGCTCAACAAGGTGGTAACCCCCTAGATGCTATTCTAGGCGGCTTTTTGAAGCGGTAGCGGGAGTGTCAGGCGGTTGTGCGTCAATTCCGGCGCAATGATTGCCTGACCTCTTCACTATGTTCACCCAGCGTCGGGGCTACGCCGATTTCCCGGTGTGGATCAGCAGAAAATTTTATCGGCGGTGCCATTTCGCGGTAGCGGCCTTCGGTGGGATGTTCTTTCATGCGGAAGAAATTGGTGGCGGCCAGATGCTTATCGTTGAAAATGTCGCCCATATCGCGGGCCACCATCGCTGGAATATCGGCCTCCGCGAAAATAACCAGCCATTCCGCGGTCGTTTTGGCTGGCGTCCGCTTGGCCACTTCGCCGTATAGCTTGGTGATATTCCGAAAACGATTGGCTTGCGTGTCGAAGGGTTCAGACTTCAAAAGATCATCTGCCCCGAAAATACTGAAAAGCTGCACTATTTTAGCGTCTGTATAAGGCACAATAGCGATCCACCCATCGCTGGTGGGAAACGGCTGACGCCCGGGATCAAGCTGACGCGGATAGCCGATCGGGCCAATTGGTGGATCAAAAGTCATCGCCTGCATATGTTCCTCCAGCATGAAATTGGCGAAACATTCAAACATGGGCACTTCGACATGCTGGCCTTCACCAGTGCGCAGTTTGTGGATGATAGCGGCAAGAATGGCTTGCGCGCCGTAAAGACCGGACACTTTATCGGCAATCAGCGATGGCAGATACCGCTGCGCAAGATTGCCGTCGACGCGCGAAAGCAAGCTAGTGGTGCCCGTGGCCGCTTGGATCACATCATCATAAGCCTGCAAATCAGCATAGGGGCCATCCTGGCCAAAACCTGCACCGTGGACGTATATGATGTCGCTTTTCAGGGCCTGAACCGCCTCAACCCCAAACCCTAGTCGCGCCATGGCGCTCATCCGGACATTGTGGAAAAAAACATCAGCGGTTTTAATAAGGTCCGCCATGACGGCCTGATCTTGGGGCGTTTTCAGATCAAGAATGACGGATTTCTTGCCGCGATTAACGGTCATGTGAACACTTCCCATGCCGGACGTCTTGACTGGTTTCCCAATATAGCGCGCCATATCCCCAGCAGGTGCCTCAACCTTGATCACTTCCGCACCCATGTCAGCAAGCATTTGCGTCGCGTAAGGGCCAAAAATAACGCTTGTCATGTCAACAATGCGAATGCCTTCAAGCATTTTCACAGGGCAACTCCGCTTTGAGTAAGGAGGGGAAATTGGCGGACAGGGTGGGATTCGAACCCACGGTAAGCTTGCACCTACGACGGTTTTCAAGACCGTTGCCTTAAACCACTCGGCCACCTGTCCGTTAATAGTGCTCATAAGCTGCAAGCGGTCTTTTGTGCAAGTGTTGCGACGAAAAACGTTCCTCCAACGGATTGATTGTGTCAGAAGGCAGCATGAGCAAACTTCGCTTCAAAGCCTTTGTCACAATTGCCGCTCTCTGCGTTACGCCGCTTCAGGCGCAGGACGCGGACGGATTCCAGACATATCTTGTCACCTTGGCCTCTCAAGCGCGCGGTCAAGGGGTGAGCCAGCAGACGCTGGATGCTGTGATGCCCACGCTGCGTTATAATCAGCGCGTGGTCGATCTTGACCAGTCGCAACCGGGCGGCGCGCCTAACACCCCCATCCCCCGGTTTGCGCCTTACAAGGCCAAGCATGTCGACGCGGCGCGAATCGGGCAGGGAAGGGCAAAATATGCCAGCTTGAGGCCGCTTCTGTCCCGTGTGGAGCAACAAACCGGCGTTCCAGAAGCGATCATGGTGGCGATCTGGGGTCATGAAACCAATTACGGAGCAGTGCGGGGGAATTTTGATTTGCCGGAATCGCTGGCAACGCTGGCTTATGAGGGGCGGCGGCGCGCCCTGTTCAGTGCAGAATTTATTGCGACCCTCAAAATGATTGATCGTGGGTATTCGCGTGAACGCATCCGCGGAAGCTGGGCCGGGGCCACTGGCCACCCGCAATTTTTGCCGAGCATGGTTTTGCGCGTTGCCCGTGACGGCGACGGGGATGGCCGCGCTGACATTTGGGGCAGTGAAGCGGATGGGCTGGCGTCGATAGCCAATTATTTCGCCAATGCCGGCTGGCGGCGTGGTCAATCCTGGGGAATGGCCGTTTCCGTTCCGGCAGAACTTGACCGATCAGCCATAGCTTCGCGCACAAAATCACCGCGCTGCCCGCGCGTTCATGACCGCCACAGTCAGTGGAAAAGTGTAGCAGAATGGCGGTCTTTAGGTGTTTCTCCGCTAGCCAGTGAGCGCCTGCGCGCGTCAGACTTGGCAACATTGCTGGAACCTGATGGCCCGGGGTCAACGGCTTATTTACTAACAGGCAATTATAGGGTGATCTTGGACTATAACTGTTCGAATTTTTATGGCTTGTCTGTGGGGTTGTTGGGTGATGAGGTGGAACGATAAAAGGCTGTTAAGCGCCGCGACAATTGCATTGGCAATTGGCGGGTGCGGGATGGCGGAAGCCAAAAACCGTGACAAGCGCATCGCCGCAGATCAGCCTGTATTACGCGATGAAGTGCCCGTTCTGGGAGAGCCTTACACGATCGCTGGCCAGCGGTTTGAACCCAAAGACGACAATGCGTTTGATGAAACCGGCTATTCAATTGTGATGACTCCGGACATGTCAAACGGGTCGACTCAATCGGGTGAGGCTTACAATCCAGGCGCCATGACGGGATCTCACCGTATTTTGACGATCCCCAGCTATGCCGAGGTCACAAACCTTGAAACGGGTAAGACGATCCTGATTCGCATCAATGATCGTGGGCCGATGTTGAAAGACCGTGTTGTCGCTTTATCGCCCGCTGCGGCAGAGGCCCTTAACATCGCAAGTGGTAGTAACGCACCCGTGCGTGTGCGACGTGTGAACCCGCCTGGACAGGAAAAAACAATGCTGCGGATGGGAAATGCTGCAGCTGACCGGCTGGACACGCCGCCCGCATTGCTAAGCGCACTGAAACGCCGCTTGGTTGAGTCTGGCACGCCCAAGCCCAAGGATGTAGTGATGACTGCCCCCGCGCCGCGCCCGGCCAATCCGATGCAAACGAAGCCAGCGGTGCTGCGGACTCCGCCTGCTTCAAGGCCAGGCGCAGATTTCGACACAGCCCCAGCGCCTGCCCCGCGTCAGGTCAATCGTCCTGTTGCTCGGCCAGTAACGCGTCCTGCACAAGCCGCAATGCCGCGCCCGCAAGGCGGAGACCGGTTCATTATTGAAGATGGTTCAGGCCAAACTGTGGTGACTGTCCAGACGGGTGATAATGAACCGACAGCATCAGCACGCGGTTTGAGTGGAAGCCCCTATGTGCAGATCGCTTCGTTTGGCGTTGAAGCCCGCGCAATTGCCCTTGCACGTAAAGTCGGGGGATCAATGCAGCGCGCTGGTTCAGTCTGGCGTGTGAGGATGGGGCCTTACCGTGATGAGGCAAGCGCCCGTGCGGCCCTTTCCGATATCGTCAGCAAAGGCTACCAAGACGCGCGTATCTCGAGATGATTCGATCTTGGGATTCTGATTAGGATCGCCAAGATGAAATTGATGTTTGCGCTAGGCGCTGTCGCGGCAGTTTCTGTGCCCGTGGTTGCAGCGGCCCCACCGTTTGAGACGGCAGCTCCCGTGGCCTATATGCTTGACTTGTCTTCGGGCGCAGAATTGTACGCCAAAGACGCGGACCGGCGCATTCCGCCTGCCTCCATGGCAAAAATGATGACAACTTATCTTGCCTTCAAGCTGGTGAGCGAAGGTAAGTTCAAATTGACGGACACGTTCACTGTCCGTCCTGAAACCTGGGCAAAATGGCACGGGCCAGAGGCGGGATCGACCATGTTCCTGTCCTCAGGCGAAAAAGTCAGCATTGAAAATCTGCTTCACGGGATCGTCACTTTGTCAGGCAACGATGCATGTATTGTGTTGGCAGAGGGGATGTTTGGAACCGAAGCTGCGTACGTGGCGCAAATGAATGTAGCGGCGAAGGAGCTGGGCCTGGCCAACACCCAATATGGCACGTCCAACGGCTGGCCGGACAATGGTGTCACTTACACCACTGCGCGCGATCTGGCGAAGCTAGGCAAAGCAACAATTTATGATTTTCCTAAGCTTTACAAAGACTTTTACGGCAAAACTGAATTTACGTGGGGAAAGACGCTGGGGGGAGGGGCAGACATTGTTCAGCCCAATCGCAACCCCATACTTGGTAAAATATCGGGCGCAGATGGCATAAAAACAGGCCATACAGACGAAGCGGGCTACGGCTTTACAGGGTCTGCTGAACAAAATGGCCGCCGCATCGTGATGGTGGTGGCAGGGATAGCGAGTTTCAACGGGCGCATTACTGAATCTGTAAAGTTCATGGATTGGGGGTTCAAAGCATGGACAACGACGCCTGTTGTCGGCGCAAACAAGCGAGTTGGCGAAGCCCCTGTGCAGTTGGGCGGGAGTGCCGAAGTCGGCCTTGTCACTCCGCGTGCTGTTGCATTGACGCTGCCAACCGGATCGCCTGCGGACATGAAAGTTTCCATTGCCTATAATGGCCCGATCAAAGCTCCGATTAAAAAGGGGCAGCATATTGCTGATTTGATTGTGAAAACGACCGGCGATATGGTGCAATCAACGCCCTTGGTAGCTGAAGAGTCTGTTGATGAAGCAGGGTTCTTCGGGCGTGCTTGGGCCGGATTGATTTCGTTCATCTAACAGTGACTGGACAGTTCATCACACTTGAGGGCGGGGAGGGCGTTGGGAAATCCACTCAACTGGCGTTGCTGGCCACAGAATTGCGGGCAAGAGGCCGAAGCGTTGTTACAACGCGCGAACCTGGCGGGACCAAAGGCGCAGAGGCGATCCGCGCGCTTCTGATGGCAGGCAGCGAAGACCGTTGGAATGCGCAGACTGAAGCATTGCTGTTCGCCGCTGCCCGCGCGGATCATGTTGCAAAGGTAATACGCCCGGCGCTGGAGCGCGGTGAAACCGTAATCTGTGACCGGTTCATAGATTCAACGCGCGCCTATCAGGGAGGTGCGGGCGGGCTAAGCGATGATGACATAATGGCGCTGCACAGAATTGGCAGTGGTGGGCTGCTGCCAGATATCACCCTCATACTCGAGATTTCGGTTGAAGAGGGGCAGCGCCGTGCAAATACTCGTGCCGCTGGCAAGGATCGGATGGGGTTAAAAGATGCGTCTTATTATCTGCGTGTCGAAAAACGATTTCGAGAATTGGCGACTGCCGAACCTGACCGATTTTACAGTGTCGATGCGTCTGGGGCGGCAAGTGACGTCACACAGCGACTGATCACGGCACTGAGTGATTTTTATGACTGAAATCTTAGGCCATGACGCGACGATGAAAGCGTTCATGACTGCAATGCGCGGGCCACGAAGCCACCACGGATGGCTGTTTGCAGGGCCAGAGGGCGTTGGTAAAGCCAGCCTCGCGGTCGTCGCCGCTCGACGATTATTGGCCGAATCAGCTGATCCTGCGCTCGAACGCACTGGCCTCACCTTAAGCGATACTCACCCGACAGCTGCATTGATGGATGCGTGGAGCCACCCTGACTTCATCCTTATTGATCGCCTTCCTAAAGATCAGAAAGTGGCGGATAAGCCGCGAATTGAATGGGCAGAAAATGAAGAACTGCGCCGCAGCATTCGCGTCGAACAGGTCCGCGACTTAAACCGTCGCTTTATCACGCACCCCACATTCTCATCGCGCAGGGTCGTCATTCTTGACGGAGCTGAATATTGCGAAGTCAGCACTTCAAATGCACTGCTCAAATTGCTTGAGGAGCCACCGCAGGGCACAATCTTCATTCTTATCACTCATGCGCCGGGGCGTTTGCTGCCCACAATACGTTCCCGGTGCCGCACGCTCCGCTTCTCAGGCTTGAGTGAAGACCGAATGACGTCAGTGTTACGGGCACGACTGCCAAGCGCCGCGCCTGATGAGATCGAAACACTCAAAGAATTAGGGAAAGGCTCACCTGGGCGAGCACTCAAGCTTTCAGGCGGTGATGTGGGCGGCATGACGGCAGCCTTGAAGCGGATTGCAGCATCGGGCGACCCAGACAATCGCGAACGTGCGGTTTTGGCCCAGAGTATGGTCGCAAAATCGGCTCAAGCGCGGTTTGAAGCCTTTTTGGGACTTGTTCCGGTCTTTTTGGCCAATCATGCCAAATCAAGTTGCGGCCATGCCACAGGGCCGATCCTGAGAGCGTGGGAAGCGGCGCGTGATTTGGCATCCACTGCCGTGCCCGGTTCACTTGATCCGCAAGCTGTCACTTTTGCGCTGGCCAGCCATGTTGCGACGCTTGCCCCGGCGAGTGGAGCCGTTAAAGCCTGACGGCATGTCTGTTGAACCATTTTACATCACCACCGCCATATCTTACCCCAATGGCCGCCCCCATATTGGCCATGCTTACGAAGCCGTCGCAGCAGACGCGATAGCCCGGTTTCAGCGGATGATGGGGCGCGACGTTTGCTTTCTGACCGGTACGGATGAACACGGCCTGAAAATGGTGCAGACTGCACGCGCGCAAGGGCGCGAGACGATTGATCTGGCGAATGAAATGTCTGGTTATTTCAGAGAGATGTATGAGAAACTGAATATTTCAATTGATCATTTCAAACGCACAACAGCACCTGAACATCACCGCGCAAGCCAGGCGATCTGGGCGCGGTTGAAGGCCAATGGTGATCTGTATCTTGATCGTTACGAAGGCTGGTACAGCGTTCGCGACGAAGCGTTTTACGATGAAAGTGAATTGATCGACGGGGAAGGGGGCGTTAAACTTTCCCCCCAACGCACGCCTGTGGATTGGACGACTGAGGAAACCTGGTTTTTCCGCCTCTCCAAATATCAGCAGCCATTGCTGGATTTTTACGCAGCGAACCCTGACTTCATGCGCCCAGAAAGCCGCCGGAACGAAACGTTGCGCTTCGTCGAAGGTGGCTTGCGTGATTTGTCGGTTTCACGGACCAGTTTTGACTGGGGTGTGAAGGTTCCAGGCAGTGAAGATCATGTGATGTATGTCTGGCTCGATGCGCTCACGACCTATATTTCGGGAATTGGTTACCCAGACGATACGGAGGAATGGCGGAAATTCTGGCCCGCCAGCTTGCATTTGATTGGTAAGGATATTGTTCGGTTTCACACAGTTTACTGGCCTGCGTTCCTGATGTCGGCGGGTCTGCCGTTGCCGAAGCAAGTGTTCGGTCACGGCTTTCTCCTCGCGCGTGGCGGCGAAAAAATGTCGAAGTCGCTGGGCAATGTTGTGGACCCCATTGCACTCGCCGATCAATTTGGCGTTGACCAGCTAAGGTATTTCTTTCTGCGCGAAGTCAGCTTCGGACTGGATGGCAGTTACTCACCAGAAGCCATTGTAAACAGGTGCAATGCTGAACTGGCCAACAACTTTGGCAATCTGGCACAGCGGTGCCTGTCAATGGTTGCCAAGAACTGTGATGGACAAGTGCCAGTTTGGGGCGAACCGGAAGAGGCGGATGGCAAGCTTCTCGCTGATATCAGTCTTTACAGAACGGCTGCCGGTGTTCTCATGGAGGACCTCTCCATTCACTTGGCATTGGAGACAATTTGGGAAGGCATGAGTGCAGCCAACCTGTATTTTGCCAATCAACAGCCGTGGGCAGTCCGTAAAACCGATCCGGACCGCGCTAACACTATTTTGAATTACACACTTGAAGCGATCAGGCAGCTTGCGATCATGGCGCAATGGGCTGTGCCTGAAGGCGCGAATACTGTTCTTGATCAACTCGCACAGCCGCTTAGCGAACGACAGTTTGTTCATCTGGATCAACCGATTGAGACGGGAAGACGATTGCCGGTTCCATCAGGTGTGTTTCCTCGCCTTGAACTTCCAGCAGCTGAACTGGTATGATCACCTTTCGGCTAGTTCTTCGCGCCTTCGCGGCTTCGCGTGAACCCACTTTTCTTTTAGTCGCGCGAAGACGCGAAGACGCAAAGGCTGCTTGATGTTCGTCGATTCTCATTGTCACTTGAATTATAAAGGGCTGGTCGAGGATCAAGACGCCGTAATTGCGCGCGCAGGGCAGGCCGGCGTTTCGGCAATGCTCAATATCTCCACCCGCGAAAGTGAGTGGGGTGATATCATTGCCACTGCCACAAAAGCGCCCAACATCTGGGCCTCTGTTGGCATTCATCCGCATGAGGCGGACGGGCATCCTGACGTCGATACCGATAAGCTTGTCGCCAAGGCCGCACATGCCAAGGTTATCGCGATCGGCGAAACGGGCCTTGACTATTATTATGACAAAAGTGACCGAGACCAGCAGCGCACCAGATTTCGCGCTCACATTGCTGCCGCTCGCGAAACAGGCCTTCCGCTCATTGTCCACACCCGCAACGCCGACGCCGATAGCGGCTCGATTTTGACTGAGGAAATGGGGACGGGGGCTTACGCAGGCGTCATCCACTGCTTCACCGCAAGCCGTGAATTCGCTGACGTTGCGCTTGAACTGGGGCTGTATATTTCGATTTCGGGCATTGTAACGTTCAAGAATGCCAATGACTTGCAGTCTATTGCTAAAACAATTCCGGAAGACCGCCTGTTGATTGAAACGGACTCCCCGTTTCTGGCTCCTGTGCCGCACCGGGGCAAGACGTGTGAGCCTGCTTTTGTTGCCAATACCGCCCAGTTTTTGGCCGATTTACGGGGAGTTTCAGTCCAACATCTCGCGTCAACGACGACAGACAATTTTTACCGGCTGTTTAACAAGGCGATTTTACATGGAGGGTGATCAAACAGCACGGCTGATTTTTGCGCTGCTTTGCCTGACGCTTGTTGCCTCAAGCCTTTTTGCCCGGCAATTGCCGATGGGCCGTGTGTTCCGGATGATCCTGGGCTGGGCCGGGATATTCGCTGGCGTGTTCATCCTGTTCCTTTTCTTGCCGGAAATGAAACAAATCTGGTCGCGTGCTAAGGCAGAGATTTCCGGCGGCGTGGAACAAAAAGATGGCACATTGCAAGTCCGCAAGTCTGACGATCATTTTTACATCGACGCGTCTGTTAATGGCACACAAATCCGTTTCATGGTGGATAGCGGCGCAACCACAACGACCATGTCAGCCGACTCGGCAAAATCAGCGGGCGTGGACGTTGATATGGACGGGTTTCCAGTAATGGTATCCACGGCGAACGGCTTGGCAGAATCGCGCCGCGGTCGCGTGCGGCAGTTGACCGTCGGGCCGATCACGCGGGAGGATTTTGCTGTGCATGTCTCGGAAACGCTGGGCGATACAAATTTGCTTGGGATGAATTTCCTCTCTTCACTTAAAGGCTGGAAGATTGAGGGGGAGACCCTGATCCTCAATCCTTAACATCGTTTGATTTAACATAATACATATTATCGGACTTTTATAGATGGATGAAGCTATGCCCCCTTCAGAAGTTGGCCCCCCCTCACATGGAATTCAGCCTCTTTTGGATGTCATGGCGCGTTTGCGTGATCCTGTCACGGGTTGCCCTTGGGATGTGGAGCAAACCTTTGCAACGATTGCGCCTTATACAATCGAGGAAGCTTACGAAGTTGCCGATGCGATAGAGCGCAATGATATGGCCGCGCTGAAAGATGAGCTTGGCGATCTGCTGTTTCAGACCGTCTTCCAAGCCCGCGTCGCTGAGGAACTTGGTGCGTTTGACTTTGGCGATGTTGTGGACGCAATTTGCGCAAAGATGCTGCGGCGTCATCCGCACGTTTTTGGTGATGCGGCAAAACCGGATTGGGAAACGTTGAAAGCGCAAGAACGTGCGTCTGATCCTGATGCGAGTGCACTTAGTGGTGTAGCACTGGGTCTGCCCGCGCTGTTCCGCGCGGAAAAGATCCAAAAGCGTGCCGCTCGTACTGGCTTTGATTGGCCGGATGCCAGCGGAGCCAAGGCGAAGATCATCGAGGAAATGGCCGAGATAGAAGCAGCGGTCACGCCAGACGAGGTGGAGGATGAGTTCGGCGATTTGCTTTTCGCGGTTGTTAATTGGGCGCGCAAGCAAGGGATTGATCCCGAAGCGGCTTTGCGACGGGGCAATGCCAAGTTTGAACAGCGTTTTCGGGCGATGGAAGCCCGTGCAGGCGATACGTTTGCAGGGCTTGATCTGGATGCGAAAGAAACGCTGTGGATCGCAGTGAAAAAGGACGCGCGGCTAAACGGAGACCACCGCTGACATCTTCCGAAAACGACCATAATCCGCGTCCGATAGCCGCACGTCGACTGTCATGACGTCATCGTCGATTGCCGTGCCCACCACTTCGCCATTCGCCGCAAGCCACGCGAGGCTGGCCCCGTCAATCGCAGCGACGTGAATGTGACGCATTCGGTGCGAAACGGTCAGGCGTTGCCCAAGCAGAGTTTGAAGAACGTCCATCCCCTCCCCCGTGAGTGCAGAAACCAGAATGACATCATCACGGCGTGCAGCCTCGGCGATCAGGCGCTCTCTGGCTTCTGCGTCTAGCATGTCGCTTTTGTTCCAGACTTCGATCAGGGCAGGACGCCCCTCCTCTGATCCCAGGATTTCAGACAGAACGCCTTCAACGTCACTGCACTGCGCCTCGCTATCTGGATGCGCTATGTCGCGGACGTGCAGGATGAGGTCAGCCGAATTTACCTCTTCAAGAGTGGCCCTGAACGCAGCCACCAGTTCAGTGGGCAAGTCAGACACAAACCCGACTGTGTCAGACAGGATTGCTTTTTCTAGTCCCGGCAGGCGAATTTCCCGCATGGTTGGGTCCAGCGTCGCAAACAGCAGATCCTCTGCCATAACGGTGGCACCGGTCAGGCGATTGAACAGAGTTGATTTTCCAGCATTGGTATAGCCCGCAAGCGCAATGACAGGCCATGGCGCGCGGTTGCGGCGTTCACGGTGCAGTCCGCGCGTGCGGCGGACTTTCTCCAGGTCTTTGCGCAACCGAGCCATCCGGTCGCGGATCATGCGGCGGTCCGCTTCAATCTGTGTTTCACCTGGGCCACCCAGGAAGCCAAATCCGCCGCGCTGCCGTTCCAAGTGAGTCCAGCTGCGCACTAATCGCCCGGCCTGATAATCGAGATGGGCCAATTCCACTTGCAACCGCCCCTCGGACGAAGCGGCCCGCTCTCCAAAAATCTCCAAGATTAAGCCCGTTCGGTCAATGACTTTGACGTCCCAGGCTTTTTCAAGGTTGCTTTGCTGCGCAGGCGTCAGGGAACCATCGACCACCACAAGAGCGACATCATGGGCAAGCAGATGCGTTTTAACTTCAGTTATTTGTCCCGATCCAAGCAAAGTGGACGGCCGCGCGCTGCGGATGCGGTAGGTGAGTGCCTCCACAACGCGCAACCCGATGGCAACCGCAAGCCCGCGCGCCTCTTCAATCCTTGACGCGCTGTCACGGTTACTGGGCCCAACCTGTGGGCAGACAATCAGTGTTACTGCGCCGCGGCCCAGGCCATCAGCATCGCGATCAAATCCGCTCAATCACTTTCCTCAGTTTCTTCGGCCAGGTTCAGCGGATGTGCGGGCTGAACGGTTGAAATGGCATGTTTGTAGACCAATTGAATTGCCCCATCGCGGCGCAGCAGCAGGCAGAACAAGTCATAAGCGCCAACTTCGCCTTGCAGCATGACGCCGTTGACAAGGAACATCGTCACAGGAACCCGGTCCCGCTGAAGAGTCGCAAGGAACACGTCTTGCAGCCCCTTGGCCTTGCGTTCGGCCACGGATTGTTCAGGCATTTCCACGCTGCCACTCGGCATGATCGTTGATATTGCGTGCTTGTAAATCAGCTGCGACTGTCCGTCACGGCGCAGCAAGACTGAGAAATTGTCAAACCAGGTGATAATTCCCTGCAGCTTCACGCCCTTCACCAGGAACATGGTCACTGGCGTTTTGGATTTGCGCAATTGATTGAGGAAAATATCTTGTAAGTTGTTGGGTTTGTCAGACATTTTATTTGCCTTCATTATTTTTGGCGGACGTTTCCGCATGGGTGTTGCCAGATACCATTATCCGACGATGGCGGAAAAGTAACACGACGAATGTGTGCCGTCCACAAGGCCTTAAGATAGGGTGCGATGAGGCGAGATCAAGTGTCGCTGTCGCTGCGGTCCTCAGCCATCCCAAGGAGCTTTAACTTCCGGTGCAGAGCCGAACGTTCCATGCCAATGAACGCCGCTGTGCGAGAGATATTGCCAGAAAATCGCCGGATCTGGACACGCAAATATTCCCGCTCAAAACTCTCTCTTGCTTCACGTAAAGGCGCGCCCATGATCAAACGATTGGCCGCCATGGAACCTGACGGATCCCCATCGCCCATGATTTCAGCCGGAAGCATATCCACTTCAATTTGGCGCAGTCGCTCGCTAGGCGCGAGAATGATCGTGCGCTCAATGATGTTGCGCAATTGGCGAACATTGCCCGGCCATTCAAAGGCTTGGAGAGCGGCCAGCGACTCACTCGAAAATTCAGGAGCGGCCATGCTTCGCTCCGACGCATAGCGCGCTGCAAAATGCGTGGCGAGTGCAGGAATGTCCTCACGACGTTCATGAAGAGGCGGAATATGAACCGGCACGACATTCAGGCGGTAATAAAAGTCCTCACGGAAGCGTCCTTCCGCAATTTCTTCAGGCAAATCGCGCGATGTCGCTGACACAACGCGCACGTCGACTTTCACGGTGCGTGTGCCCGAAACGCGAACAAAGCTTTGTTCAGTAAGAACGCGCAGGATGCGGCCTTGCGTGGTGAGGGGCATATCGGCGATCTCATCAAGGAACAGCGTGCCGCCGTGCGCCCGTTCGAGGAGGCCAGGCACAATTTCCTGATCATTCCGCTCAATCCCGAACAATTCTTCCTCCACCCGTTCAGGCGTCATCCGTGCGGCACTGCCAACGATGAACGGCGCGGCGGCACGCGGGCTCCAGTTATGAAGCAACCGAGCGGCAACCTCTTTGCCGACGCCGGCTGGCCCAGTGAACAAAACGCGACTGCCAGTCGGGGCCACGCGCTTGACGGTCGCGCGCACAGAATTGATGGCGCCTGAGCTGCCAGTGAGTTCGTCCTCAAACCCGATCCGCGCGCGCAACGCTTCATTTTCGCGCTTCAAACGCTCCGTTTCTGTCGCCCGGGCTACAAGCAGCAGCAGCCGCTCCGCCTCAAAAGGCTTTTCAATAAAATCAGCAGCGCCCCGGCGGATTGCCGCCACTGCTGTATCCAAATTACCATGCCCGGAAATGACGAGGACTGGCAAAGAGGCATCGCGGCGCTTAATCTCATCCAGCAGGTCCAACCCGTCAAGCCGAGATCCTTTCAACCAAACGTCAAGCAACACAAGCGAAGGCCGCCTGTCAGCAATTGCAGCAAGCGCAGAATCGCTGTCAGCGGCAACACGTGCGGAATAGCCATCATCCTCAAGCACACCGGCCACCAATTCACGGATGTCAGCTTCATCATCGACGACTAAAATATCAAGGGCCACCAGCTAACTCCCTTCCACGCGAGTCAAATTTGACGGGGCACTGTCGTGGGCCTGCGCATCAATCCGGTCCTGAGACTCAGCACGAAGGCGAAGCTCTGCGGGCCTGAAACTCATGGTGACAACGGTGCCGCCGCCCTCCCGATCTGAAAAGGAAATGCCGCCGCCGTGATCCTCTGCAATCTTCTTGACGATCGCAAGGCCAAGACCTGTGCCGGAACGCCGCGTCGTCATATAGGGCTCAACGATGCGCCCGCGTTCTGCGGGCAGGCCGATGCCGGTATCTGACACACTGACGTCAATCTGGCCGTCCCCAGTCTCATTGATGGCCATGGTGATTGCTGGTTTGAAGCCGTCAAGCGCCAGGCCATCGCGCTCAATCTTTTGCTCGATGGCTTCGACGCCGTTTTTGATGATGTTGGTAAAGGCCTGACCCAACTGCCGCCGGTCACAAATTAGGAGCGGATGGACGTCAGGTGCGCGGAGGGAAAAGCTGATGTTGCTGTGAGCGACTTCATGAAGGAACAGCGCCTGACGGCAGATTTCCACCAGTGAATCTTCTTGAAACACGGGCTTGGGCATGCGCGCGAAGGACGAGAATTCATCCACCATGCGCCGCAAATCGCCGACTTGGCGCACAATCGTGTCGGTAAGTTTGCCAACCATCACTGGATCGGCAGGCTCATCCTTGGCGAAACGACGTTTCAATCGTTCAGCGGCCAATTGAATGGGGGTCAACGGGTTCTTGATTTCATGCGCGATGCGCCGCGCGACATCTGACCATGCGGCGCGACGCTGATCTGCAAGTTGATCCGTAATATCGTCAAAGGTCATCACTTTGCCGCCTTCATCAGTCACCACTTGCACAGCCAGCGTTCGGCTTTCGCCGCCTGAGACAACATCCAAAATCTCGGCATCAACGCCGCGGTCTAGCAAACTGGCGAGTTCACCTGTGATGGCAACCAGCTTTTTTCCGGCGCCCTGCCCGCGCTCAATACGCAATATATCTTCTGCACGGCTGTTGATGATGCGAATATGTTGATCACCCGAAACCGCAATCACGCCTGCCGACACGCTGGATAAGACAGCCTCAATCAGCGCGCGGCGTCGATCAAGCAGACTATTTGCATCGACCAATTCTCTCCGCTGCGTTTCCAGCCGCTGCGTCATCTGGTTAAACGCTGACGCCAGCGCCCCAATTTCGTCTCGTGACTGCGGCACTTTCACCCGTGCTGATAAATCACCCGCTGAAACGCGCCGTGCCGCGCCAACCAAATCGCTCACTGGTTTGACAACGCGGTCAGCAACGTTGAGCGCAATGACGACTGCCGCGCCGACCACAATCAGCGCGATCAGAAACAGTGCCGCGTGGAATTGCAACTGCAACATGCGCGAACGGTCCAGCAAGCTGTTGTAATCATCCAAAACGCTGGAAAACCGTTTGGTCTGTGCCAGCGCCGCTGAGTCGTCGACGCGCGAAGCATAAACATACAAATCAGGGCGATCAGGCACCGGAGTTACGGCCTCCATACTTTTCCCGGCATCACGAAAAACCGTCTGGCGCTTATCCAGCAGGGTTTTGACGACATCAGACGGTATCCAACTGGCCATTGGTGGCTGTTTTCCGCGATCTGCGATGGCAAGCGACTGAACGCCAAGTTTCGGCGTGATCCTCAGAATTGCCCCTTGAGACAGCCCGCGCTGATACACTTGAAAGCCAAAGCTGGACTGAAATTCGTCACTTTCAATGGGCGCTACGCCGAGGTTGAGGTTGATGTCGCCTGCCATCACCTCCGTCTCGTTGATGATCGTCTGCTGTTTTTCGCGGTAATAAGTTTGCGCCAACGTGTTCGCATTTTCAAAAATACCGCGCGCTTTCTGGGAATACCAAAAATCAAAGCCATATTGAAACAACAGTGACGCAAAGATGACAAGCAGCATCACAGGCACCGCTGCTATCGTCGAAAAAAGCCCCACCAAACGGCTGTGCAAGAGCCCCGGCCCTGCCAGTGGCGTCCTTGCCGCCCGCGCATAAGCAGCGCGCCTGCCGATTAGCACCAGCAAGGCTATCGCCGGGACCAGATTGATGACAAGCAGCAAGCCGACTAACGGAGGCGTAAGCAGATCCTGGCCAGGCTTGCCACCAGCAAGCAATAAGTAAGTGCCTGTCATCGTCAGGATTAGGAGGGCCAGCGTCGCATATTCTATGGCCGGAACAAGCTTGCGACGCCGTGCGACGATGCCGATCTTGCGCCACAACCGGCTGATGCCTTGCTGCTTTGATGCTGCCATTGTGGCAGTTATAGAACAGGTGGGGCTTTAATACATCACTAAAATCGCTTTTGGTCGCTCAAAAGCAACAGTTTATGACGATGTCGGGCGCTTTGACCGACCATGGCTCGGATCGATGCCTAACTCGGTAAGTTTTTTCCGCAGGGTATTGCGGTTAAGGCCCAGCAGCTTCGCCGCGCGGATTTGGTTGCCAGTGCAGCGTTCCATCGCCTGGCTGAGCAACGGACGTTCGATAACGTCAAGAATGCGGTGATACAGACCGTCAGGCGGCAAATTGCCGCGGAAATCGGCAAAATGCTCGGCGAGATGCTGGTGGACTGAAGCTTCTAGCGCCAAGGGCGATCGATCATGATTGGCACCTGAAACGTGAACGGTTCCCGCCTGGCCCAGATACTGGTCAATCATGTCGCCTGAAATGACGTCATCGCGGGCAAGAATGGCTAACCGGCGCATCAGGTTTTCGAGTTCGCGGACATTACCTGGCCAATCATAGGCGGAAAGTCGGTCGCCTGCGCTTGCTGACAATGACTTTTGGGGAAGCCCCTCCCCCGCTGCACGATTAAGGAAATGCCGGGCAAGCAGAGGCAGATCATCCTGCCGCTGGCGTAGAGGCGGCAAATCTATTGGGATGACGTTTAGCCGGTAGTAAAGGTCTTCGCGGAAACTGCCGTTTTCGACTTGATCAGTCAGGTTTTTATTGGTCGCTGCGATGATGCGCACATTGGCTTTGATCGCGCGATTGCCGCCCACTGTCATGAATTCGCCTGATTGCAGAACGCGGAGCAACCGCGTTTGCGCATCCATCGGCATGTCGCCAATTTCATCAAGAAACAAAGTGCCGCGCGACGCTTGTTCGAATTTACCCGCCACGCGCGCCGCTGCCCCAGTAAAGGCGCCGCGCTCATGGCCGAATAGCTCCGCCTCGATCAGTTCACGCGGGATCGCTGCCATATTGACTGCGATAAACGGCCCTGCTTTTCGCGCGCCCAGATCATGGATCGCGCGTGCCACTAGTTCCTTGCCCGTGCCTGACTCGCCGAGGATCAGAACACCCAGATCATTGGGAACCACGCGTGCTATGGTGCGATAGACATCCTGCATTGCAGCAGACCGCCCGACGAGGGGAAGGCCGCTGTCATCAGCCAGTGCATCCGCCGCCTTTTCCGGGCCAGCACGTCGCTTCAATCCTTCGCGAACTGCACCGCATAAATCGTTCAAATCAAAAGGTTTTGGGAAATATTCAAAGGCACCCTTTTCCGTCGCACGGACAGCAGTGGACAACGTGTTCTGCGCCGAAATCACTATCACCGGCAGACCTGGCATGGCGGCCATGATCGATGGAACTAGATCAAGGCCGTCTGCGTCCGGCAATATCACGTCTGTAATCAACACATCGGGCACAAATGACGCTAACAAAACGCGCTGTTCTGCCGCAGTCGCCGCCAGTGCAACTTCATGACCCTCCCGCCGAAGAGCCTCACCGACAACGGCACGAATGGCGTTATCATCATCGACGACAAGTATTTTGCCCATGACCGTTAGGACCCTTCCTCTGCCCGCTGAAGAAGCAACCGGAAAACCGTGCGCGGAGGGTTGCCTTCGCGGGAATATTGAATAATGCCCCCCATGTCGCGCACCAGCTTATCGGCAAGCGCAAGGCCAAGCCCCTGCCCTTTGCGTTTACCCGACACGAACGGATCAAACAGCTGATCGACAAGTTCAGGCGGCGCGCCGGGGCCATCATCGAAAATACAAAGCTCGATTGGCAATGGCCTGCGCTTTTCACCGCGCCGCGACGAAACTGCAACGCCGTGGCGGTAGCGCGTGGCAAGCGTCACACGGCGCTGCTCGCCGTTCGTCGCCGTCTCAGCAGCATTTTTCAGAAGATTGATCACAACCTGAATGAGGGAGTCACGGTGCGTCCAAACCGAAGGAAGCGACGGATCATATTCTTCCGTTAACACAAGGCCGCTCCCAAAACCTTGTTCAGCCACTTGGCGGCTGTGATCGACAATCGAATGGATATTATGAGCACTCATTTCGATGGGCCGTGTATCAGTAAATCCCTCCATTCTGTCAATTAAAGCAGCGATCCTGTCGACTTCTGTGCGGATCAGCAGCGTCATCGCGGCATCCGCTTCGCCGACACGACCATCGAGTAGCTGGGCGGCGCCGCGGATGCCCGACAAGGGATTTTTGATTTCATGGGCCAACGTAGCCGCAATCGCGATGGCCGTGCGGCTGTTGCCTTGCCTTTCCAGGCCAGAACCAAGCCCGTGATCACGGGCATTGGAAATCGTCAGCAATTGCCATCCGGGATGGTCAATGAGTGGCGTCAGATGCAAATCAGCACGCAGTTTCTGCCGCCGCCGGGTTTCAAAATCAACGTCAAAGGCAGCAAATGGCCCCTTGTCATCGCCCCTAAAATCTTGCGGTAAATCAAGCACAGTGTCCAGCGGCTGCCCAATGATCACACTGGCGCTCATGTTCAGCACGGCTTCGGCCTGTGCATTCAGTTCACGCACTTGCAGTTCAGGATCAATCACCAGCAACGCCATCGGCAGCGCCGCCAGAATGTCATCTGCGCTGCCCGGCGAAATGGCCATGTCAGGCCGCAGCCTGGCTAAGCCACGGCGTGTAAAACCGTTCGAGCATGTCGAGCACAGTCTTGGGATCAGGGACCTGGTTGACCGCGTTGCGAAACTCGGCTGATCCCGTCAGGCCCTTAGTATACCAGCCAAGATGTTTGCGCGCCATATTCACACCTGTCACGTCCCCATAATGTGCGAGCATGGCATGATAATGGTCTGTAATGATGTGATATTGCTCTTCAACGCTGGGATCAGGAAGCGGCGTGCGACCACTTAGATGCGCCATGATTTGCGACAGCAACCACGGCCTTCCGTAAGCGCCGCGACCGATCATGACACCGTCCGCGCCGGACTGGCTCAGAGCCGTGTCTGCATCGGCAATCGAACAAATGTCGCCGTTGACGATCACGGGAATAGAAACGGCATCCTTCACTTTGCGAACAAAGCCCCAATCCGCCGATCCTTTATACATTTGATTGCGTGTGCGGCCGTGGACAGTGATCAGCTTGGCCCCCAGATCCTCTGCGATATGAGCAAGTTCTGGCGCGTTGAGGCTGTCATGACACCATCCCATCCGCATTTTTACGGTCACCGGTACGCTGACAGCCTTGACCGTGGCGTCAATCAGCGATGCCGCCAATGGTAAATCCCGCATCAGCGCTGAGCCTGCATCGCCGTTCACAATCTTTTTCACGGGGCAGCCCATGTTGATATCAATGATGGCGGCACCGCGATCTTCGTTTAGCTTGGCGGCTTCTGCCATTTCTTTGGGCGCGCAGCCTGCCAGTTGCATCGACACAGGCTCCTCAGTCGGGTCCCACGCGGCCTTTTGCAATGACTGCCGCGTTTCACGGATCATGGCCTGGCTCGCGATCATCTCTGTGACATTGAGACCACAGCCAAAGCGCCGCACAATTGTGCGAAATGGCATGTCGGTAACGCCTGTCATCGGCGCGAGGATAACCGGCTGTTCAATGCGAACAGAGCCGATCTGGATGGGATGAATGCGATTCATATATCTGCCTAAAATTTGTGCAGCCGATACAAGTAAGCTCAGATTTACGCAAGAGCACCGCCGCTGCGACGCTTGCGAAAGGACAAGAGATCATCCAATGGCGTCGCTCATGATTGCTACTGCACTTATCGTCGCTGCCGGAAAGGGCCAACGTGCTGGTGGGGCCGTGCCGAAGCAATTCAGCACAGTCGCCGGGAAGGCGCTTTTGGCCCATGCAGTTGATGCCTTCATTGCTCATCCGGACGTGGATCAGATCGTGATCGTCATTGGCACCGGTCAAATCGACTTGTGCATCAGCGCGTTGGCGGGCCGCACAGTTGACGCGATTGTTGAAGGCGGAGCCGAGCGACAGGATTCGGTGCGGAACGGATTGGACGCGATTACAGGCCTGGGTGGATGTGATCATGTTTTGATCCACGATGCCGCGCGGCCATTTTTGCCCGCTGCCGTGATCGACCGATTGCTTGACGCTTTGAAAACCTCACCAGGCGCTGTGCCAGCCTTAGCCATTACTGATACGATTGCCCACGGTTCTGACCTGTTGGGGTCCGTTGTTTCCAGAGACGGGCTGTTTAGAATCCAAACGCCGCAAGCCGCGCATTATGATGCCGTCATGGCGGCACACAGGGCATGGACCGGCCCAGCGGCGACAGATGACGCTCAGATGCTGCGCAGTGCTGGGTTTGACGTTGCGATGGTAGCAGGCGACGCTGAGTTGGAAAAAATCACTCAGCCTGCCGATTTTGCACGGGCAGAGGCTATGGAGACAACGCAAATGATTAGCCGCACGGGAATGGGGTATGATGTTCACCGGTTTCAAACCGGGCAAGAGCTGTGGCTGTGCGGCATCCAGATTGAGCATGACCGCGGACTGAGCGGCCATAGCGATGCGGATGTTGCGCTGCATGCCTTAACAGACTCGCTGCTCGGCGCGATTGCAGCTGGTGATATCGGTGATCATTTTCCACCGAGCGATCCGCAGTGGCGCGGTGCAGCTTCGCATCAGTTCCTTGAATATGCGAGGGATTTGGTTGGGGCAAAAGGAGGAATCATTGACCATGTCGACCTGACCCTGATCTGTGAAGCCCCCAGAATTGGCCCCCACCGCGAAGCGATGCGCCACCGCATTGCAGACCTGTTGCGGGTTTCACTCGCTAGCGTTAGCGTCAAAGCAACAACAACGGAACGACTTGGATTTACAGGGCGGGGTGAAGGCATTGCCGCGCAAGCCATCGCTACAGTTCGCACGCCTAAAGTCAGCAACGAGGAAAAGTGAGATGAAGCACATGAAAATAGGCTCAGCCGCGATTTTGGCAGTTTTGGCGATTCAGCCAATCGCAGCATCGGCGGCTTCACCTTGCTTGACGCCGTCTGAGGCGCAAGCCTTGGTGCGCGTTGCTTTGCCTGATGTTATTGGCGGCGTGAGCGATAAGTGCAAAATGGCATTGTCCGGATCGTCCTTCCTCCTCCGGTCCGGCCCAGACCTGATCGCGCGCTATCGTGGCTCGGCAGGGTCGGCCTGGAACGCAGCAAAGCCCGCAATCACAAAAATGGCAGGGGAGCAAGCCTCGTTTATCACTGCTATGGCTGATGACGCGGTGAAGCCGCTGCTGAGCGCGCTTATCAGCGGAGAAGTTGGTAACGCCGTTAAATCTGCACAATGCCAGAAACTTGATGATTTGATCGCCGCTGTCGCGCCATTGCCGGCCGAGAATATGGCGGATATGCTGATCGCGATTGTTGAATTGACGACCAAGGAAGGCAAGGAGAGCAAGTTGAGTATCTGTGCGGGTCCAGCCTCCCTGCCGGCCCCCATCGCGCGCCCAATTGGCTCTACCGCGAGCAAATGAAGTGATGACGCTGCCTGATGGCCTTAGCAGTGAACTGATCGCAGCGGCGCAGGCTGTGGTGGATGAAAACCGCGCCGCAGGACGGTGTATTGCTGTGGCTGAAAGCTGCACTGGTGGGCTAGTTTGCGCAGCGCTCACGGCCATTCCTGGATCGTCGGACGTCGTCGATATCGGCTTCGTAACCTATTCCAATGGGGCCAAAATGCGCGCCCTTGGCGTCAGTGAGGATATCCTTAGCACCTTCGGGGCGGTTTCCATCGCTACGGCATGGGCCATGGCCCAAGGCGCGCTTGACCGGTCAGAGGCGGACGTTGCTGTGTCTATCACTGGCATTGCCGGGCCTGGCGGCGGATCACCCAAGAAGCCTGTGGGCACAGTCGTATTCGCGCGCGCGCGCAAAGGCGCTGACCCCAATGACGTCATTGCTGATACGAAGACATTCCCAGATGAAGGCCGCGGGCCAATTCGCGTTCAGGCAGCACTCGTCGCACTAGAGCTTTTGATGCCAGGGGCGACGCCGTAAAGATCATTCGCCCTGTTTATAAAGGCTTCCGTCATTTTCTTAAGGGCGCGTTCGAATACCTGACCTGCGAGGCTTTCAAAAATCCGGGACTTGAACGCAAAGTCGACCATGAAGGCAATTGTGCAGCCGCCGTGCCCGTCATCTTCAAATATCCATTCATTGCGTAGGAACTTTAGCGGCCCATCGATATAATCAACTTCGATCAGCGTGGGACGCACTTTTTTCACGCGTGATGAAAAACTCTCCCGCAGTCCTTTGAACCCGACGATCATATCTGCCATCATTTCAATATCACTGTCTGACCGCACCCGAACTGCACTGACCCACGGCAGGAATTGGCCGTAGCGCGCCACATCAGCCACCAGATCAAACATCTGAGTTGCCGTGTAGGGCAATGCGTGCTTTTCGCTATGCCGGGGCATTTTCTTTGATTTTCTTCGCCAATTGGCCGTCACGAGCTGCTTTCATCGCCGCAAAATCACGGTCAGCATGATAGCTAGACCGTGTCAGTGGGCTCGACGCGACAAGCAGGAAGCCCTTGGCACGCGCTATTGCAGCATACGCATCGAAGGCTGAGGGCGTCACAAAATCAATGACTTTGGCATGGCGCGGCGTTGGTTGCAGATATTGGCCCATGGTCAGAAAATCGACGTCAGCAGACCGCATGTCATCCATCACCTGATGAACCTCCATCCGCTCCTCCCCCAACCCCATCATCACGCCCGACTTCGTGAAGATCGACGGATCATGACGCTTCACGCTCTCAAGCAACCTAAGCGACGCATAATAGCGCGCTCCGGGCCGGATCGTGGGGTAAAGCCGTGGCACAGTTTCAAGGTTATGATTATACACGTCAGGCCGCGCGGCGATAATCGCTTCCACGGCACTTTCTGCTTTATTGCGAAAATCGGGCGTCAATATTTCTATCGTTGTGGTGGGAGTAGTCGCCCGGAGCGCATTGATAACCTTCACAAAATGAGAAGCGCCACCGTCTGGCAGATCATCCCTGTCAACGGATGTGACCACAATATGCTGCAAGCCAAGCTCCGCTGCGGCATCGGCCACATGTTGAGGTTCAGATAAGTCTACGGCGCGCGGCATTCCAGTTTTGACATTACAGAACGCGCAGGCGCGGGTGCAGGTGTCACCCAGGATCATCACCGTTGCATGCTTCTTGGTCCAGCATTCCCCAATATTGGGGCACGCTGCCTCTTCACACACTGTTGCCAGGTTGAGCCGACGCATCAGGGCCTTAGTTTCGGCAAAACCGACGCTGGTCGGCGCTTTGACCCTCAGCCAGTCTGGCTTACGAGCACGTTCAATCTTGGTTGGGACGTTCATGGAGTCGACATAGTGCCGCTTTCATCGCCTTTCCAGCAAAAGCTGGCACCCCCTAGTCTTTTGGGCCATGAAGCCGCTAGCACCATAGACCCAAGGAACATCATGCCTGAATTTGCTGAATTGGTTGAAGGGTATCACCGTTTCCGTGATGCGGGTTGGGAAAAACAGCGCAGCCGCTGGGCCGATTTATCGCACGGACAATCGCCTGCCGTCATGATCATTGGCTGCTGCGACAGCCGTGTAGACCCGGCCACGGTGTTTGATACTGTTCCCGGTCAAGTCTTTTCATTGCGCAATGTCGCCAATCTTGTGCCGCCGTTTGAGACAGGTGGCGGTCTGCACGGCGCGTCTGCCGCGATAGAATTTGGCGTGCTCGGCCTTGAAGTCAAGCATATCGTTGTGCTGGGCCATGCCAAATGCGGCGGGATTCGCGCGGCACTTTCCGGCGAGGCTGGCAATTTTGGTCACGGTTTTGTGGACGAATGGATGAAGATTATCGACGATGCTAAAGCCCATGTAACGTCATGCCATCATGATGATCCGCAAGAGGCGCTTGAGCTGGAAGGCATCCGCACCAGCATCGCCAACCTCCGCACATTTCCGTTCGTGGCGGAGCGAGAGGTGGCGGGAACGCTAAAAATTCACGGCGCTTATTTTGGCATTGAAGATGGGGTTCTGCACGTGCTGGACCAGGAAACTGGCGAATTTGTGGCGAGCTAGAGCGTGCAATTCCCTTTCCTTGAGCTTGTCGAACGGCCGTACTTTTCATGGCTCAAATGACGAAGAACGGAAAAAACGATCCTTCGACAAGCTCAGGGAAGAAGTTAAGCAGCGCGCCGCAGCTTCACCAGCCGCTTCAACACCATGTCACGCTTCAGCTTCGACAGATGGTCGATAAACAAGATGCCATCGAGATGATCCATTTCGTGCTGAAGGCAAGTCGCGATCAAGCCGTCGAGCTCTTCTACATATTCCTTGCCAGCCGCGTCCTGCCATTTGGCCGTGATCACCGCTGGCCGCGCAACATCGGCATATTGATCGGGCACGGACAGGCAGCCCTCATTATAAAAAGAGAGCTCTTCTGATTCCTCAAGAATTTCCGGATTGATGAAGACGCGGGGGTTACGGATGGCTTGTTCCGTCTCATCATCCTTTTCTTGCAAATCAATCACCAATACGCGCTTGGGCACGCTCACTTGAATGGCGGCAAGGCCAATGCCAGGCGCATCATACATGGTTTCAAACATGTCTGAGATGAGCGTCGAAAGCGCGCTATCGAACGTCTCAACGGGCTTTGAAATGAGCTTTAGCGTCGGGTTGGGCGCTTCTAGGATCGGGAGTATGGCCATGGCGTGCAAGTAAGAAGCGCGCCTGCTTTCGTCAAGCGACTGGTCGTCGTGCGCGCAGGGCTTGGGCCAGCGTGCCGTCATCCAGATAGTCCAGTTCCCCCCCGACGGGCAGGCCGTGGGCCAGTTGTGTGATCCTTACAGGCGCGGTTTCCAGACGTTCGGCGATGTAATGCGCTGTCGTTTGCCCCTCAAGCGTGGCGTTCATGGCCAGAATGACTTCATCAATCCCGCCCTTGGCAATGCGCACCATCAGGCTGGCAATGTTCAGATCCTCTGGCCGCACGCCTTCCAGCGCCGATAGTTTGCCGCCTAGCACATGGAATTTCCCGGGAAACAGCCGGGACCGCTCTAGCGCCCACAAATCCGCCACATCCTCAACAACACACAGCATCCGCGTGTCTCGGCGCTGGTCTGCACAAATGCCGCATGGGTTAGTCGTGTCCACATTGCCGCAAATATCGCATGTCGCGAGCCGGTCGCCCACTGATTCCAGCGCGCGCAGGAGAGGAACCAGTGCTGTTTCGCGTTTTTTCAGCAGATGCAACACGGCCCGCCGCGCTGATCGTGGCCCCAATCCCGGCAGCCGGGCCAGCGCCGCGCTTAACGTTTCAATTTCATGACTTGCCATATTCTGAGTGATAGGGGCTTGCATTGCCCCCTGCCAAGCGTTTCAGAGGGGAAATGAAAATCATTTTTATGGGAACGCCAGATTTTGCCCTGCCAAGCCTCAACGGACTGGTTGCGGCAGGGCATGATATCTGTGCGGTTTATTCGCAACCTCCGCGCCGTGCAGGGCGGGGAAAGGCACTGACGCCCTCGCCTGTTCAAGTGCGGGCTGAGGCGTTGGGCCTATCGGTCTTCACGCCGCCGTCCCTAAAAGACCCCGCCGAACAAGTGCGCTTTGCCGCGTTCGGGGCAGATGTCGTGGTGGTCGCGGCTTACGGCCTGATCCTGCCGCTGCCCGTATTGGAAGCGCCTGTGCGAGGCTGTATCAATGTGCACGGATCGGTCCTCCCCCGGTGGCGCGGTGCGGCTCCGGTTCAGCGCGCGATCCTGGCCGGTGACAAGGAAACGGGCGTCACCATCATGCAGATGGAGGCTGGGCTGGATACTGGCCCAATGCGCGCGATGGCCCACACGCCTTTGCTGGATAAGACAGCCGGGCAACTGACCGCAGAGATCGCAGAGCTGGGCGCAAACTTACTTATCGAAGTCCTTGGCAATTTGGGCGCGCACCCCGCCGTAGTTCAACCCACCGAAGGCGTCACATACGCGCCGAAGATCGACAAGAGCGAAGCCATGATCGACTTCATGATCAGCGCGCCTCAGGTTGAGCGCCAGATCAGGGCGTTCGCGCCCACGCCGGGGGCTTTCTTTGAACATCAGGGCGAACGGTTCCGTATCCTGGCGGCAGACGCGTTGATGATCAGCGGCGCATCCCCCGGCAAGGTCATGGATGACCAGCTGACCATCGCCTGCAACCCCGGTGCGATCCGCCCTACCCTCATCCAGCGCGCCGGCAAATCCGCGATGACGCCTGCGGAATTGCTGCGCGGCCACGCCATTCCGGCAGGAACGCGGCTGGGATGACGCGCTACCGTTTGACTGTGGAATATGATGGCCGCGCCTATATGGGCTGGCAGCGGCAGCCGCACGGCCCCACCATTCAGGCCGCAATTGAAGACGCGATCAAATCGATCACGGGCGGTGAAGTGGCCGTCGTTCACGCCGCCGGTCGCACAGATGCGGGCGTCCATGCCAAAGCGATGGTCGCTCATGTCGATATCGCCAAAAAGATCAAGCCGTTCCGCCTGATGGAAGGCGTGAACGCAAAGCTGTGGCCCCAACCCATTGCGCTGCTCTCATGCACACCCGTTGCTGATGATTGGCATGCGCGGTTCAGCTGCACGGGCCGTCGTTATGTTTATCGCATCATCAACCGCAGGCCGCCGTTGGCGCTTGATCAAGGGCGGGCCTGGCGCGTGCCGCTTCCGCTCGACGAAACGGCCATGCAACATGCCGCGCAGCTGCTGGTGGGGCTGCATGACTTCACCACGTTCCGCTCCGCACATTGCCAGTCCGCAAGCCCAGTAAAGACCCTCGATAGCCTGACCGTGCGGCGTCACGGCGATGAAATAGAGGTGGAGGCCGCCGCACGATCCTTCCTCCATCACCAAGTGCGGTCAATGGTGGGCTGCCTGATGCTCGTCGGCAAAGCCACTTGGAGCGCGGATGATCTGAAGGCGGCGCTGGATGCCAAGGACCGCAAAGCACTAGGCCTCAACGCGCCGCCCGACGGGCTATATTTTATGCAAGCGCGCTATTCGAAGGCATAAATTTTACAACGCGCAACGCCGTCATGCTGAACTCGTTTCTGCATCCAGGCCTCGGTGGCAGTCGCATACTGGATTGGCCGATACTATAAGGTTAAATAATAAAGTGCACGGTCACTGTAACCCGACAGCCGCGCCCTAATCGTTGCACCGCCGATTGATCCAATATCGGACAAGCCCCTAATACCTTGACCATAGCCACGGTTGTATGAATCCATTGAGAGGATTGCGAGGAAGAGGTCTTTGCTCAAAGTCATTTGAAAATCTCCGTTGAGAATGGGCCGGTATCAAGTAGCCGTAATTCAGGATCGGTCGGGTCGTCTAAATATCTAGGTGGATTAGGTTTCAATGCGCCTCGATGCCCTTTCAACCACTCCAACCTCTTTTCAATCCCCACCGTCACCGCCTCATCGGTCACCTGCACCGTCAGGCTCTTCAGCCTGTAACCCGGCCCAAAGCTTGCGACGAGGTTATCGGGGTCAACCGCCTCTACGCTTGCCGGGTTTTTAATGTCACGAAAGCGGACCAGCATGGGATAGTCAGACCGTTTGACTGTCGCGGGGATGTCAACGCCGCGACGCTTGGATATGCGCTCGACACTTTCAACAATGTCATTGTTAAACAATGGATCAAATGCAGCCATGGAGAGGGACGCCATATCACCCTGAATTGCGCCTGTTTTCAGCAGAGCAAATAGCGTGGCACCGTTCGGCAAATCGACCGCAACAGCCTCCCCGCGCGATGACCAAGCTCGCACATGCTCATCGGGCAAAAGCGCCCGCCGGTTTGCCGCCGTCACTTCATACACCGACGATCCAGTGCGTGGGCCGCTTGGCGTGTCGACTTCGACAATCATTTTGAACTTGTAGCTATGTTCAGGCAGGGAAGCGCAACCTGTGATCGC
>JANPCO010000169.1:0-3165 GCA_031430995.1 Sphingomonadales bacterium | reverse complement strand
CCCGATCTTCTCTGCTGGTTTCTATTACAAAACCTTTTTCGGTTCGGCCAAGCGCTGGATGTTCTATGAATATTTCATCCGCAAGGCAGCGGGCCTTGGCAATGCGCCGACGGAGCCAGACCCTGACCGTTTCAGCCAGCGTGCGGCGTTCTGCGATGTGCTTGTGGTCGGGGCGGGGCCAGCTGGACTGACGGCCGCGTTGGAATCCGCCGAAGCAGGCGGGCGCGTCATTCTTGTTGAGCAGGACAGCATCCTTGGCCCCTCGCTGATCCGTGATCCGCAGGAATTGGATGCCGCATGGATCGAAGCCACCGCCGCCCGCATCCGCGCCTTGGGGGGCCGCATCCTCACCCGCACAACGGCTTCGGGCTATTGGGAGCATGATCTGGTCACCCTGACCGAGCGGATCGCCGAACCGGGCCAAGTGCCGCCGAACGGCGTCGCCCAGCGGCTATGGCATGTCCGCGCAGGTCAAGTGATCCTCGCAACAGGATCAATCGAGCGCCCCATGGCCTTTGCGCATAATGACCACCCCGGCGTCATGCTTTCCCAAGCGGTGCGCACTTATGTGCAGCGTTTTGGCGCGGTCCCGGGCAAGCGCGTTGTGATCGCGACCAACAATGATGATGCTTACAAGACGGCCCATGCCTTGAAAGCGGCAGGCGCAGAGGTTGTGGCGATCCTTGATGCACGACCAGACTTTAGCGATGTGGCGTGTCAGGCCAAATCGCACTTTCAGACACATACCAATGCTTTTCTCGTTTCGGCGATAGGTTCCAAACATGGCTTGCGTTCGGTGAAAGCCGAAATCTGGACAGAGGCTGTCAGCTTCGACGTGGACCTGCTTGCGGTATCGGGCGGTTTTACGCCGGTGGTTCATCTCCACATGCAAGCAGGTGGCACGCTCGATTGGAATGAGGCAGCGCAAGCCTTTGTTCCCGCCACGTCATGCCAGAATGTTAGCACAATCGGCGGCGCAGCCAATCCCGATCCGATCTTTACCGTCACGCCCGCGTCCAATCCGAAAAAGAGCTTCATCGATTTTCAGAATGACGTGACGTTGGCTGATGTCGATCTTGCCTGGGCTGAAGGATATCGCTCCGTCGAACATTTGAAGCGTTACACGACACTCGGCATGGCGACGGATCAGGGCAAGCTAAGCAATATGGCGGCACTTGGCCGCTTGGCCGAGAAGCAAGGCGTCGCCATTCCCGAGGCCGGGCTGACCACGTTCCGGCCACCCTATACGCCCGTCACCATGGGCTTGTTTGCAGGTGCAGGGGCCAAGGATGCCGGTGCGCATGTGCGGCGTCTAGCGCTGTATGATGTTCACGCCGCCAAGAACCCGATCTGGCAGCCACTTGGCTATTGGTTCCGCCCGCGTGCTTATCCTGTCGGCAACGAGACGCTGGCCCAAGCCGCCCTGCGTGAGGCCAAGGCTGTGCGCACCAGCGTTGGGATGACGGACGTGTCCACACTTGCCAAGTTTGAGATCAGCGGACCGGATGCCGCTGCCTTCCTTGAGATCGTCTGTGCAACCACTGTGGGCAAACTGGCAGTCGGGCGGGGGCGCTACACGTTCATGCTGCGTGAAGACGGCATGGTGTTTGACGATGGCACAGTGTGGCGCTTGGCCGAGAATCGCTATCTGCTAACCAGTTCCACCGGCGGCGCGGACCGGATGGCGACTCACATCTCCTACGTCCGTCAATATCTCTGCCCGCATCTCCGCGTGTCAGCGGTTAACGTGCAGGAACATTATGTTGGAATTGCCGTCGCTGGGCCAAATGCCAAAGCCGTGCTGACGGCGCTTATTGGCGAAGAACCGCCGCGCCATATGTCGACTGTGCCTGCTTTGATCGCGGGCGTCCCGGTGCTTGTCCTCGCCGCAAGTTACAGCGGTGAACGCGCCTTTGAAATCTATGTCGAGGCAAGCCACGCCGCCCCCGTCTGGTCCGCATGTGAGGCTGAAGTGACCGCACACGTCGGCTGCCTTTACGGACTGGAGGCAATGGAGTTCCTGCGCATCGAAAAAGGCCATCTGGTAGTCGGCGGCGAAGTTGATGGCCGGATGACGCCGCATGACCTTGCGCTTGATAAAATGCTCAACAAAGCAGGCGGCTATATTGGCGCGGCGGGGCTATCACGACCGGCGCTCGGCGCACTGGGCCGTCGGCAACTGGTTGGGCTGGAGGCCATTGTGGGCACCATCCCCGAAGGCGCAATGCTCATCACGCGTCACGGCGCTTCACCGCAAGGCCATGTGAGCGCGGCTGCGTATCGCGTGGTCAAAGGCGGATCCATTGCGCTTGGCCAGTTGGAAAACGGCTTTGCACGGCAGGGCGAAGAATTGATCGCCAGTTCGCCAACGCGCGGGCAAGAGGCGCGTGTTCGCGTGGTGGCCCCGCATTTCTATGACAGTGCGGGGGAGCGGTACCGTGACTGATGTGAGCGTCACTCCCCTGCCCGCAGCACCGCTCCATGCGCTTGAAATCTGGAGCCATCCGGTGGACGTCGCGAAGCGGTTTGCAGCAGCAACAGGCTTCGCACTGCCGCGTCTCGGCACGTCAAGCGGCAGTGACGTTCTGCGACTGATCCGGGTTGAACCCACCGTCTGGCTGGTCGAAGGCGATGCCTCTGCCTTGCCTGCCATCCTCGGCGAAGACGGAGCTCTCACTGCCACCGGCGGCGGCATAGTCCGCGTCCGGATATCGGGCGAAGGCTGGCGCACGCTGCTAATGGAAGGCGGCGTTTTCGATGCCGAGTCGCCAAAGTTCGCACCAGGATGCAGCGCCGCCACCATTATCGACCATGTCGCCGTACGCCTCCACGTGGTGAGCGAAAATGCGTGCGACGCCTATGTGCCGCTGAGTTTCAGCGCGGGCCTGGTGCATTTCTGGAAACAGGCGGCGGGGATGCTTTTGGCCTGATCATGGTCGCGCTATGGAGACAGCGTGAGGCATCAGGGCCGGATTAAACGGTTCGGCGTCCAGAGTGTCAGCCGCGATCTCAGGCTCAGCCTTATCCCCACCGTCATTGCGAGCGAAGCGCGGCAATCCAGACTGTGAGGCGTTGGCCTGTGGATTGCCGCGTCGTTGCACTCCTCGCAATGACGATGCGTCCTCACAAACCGCAGAACTCTGCGCAACTTCACACTGAATTGCA
>JANPCO010000168.1:0-1525 GCA_031430995.1 Sphingomonadales bacterium | reverse complement strand
CAAAGTGCCAGCCTCTTGGCTGGCTTTGCGGGCGCGGGCAAAATTGTAAAGCGTGCGGCCTTTGGAAAACAGATCGGTTTCGGGCGAGTTGAGGTATTTCGCTGGCACGTCTGCCGAAAGCGCCCTGCCCCCGAAGGCAATAGGGCGACTTTTCGTGTCCTCAATCGGGAACATCACGCGGTCGCGGAACCGGTCATATGAGACAGGAATATCCTCACCAAAGACCACAAGACCGGAAGCCTCAATCAAATCCTTGTCCACGCCTTTGCCCGCTAGAAAGGTTTTGAGCGCACTACGGCTTTCCGGCCCATAACCCAAACGGAATTCGGTTTGCGTTCGCCCGCTCAAACCACGGTCACGCAGATAGGCCCGCGCTTTTGCACCATCTTGGATTTGCAGCGATTGCTCAAAGAAAGCGACCGCCATCTCGGTGATCTCATGCAGGCTGGCGCGGCGCTTTTCTTTAACTTCATCACGCGGTGCGGCAGCAGGCAGCGCAATGCCCGCCATATCGGCAACGCGTTCCACGGCTTCCGGAAAGGCCAGTCCGTCCAGCTCCACCAAAAACCGGAAATGGTCACCCGTCACACCACAGCCAAAACAATGGTAACGGCCCTTGCGGTCTTCGCAGTGGAAGCTTGGCGACTTTTCGCCATGGAACGGGCAGCACGCCCAATGATCGCCGCGCGACACGTTGGATTTTTTGGCATCCCATTGCACGCGCGTGCCAATCACATTCGAGATCGGCACCCGTTCACGAATTTCATCAAGAAACATCTGGTCAAAGCGCATGAATATCTTTCACCACGTCTGTGGCCTTAAGTCTTGGCGCAAATAAACTTCTGCCCGCTGTCCACAGTCAAGCATCGTGCGAAAAAGTGTTTGCGGTTTTTCGCGAAAACGATGCGGCCGAACAAAAAACTACATCAGCAAGGATTTAACTTTCGCGCTGGCAATCGTGAAATCCATTTTTCCGGGATAGCGCTCTTTCAGCGCCGCCATGCATTTGCCCATATCTCGCGGGCTGGTTGCACCCAGCTCGGCAATCACACTTTTGCAAGCAGCCTCAACTTCAGTTTCAGACATTTGTTGAGGCAAGAAAGCGGCAATAATTGCAATCTCTAAGCGTTCTTTGTCCGCCAATTCCTGCCGTCCGCCGGTTTCATACATCGCAATCGAGTCATCGCGCTGTTTGATCATTTTCCTCAGCAGCGTCACAATCTCATCATCATTGATCGGGTCTTTGCCGGAACCGCGCTGCACAATATCGCGGTCATGCACGGCTGCTTGCACCATGCGCAAAGTGCTCAAACCCAATTTGTCTTGCGCCTTCATCGCAGTTTTCACTGCAGCCGCTAAAATCTCACGCATGTTAATCCTCGACCTGTTTTGCGCGTCTATAGCACCAATCAATCTTGTGTCTGAAAAAACTGTGGCGTTGACCCGTTAGCCTTCAAGTCTTATGGCCTGCAAAGATCAGCACAGGAAAATCATGATGAGCGTATCTTTTGACGCCGCACAGCCT
>JANPCO010000167.1:0-2126 GCA_031430995.1 Sphingomonadales bacterium | reverse complement strand
CGAATCGATGATTACCTCACCTTCGCCAACGCGGGCAGAGGTTTCCGATGTGGCGACTGCCATCTATGACGGGGCCGACGCGATCATGCTCTCTGCCGAAAGCGCGGCGGGCGCGTGGCCGGTCGAATCAGTTGCGATGATGGATAGGATTGCGATCAGCGTCGAAAATGATCCGGGCTATTCCGAACGCATCCACTTCATGCAGACCAAGGCCGATCCGACGACGGCGGATGCGCTTTCCGAAGCGGCATTTGATATTGCGGGCACGGTTTCGGCCAAGGCGATCATTTGCTTCACCATGTCGGGCTCAACCGCGCGGCGGGTGGCGCGTGAACGGCCATCGGTGCCGCTGCTGATGCTCACGCCCAAGCTTTCGACCGCGCGACAGATGGGGCTGACTTGGGGCGTTCACGGTGTGCGCACACAGGACGTTGATAGCTTTGAAGAAATGGTTGCCAAGGCCAAGCGGATGGCGCTGCGCCACGGCATTGCCAAGGCGGGGGATCAGTTGATCCTGATGGCGGGGGTGCCGTTCGGGACGCCGGGTTCAACCAATGTGCTCCACGTCGTCCGGCTAACAGGGGATGAGCTGAAGGGGCGCTAGGCCTGCGTTTCAGGCGAAAAAGGCCAGTGGATGCCCGATAAGTTTTTCATCACGGGTGAAAAGCTGCATCCCCAGTTGCTGCGCTTGTACTAGCAATAGATCATCAAAAGGGTCTTTGTGCGTAATTGGGTGAAGCAGTGGCGTGGCCGCGACATCCCCGTCGAGCGGCAATATTGGCAAACCAAGCTTCCGGAAAGCCACAAATGCTTCTCTTGGATTGATCGGCCCTTTGCGATCGCCCGAGCGGTAAAGCGCTTGCCACTTGAGCCGCAACTCCCAAAGCGCGACAGCGGTAAGCGCAATTTCCACATCAGCGCGGCGAAGAATTGCGTTTTCTGCTTGGCTAAGCGACTGGGTATCGCTCACCAGCCAAAAGGCAATGTGCGTGTCGAGCAATAACCTCAATCTTCAAGGCCCAGCACAGCGCGACTAAACGCAGGATCATCGAAGTTATCGGGCAATTTTAGCGCGCCATCTTCCCAGCCGATTTCGGCGCGATAGGCGTCAAGTGCTGCAAAATCGAGTTTGTTTTTGCGTTGAGGCTGGCCAATTTCAGCGACGGGCTGGCCATATTTTGTAATAGTCACCCGTTCTCCGCGCGCGACCGCAGCAATGGCTTCGGAAAAGCGCGCCTTTGCCTCACGAATTGAAAGTTCCATTTTAACCTCCAGATATTGTGACTACGATGTAGTCTCAATTCCGTGATCATGCAAGGCACGACGCAGCGTCTCCGCATCCTTGAAATGATGCCCCACGAATCCGTTCGCCGCCGCCGATTCGATATTCTCAAGCCGGTCATCAACGAAGAGGCCTTCACCGGGTTTCAGCCCAAAGCGGCGCAGCGCGAGTGTGTAAATCGCTGGATCAGGCTTCACCAGTTTTTCCACGCCTGAGACGATGATGTCAGTGAAATGATCAAAGACTGGCGCGGTAGGGCGGAATTGATCCCAAAACTCCGCGCCGAAATTGGTGATGCCAAATAGCGGAACATCGCGCGCTGCCAATTCATCAACAAGTGCAATCATACCAGCAACTGGCCCCGGAATTGTCTCCACAAAGCGTGACGCATAGGCATTGATGTGGTCAGCATAGGCTGGAAACTGGGCGATTCGTTCGGGCACCATTCCCGCCAGAGGGCGGCCCGCGTCATGCTGAAAATGCCATTCCTCGGTAACGACGTGCGCCATAAACCAATCAAGCTCACCCACATCGTGGATGAGCTTGGCGAAAAGCCTGCGCATGTTCCAGTGATACAGCACATTGCCGACGTCAAAAACGACGGCCCGCACGCGCATGTTAATCAGCCCTGGCGGGCTTTGAACCGGCGATTGGTTTTGTTGATGACATAAGTGCGCCCGCGACGACGGATCACGCGGTTGTCCCGGTGACGATCTTTAAGCGACTTCAAAGAATTGCGAATCTTCATGACGACACGCTTGCCTAACTCTATATGGTGTTGAAATATTGCGCGTCGCTACGGGGAGGCGGGCGCAAAGTCAAGTAACCGCGCGTATCAAAAAGG
>JANPCO010000166.1:0-21096 GCA_031430995.1 Sphingomonadales bacterium | reverse complement strand
AACATCAGGCGCATAGCTGCCGGGCATTTCCACTTTTACGACCGGGTCCGTGCCCGAAAGCGTCGTGACATAGCTTGACAGCACACCTTCGCGTTCGACGCTGACCAGTGCCGTGGCTTCGCGGAACGGCATCCGCACCTGGAAGCGCGCCATTTCGCCAGCCTTATAGCTTTTCTGTTCGGGGATCACATCCATCCGGTCGCCGTTGTCACCGCCAAACCACCATTCATCGCCGCCTGCCAACCAGACGGTGCGCACGGCGCGCGCGATGTTTCCGTTGCTGTCAGTTGTGGTGGCCACCACTGTGACTTCTCCTGAAACTCCTGCATCCAGGGCGCAAGCGGCAAGGCCAAGCTTGTCCGTAGTCGTGGAACAGCGCGCGCTGAGTTTGCGGGTACGCATCTGATTGTCATAAGCATAAAAGCCGCCGATCAAACGTCGCCGCGCTGTGAGCGTTTCGCGTGCATAGACCTCGACATTCACCACTTTGCCGCGGGCAGGATTGCCGTCTGTATCCAGCGTGACAAATTTCAGGCGCAAATCATCATCGCGCATCATCCAGCCGTCAGTTTTAATACCAAGGCGAATGGCCGAAGGCAGGAGCGGGATCGTGCGCCGCGCGGTCAGGGTTTCGCCGTTCGCATCCTGATAATCCATTTCGACGCTAAGCGCAGTTTCAGAACTGATCTCTTGAGCAATATCAATGCTGGTCGATGCCGTGCCATCCCCGCCCAGTGTCAGCGGTACAGTTTGCGATTGGGGCAGTGGCCCGTCTTGTTCTTCGCCTTCTCTGTTGAGGGGAACTGTGCCTTCTTCAACTTTGCGCCCGCCAAAAGTCCACTCCTCCCAACCCTCAGGGTCGCTGCTTGATGCCGTGTAGGCCGTGCGGACGCTCACTGGTAAATTGGCCGCTGCCCCGCCAGACAAATAACCAACAAACAAGTTGAGCGCGACTTTGGCGGGCCGCACGACGGCTTCTTTCGGGCCGGATATCGTGGCGCGCATGGTCGGCAGGCGGAACTCATCAACCTTCACGGACTGGCTAGTGGAAATGCTTTCCTTGCCGACCGTCACTGACAAGTCGTAATCCCCCATGGGTGCGCCTTTGGGGGCAGTCCAGCTTGTTTCGCCAATGCCGTCGCTGCCAATGGTCAAAGGCACATCAAAGCTGGTGCCAGACCCGCGGTGGGAAAGTTTAAGCGTGCCTGAAACCGGCTTGGCAAAGTCAAAACCGTTGCCAACCGGACGGCGCAAGATATGCTTCATATTGACTGTTTCGCCTTGCCTCAGAAGCGCGCGATCAAACAATGTGTGCAAGATGTCAGTCGTGTCAGACCAGCCGTATGGCAGATCAAAATCATAGGGGCGAATGCCATCCCCCCACTCAGTCATGGTAAAACTATAATCACCGCTGAGCCGTGCTGAAATCATCAGAGTGTGAGTGCTGTTTTCGCCGCAGCCTGTGTAGGTTTCGGGTTCTGGCAGGCCATTGACGCTTAAGCGGCCATATTTGTCGGTCGTGCCGCGCGCGATTTGCTCGCCTGAACAACTGTCACTGACGCGCACATCAGCGCCTGCGACAGGCAAAGCCCCGTCTAGCGTCGTAACCCAGGCCAGAGATTTTTCACGGCCCCATTTGAAATGCACGGCCATATTGGTGACCAGCGCTGCGGCTGAGACAAATCGCGTCGTGGGGCGGCCAAGCAACGCACGGCCCAACGTCGGGCTGGCCAGTTCGACGACATAGAATCCGGGCTCCTTCAACGGAATGCCAACCACTTCAAAGGCTTTGCCGCCCGCTGGGGCTGCAAGTTTCAAATTGGTGCCTTGCCCCTTCAACAAAGACTGAGTGCCGGTATAGTTGACGCTGACCGTCTCTTTTCCCCGCTCTTCTTCGCGGAAATCGCTGTCATCAACATCGTCTACATCGCGCAACCACTGCGCTATTTCGCCGTCTGATGCATCAACGCGGAGCATATCGCCAGTGAAGCCTTTGGTGGTCTGGGCCAGTTGCCCCTCCACTGCACGCACAGTTACGGGCAGGACACCGCCTTCCTTGGCTTCGATAATTCCAAACGGCGCGGCAAATTTGACGAGCGGCGGCGCATCGTCAAATTTGACCGCGACTGGAAAACGCCCAGCATTGCTCAATGGGCGTCCGCTTTCATCTTTGATCGCGGCAGGCAGGATGATCTTGGCACCAGCGGCGGAAGGAAACGGCGCTTTGAATTTCAGATCGCTGATCACGGCGCTGCCTTTGTCATCATCGGCGATCAGAGGCTCAAAAGTCTGGCCACTGCCATCAAAACTCAAGCGGATGGCCTTGGCCTGCGCCATGGGAATGGGGGCTGTGAAGCGCACATGAGCGTCTTGCACAGGGTTGCATCCGGCCTGCGGGTTGACGCGCGAACATTCGAACCGCGCGGTAAAGGCTTTGCGCACTGTATAGTCATACCGCTGATCGCGCCCTGCCTTGCGCCCGTCCGCACTCGAAATGCCACTGCCCCAGACTAGCGCAACATCCCGCCCGGGGGGAAGCGGACGGCGGCACTTGACCGCAGTTACCGTTGAAAACGCTGCGGCACGTTCTTTGGCATTGGCGGATACCAAGCGCGGCAACCCTGCGTTTTCAAGAAAGTTGCGGGATTCCCAATTATCTTCGCCAAGATCCGCTAATAACTTTGTCGCGACGTCACGCCCAACGACATCAAGCGCGATTTTCTCACCAATCCCGTCAACGGCGCAATATCCGCCAGTCGCAATTGATCCGTTAGTCGCTTGGGTGTTTGTCGCGACCAGGAAGACCTGATCTTCCTCGATATCACCGTCCGATTCCCCAGGCAGAACCGCCCGCGCGGATGGTCCGCCCGTGTCGATCTTGAACGATGTCGTGCCAATAACTGCAACGTTACGGGCGCTGCGTAAATTGTCGCGCAATGTGACTTCGCACGTCAGCCCGCCGGGCAGAGGCCGTTCATAATCAAACACATAAGTCTGCGGATCAACCCAGCGGCCCGTGCTTGGCACGCTGCAGTCCATCTTGGCCGGAGGCGTCGCGCGCGGATCGCCTAGTGGCACCATGGCTTCGGTAAAGCGCATGGTGAACCGGTTGATTGCCCCGCCGCTGCTGCCACCAGAACCCGGCGTGGCGAAGCTGACTTGGGGCGGTGTTTCGCTGATGGCCAGAAGAGGTGTCAGGCCGATCAGTCCTGCGGCCAGCACTATCCATTTCCGCACCATGACTCTTCATCTCCCAATTCCGTAACGCGCGCCTGTCATAGGGTGGGGCTTTCACCTGCGCTCGTCAATCAAGTGATCAAAGATCGGGATAACTTGGCTTAAACTACGGCCATAACAATTTTTGTCCTGCAGCGGCTGAGCGCTGGCTGCTGTGGCCGCGCACCTTGCGAACGATCTTCAAGTCATTCCAATTCATTCGAACACAAAATGGTAAAATTTCGACTTGTGCCGCCATCATATATTGATATCCGTCCATGGCACAAACATGTTCATGACTGGCGTAACTTCGTCCCGATTTTCTGGTTCACCTCAATGTCCGTTCAATTATCCTCGCGAAACGCATGAGGAGTATTTTTAGGTTTCGACCCCGATTATGGAGCTTGCCCAATGTTTTCACAGCCTGCGTCAACCCAATCGATCCGGCCGCACCTAAGGGCAGGTGCCATCAGGCCTGAAGGGTTGTGGGACCAGCCAGGCCCTTTTGATCTGTCAGCCAGCGCTCTTGATCCCCGGCGGAAATTGCTTTTGGCGGCGCGGACGCGAACGATAAAACGTCAGTCCGTCGCAGTCTGAACGTCACAGATAACGACACTGGCAATGTTCGATCTCCTCTCAGTCCTTGCGCAGGAGATGCTCCTTTTCGCGGCCTGCGGAATGGTGCTGTTTGGCGTTGACGATCTGCTTGTGGACTGTCTTTGGCTGTGGGGTAAGTCGCGCCAGCCCCAACCTCTGCTGCTGGATGGTTCAGATCAAACAACCGCCAAAATTGCCGTCTTTGTGCCTGCTTGGCGGGAAGACGGCGTTGTCGGCCTGATGCTTGAACGATGTCTTAAAGTGTGGGCAAACCAGCCTTTCCACATTTTTGTGGGGACATATCAAAATGATCCCGCAACACGTGCCGCGGCCCAAGCTTTGCAATCTCCCAAGATCAAACTTGTCACGCTGGCGCAAGACGGCCCGACAACAAAGGCCGATTGTTTGAACGGTCTGTGGGCTACGCTTGCCTCGTTCGAAGCCGATCACCACACGCATTTTGATGCCATTCTGCTCCACGATGCAGAAGACCATGCCCATGGCGGGGAAATCAGTCTGTTTTCAGCATTTTGCGGCGACTATGACTTGATCCAGATACCAGTGGTGCCTGTTGTTGACCAGAATTCACGTTGGATCGCGGGCCATTATCTCGATGAATTTGCCGAGGCTCACCGTAAAGAAATGCAGGTGCGCCAGTCGATTGGGGCCAGTGTCCCCAGCGCTGGAACAGGCTGTGCGATTTCTCGTCGTGCGCTAGATCAAATCGCGTCTCAAAAGGGTGGCCTGCCATTTGATAAAAGCTGCCTGACAGAGGATTACGAACTTGGGCTGCATTTGTGGCAAGAAGGTTTTGCTTCCCGCTTTATCCGGGCCATTGATCCGGCCACGCAGACCGAAATAATTGTCAGGTCCTGCTTTCCCGCCACCATTGATGCAGCCGTGCGGCAAAAGACACGGTGGATCATTGGCATCGCGCTTGCGGGATGGGACCGCACGGGTTGGCACGGTCAATGGATTGAACATTGGATGAGGTGGCGTGACCGCCGGGTCATTCTGGCGGCAACTCTGATTTTTTCAGGCTATGTCGGGTCGATCCTGTGGCTCATCCTAGCAGCATCTGGTGCGCCGACACCCTTATCAGCCAGTCTCACCACCTTATTGGGGTGGACTGGATTTTTCCTTATCTGGCGACTTTTGTTTCGCGCCTATTTTACAACAGCCGAATATGGGTGGCGCGAAGGCGTCAGATCAATTCCCCGCTTGGCGATAGCGAACATTATTTCAGTGATGGCCGCGACGCGGGCGGTAATGGGGTATATTCGCCTGACACTGACCGATAAGGTCGTGTGGGATAAAACTGCCCATAGCTTTCCATCTGCCCAAGACGCTCAGAACCGAGAAGCACAGCGGAAATGAAGGGCCAGCCCTTGATTGCCCTCGCGTTAGTGATCGGATCATGGGTTGTTATGCGGATCAACCTTGGCAGTCTTGCCACTCAGAGCGTAGCCGCTGTCCATCACACTGAAGAGCGGCCGATCATCGCCGCCAAGACCAAGCCCAATGCTGTGGTGTCTAAAACGCTGACAGGAGGACAGTTTAGTCCATCAGGGCGACGGCTACCGCGTTACAGAAGCCTGCATCGACTGCCTGTGCCGCCAGTGGCCCCTTCGTCCGTGGACGGCCCCGCACCTGCCCAGATATTCGGGATCAATCGAGGGGCAACTCAAACACCAGCTGCGGATAGTTCGGTGGCGCCCCAGACGGCCCCAGTGCTGCTAAAATTATACGCAGTAACCAGCGCAGAAAAATTGAACATCACAGGCTCATTCTGGCTGCTGGCTCGGGGGAGCAGTGCTGCGACCTTTTCAAATCCGTCGTTAGGGGCATCACAGCTTGGCGGAAGGGCAGTGCTGCCGTTGGTTCGCCTAAACGACCACAGCGCGCTGGCTGCATCGCTGCGTGGGTCGGCTCCCATCTCTGGGCAGGGGAAAGAGGTAGCAGTTGGGCTGTCGCTGAAAGTAAAAGGCGCCATCCCGATTGAACTGATCGCAGAGCGTCGTTTGGCGCTATCAAAGGCACAAACTGGTGAATGGGCCTTTGTGGCGGCGTCAGGATTTGACGATGTCCGCCTCACACGGAAAGTTTCGATAAGCGCCTACGGCCAAGCCGGATTTGTTGGGCTTAAGCGCCCTGATCTTTTTGCGGGTGGTTCAATCACGGCGCGCCGTGACGTGCCAATATCATCGCAAGCGAAAACTGCGGTGGGAATCGCGGTGTGGGGAGAGGCGCAGGCACGTGCCGCGCGAATTGACATTGGACCAGAGATATCGGCATCGACAAGGGCTGGCCCCCTCCCCCTGCGCGTTGCCGTCCAATGGCGCTTCCGGGCTGCAGGCCGTGCTTCACCAACGTCGGGGCCAACGCTGGTTCTGTCCGGAGATTTCTGAAAGCCACTGCTTTCATCCCCGCGCTCTAGCCGCTACGGCACGTTATGGACTTGTATTTGCCCATCGCTGGTCTTTCAGTGAATGTCATTGTGATTGTGCTGCTGGGGGCAGCCGTTGGGCTTCTATCGGGCATGTTTGGTGTGGGGGGAGGTTTTCTTACGACACCGCTGCTCATTTTCTACGGCATCCCGCCAACCGTTGCTGCGGCGTCTGCGGCCACTCAAGTGACGGGTTCCAGCATATCGGGGGTCTTTGCGCATTTGAATAAAGACGGCGTTGATTTCAGGATGGGCGGTGTTCTTGTCGCCGGTGGTGTTATCGGATCGGTTGCGGGCGCAGGCCTGTTTCAATGGCTCCAAAGGCTAGGCCAAATCGATACTGTTATTGGCGTGCTCTACGTGACTTTGCTTGGCTCAGTCGGCACGCTGATGGCGCGGGATGCGTGGGAGCAACTGCGGCCAAAATCAGCAAGTGCGCCGATTGTCAGGCGAAAGCGCGGACATCATCCGGCTGTAGCGATGCTCCCTTTGCGCTGGCGTTTTTATCGATCTGGATTGTTTATTTCCCCGTTGGCACCTGCCATTCTTGGGTTCCTTACTGGCATTCTAACGGTTTTGCTGGGTGTCGGTGGCGGATTTATCATGGTGCCCGCGATGATTTACGTGCTGGGCATGCCTGCCCGGGTTGTCGTTGGCACGTCACTGTTTCAGATTTTGTTTGTGACGGCGGCCACAACTTTGGTCCACGCGCTGACAACAAAAGCGGTGGATATTGTGCTGGCAGGATTACTTTTGATTGGCGGCGTGGTGGGGGCGCAAATCGGTACGCGCCTGGCATCGCGGGTGCGGGCCGATGTGTTGCGGATGGCTTTGGCTGTTATTGTGCTGCTGATTGCGTTTCGCCTTGCCCTTGGTTTGGGGTGGCAGCCGTCCGAAATCTACACAGTCGAATTACAATGAAGTGGTTGGCAGCACCCCTCATCGCAGTTGCACTGGTCGGCGCTGGCGAACCTGTGTTGGTGCCTGATGTCTCTCAGCGAGAAATTGAAATCCGGTACAGCTTTTCCGGCGCTGAATTGTTGCTGTTTGGCGCGATCCTCTATCCGCAGGGCCGTGTGCCGACGGACAAGGCTGACATCGCTGTCGTACTACGCGGGCCGACGCAATCTGTGATTGTGCGCGAAAAACAGAAGGTAGCAGGCCTTTGGACAAATGTTGAAAGCGCCCGCTTTCGGTCAGTCCCCGGTTTTTATTCGATAGCGACATCCCGCCCGCTTGACCGCCTGCTTGATGAGCGTGCTTCGGCGATTTACGAACTTGGCCTTGGCAACATCCAGCTTTCCCCCACCAGCGACGCGCCGCCCGCCACTCAGCGTCGCTTTGAAAACGGGCTGGTCGAACGAATGAGCAGGCAAGCGCTCTTTTCTGAACATCCCGGGCAAGTCGAAATCACCCAAGGCGTTCTTTACCGCGCACGGCTCGCCATTCCATCACAAGTGCCGATTGGAAAATATGTTGCTGAAACATTTTTGATCAAGGACGGTAAGATTCTTTCCGCCGCAACACGCAAGATCATCATCAAGAAATCGGGCTTTGAAAAATTTGTGGCTGATTCCGCGACTGACATTCCCCTCCTCTACGGCCTGTTCGCAGTGGCCATGTCCGTGGCGTTTGGCCTGATCGCAGGGCAAATTTTCAAGCGGATTTAGCGCAAGCTTTCCAAAAATTAACCAATTCCAGTTAGCGGTTACCCCAGATGATTTGGTGGAGCGAACCGCAGTGAATGATATGGCCGGATTTCAGGGCTTTCAAGCCGCAATGCCTGACACTGCACCTGCACAGCCAATGGCGATCCCGCGCCCGTCAGAACCGAGCCAGGCCCAAGGGTTTAACACGTTCCAGATCGGCCGCGTGCTCGACATTGCCGGATCGTCATCGCGGCTCATCCTCGACAAGAGCCAGATTGGCCAGATGGCTGACCAGAAAGACGCCTGCCTTGCCATGTGTGGCCAAGTTGGCAGTCTGGTAAAAATTAAAGTGAACGCGACTTGGCTTGTGGCCAATGTGCGGACGCTGGAGTCAGTTCCTGACAACAGCAGCCTGATGATTGCCACAATTGATTTCATGGGTGAAGGTGATGAGGAACGGCTGACAGGGCGCATCTATAATTTCCGGCGCGGCGTGACGCGCTATCCCATGCCAGGTGCCTTAGTTTATGCGACGGCACTGGAAGACATGCGCCAGCTTTATGCCGCAGACGACCGCGCCTTCATCGATATCGGCACTGTGTATCCGACCGCTGACGTGCGCGCGACCATTTATGTCGATGCCTTCCTGGGCAAGCATTTCGCGCTGCTCGGATCAACAGGCACGGGCAAATCAACGTCTGCGGCTCTCATCCTGCATAAAATCTGCGATATGGCCCCCGAAGGCCATATCGTCATGATTGATCCGCACGGGGAATATTCCGCTGCCTTCAAACAGAATGGCGCTTTGTTTGACGTATCTAACTTAGCCATGCCCTATTGGCTGCTGAATTTTCAGGAATTGTGCGAAGTTATCGTCACATCAGAAGGCAGTGAGCGACAGACAGATGAGGACATTCTGTCCAAATGCTTGCTTGTCGCTCGGTCAAAAAGCCGCGTTGCTGAAAACATTACAAAGCTGACGATCGACTCTCCCATTCCTTACTTGCTGTCCGATCTTACAGCATCGCTATCCATGGAAATGGGCCGTCTGGACAAAGCGACTGACACTGCGCCTTATATGCGGATCAAGTCCAAAATTGATGAAATCAAAGCCGACCCGCGCTTCAGCTTCATGTTTTCCGGCATGTTGGTCGCTGATAACATGGCGGAATTTCTCGCTCGTATTTTCCGGCTTCCCGGCGACGGCAAACCAATTTCAATCATTGATGTGTCAGGTGTTCCATCCGAGATCACGTCAGTTGTTGTCGCCGTGCTCAGCCGGATGGTGTTCGACTATGCCATCTGGTCACGCTCCGAAGTGCAGCGGCCCATCTTGCTCGTCTGTGAGGAAGCGCACCGTTACATCCCGTCTGACCGGGTGACGACGGGGTCATCAGTGCGTAAAATCCTTGAACGCATTGCCAAGGAAGGCCGCAAATACGGGGTTTCACTGGGTCTCATCACGCAGCGCCCGTCCGATCTGGCGGAAGGCGTGCTGTCCCAGTGCGGCACCATCATTGCGATGCGCCTGAACAATGAACGTGACCAGGCCTATGTGCGGTCCGCCATGCCCGAAGGAGCGCGTGGTTTTCTTGATACGATCCCGGCGCTGCGCAACCGCGAATGCATTATCTGCGGCGAAGGTGTGACCATTCCCATTCGCGTGTCACTGGATACACTCCACGAAAGCCGCCGCCCAGCGTCAAGCGATCCGCTGTTTTCCGAACTCTGGCGTCAAAGCGGGGGTGAGGAAGAAACCATCAAACGCGTCATCCTGCGCTGGCGCACGCAAGGGCGGTAAGTCGTTCAAAAGATGCGATCGCGCGCACCTTAGCTTCAGAATCTGCACTCACCGCCCAGCGGTGGGGATCGCCTTCAGCCCGGCCAGCCGGTCACGGAAGGCCTTCAGCTCTGCACCGCTCAGCAGCGAGCTGCTTTCAAAGCTCACGCTGTTCGGGTTAACCACCTGGCCGTTGCGATACACTTCAAAATGAAGATGAGGGCCAGTCGACAGGCCCGTCGTGCCCACATAGCCAATCACTTCGCCTTGCAACACTCTGTCACCAGGGCGAATGGCGAAACGGCTGAGATGGGAATAGCTCGACCCTAACTTGGGGCCGTGATTGAGGCGAATCTGGTTGCCATAGCCACCAGCGCGGCCTGCAAAGGCCACCAAGCCGTCCGTCACAGCGCGAATGGGCGTGCCTGACGCTGCGCCAAAATCAACGCCGTTATGCATCCGGGAATAGCCCAAGATCGGATGGAAGCGACGGCCAAAGCCAGAGGTGACACGCGCGCCTGCGACAGGCGATGTCATGCCGCCACGCTTTTGGCCAACTCCTGATGCCTCGAACCATTCCGTGCGCCCGCCTATGGTCCATTGCTGCAATTCCGTTTTCCGGTTGCCGCGCACCATGCCTGCGTAAAGCAGCTTGCCATGTTCGACTTCGCCAGTTTCGGCACGCGCCTGTTCGACAATGATATCAAAACGCGACGTGGCATCAACATCGCGTTCGAATGAAAGCTTGGAGGCTATGGCCTTGATATAAGTTTCAATGGCCTTTGCTGGAACGCCCGCTGCCCTGGCAGACCGGTAAAGGCTGCTGCCAACACTGCCTTGAATCCGAAGCGGCGTGCGGTTGACTGCAATCGGAATGCGCACCAGATCAAGCCGCGCGCCAGACCGCTGCACCATAACTGACAAATCAATCCGCGCCCGAAACCGCAGACCATCAAGCGGACGTGCTGAGGTTTTACTCGCTCGTCTGCCCAGCGTCAGATCAATCACAGTGCCAGGTTCGATCTCGCCAAGCGGAACGGCGTTTGACACCAGCGACGCAACAGAACTTGCCTCCGCACCGCCCACACCCGCACGTTCAAGCACCCGCGTGAAGCCATCACCTTGGCCAAGGGTTGCGGTCAATGACAAGCTCGGCCGCTCTGGCGTGTCGCCAAGCGGCGCGACCAGATCATTAGACGCCATCCGCTTTCCTGTATCGCCGCCCCACGCGAGCGGCGCGATTGTCTGCGCCCGTGTTTCCTCCCACGCGTCGCCCGAGACAACGGGCGGTGCCACAGCGCGCAGGGGCTGCATACTGGGCATGATCATAATCGCTGTCGTGCAGAGCAAAGTGCATGTCGCCAGTCCGCGCCACCAGCGCAAAGAACCAATATCTGCACCTAAATCTGGTGTGAGATCAGCCTCTCGCAAAGCTTCAACTGCTGTATCAACATGCGTGCGAAATGATGTGACAGCGATAGGCCGTCCGACCATTTGGCCAACTGACAGCGCGGCAACGCCCCCGCTGCCAAACTGTCCAAATTCGCTACGTCTATACAAAGCGCGGATGACCCATGTTTGAAGAATAGTGCGTCAAAACGCTTTCTCCGGTTGCGCTTCACCTGTGGACAAGAAAGGTTAATGTCAAACAAAGAAAGGAAAATATGCCGTTAATCTGCGCCCAGCCGTGGTTTGAAACGGGTGCCCGGCAAGACGGTATTGCACTTCAGCGTCTGGCTTGCCACACAGATCATCATGGCTCAGTCAACCCAATCTGAGATCAAAGCGATCCTTGGCCCTACCAATACCGGCAAAACCCATTATGCGGTCGAACGACTCTGCGCTCATTCCAGTGGGATTATCGGCTTCCCTTTGCGGCTGCTGGCCCGTGAAATATATGACCGCGTGGTCGCCATCAAAGGTGAAGCGAGCGTCGGGCTGATTACGGGGGAAGAACGGATCATGCCTCCGGGTGCGCGCTGGATATTGTCCACAGTTGAATCCATGCCGCTTGACCGTGATGTTGCCTTTGTCGGACTGGATGAAGCTCAGTTGGGAACTGACCCTGACCGCGGCCATGTGTTCACAGACAGGCTGCTGAACGTGCGGGGCCGTGAGGAAACTGTGATCCTCGGCTCAGCCAGCCTGAAGCCAGTCGTGCGCGCGCTGTTGCCAGAGGCGGAAATTATATCCCGCCCGCGCTTTTCCAAACTGTCCTACTCAGCGCCTAAAAAGATATCCCGCCTGCCACCGCGGACCGCGATCATCGCCTTTTCCGCAGATGATGTTTACGCGATTGCTGAGCTTGTCCGCCGCCATAACGGCGGGGCGGCGATTGTCATGGGCAATTTGTCCCCTCGCACCCGCAACGCTCAGGTTGCCATGTATCAGGCTGGCGAAGTTGACTATATCGTCGCAACCGACGCCATTGGCATGGGCCTGAACATGGATATTGGCCATGTCGCCTTTGCTGGTCTGTCCAAATTTGATGGCACGCGGCGTCGGCGGCTGACGCTGGCTGAAATGGCGCAAATTGCCGGTCGCGCGGGGCGGCACCAGCGCGATGGCACTTTTGGCGTGGCAGTAACATCTGGTGATCCCCCTGAATTTTCAGAAGTTGATATAGAACGGATCGAAGAACACCGCTTTCCGCCGTTCAGCCATTTGTTCTGGCGCAGTGCAGATCTTGATTTCACATCACCAGAAGCGCTGATCGACTCGCTTGAAATGTCGCCGGATCATAACGCACTGCGCGCTGCCCCCCAGGCCGAAGATCACACCGTATTGCGCAATCTGATGAACGACGCTGCCGTCATGCCATTGGTGCGTGGCCCCGCCATGACAAAGCGGCTTTGGGATGCATGCGGCTTGCCCGATTTTCGCAGCACTGGCCCGGATTTCCACGCCCGGCTGGTATCGCGACTTTTCCAGCATCTGGGAACAGGGCGTGGCCGCATCCCCGTCCAGTTGATTGCTGATGAAGTTGCGCGGTTAGACAGTGTGCAAGGCAATATCCCAGCCCTGTCCAGCCGCTTGGCCTCCATTCGCACCTGGACCTATATTGCCAACCGCGCGGACTGGCTGGATGATCCTGCGCAGTGGATTGGTCGCACGCGCGAAGTTGAGGAAAAACTCTCCGATGCGCTTCACCGGCAATTGACTGAGAGATTTGTAGATAGGCGCACGTCGCTGCTGTTGCGCCAGCGCGGGCCCAACGCATTGCCCGGTGATTTTGCGGTATCCGATGCGGGCGACGTGACTGTGCTGGATGAACCCGTTGGCACGCTAACCGGTTTCCGCTTTGCCGCTGCAATGGACGCACGCAGTGGGGAACGGAAAAAGTTTCTGGCCGCTGCCGAAGCCGCGATTCCAGCGGAACTGGCGCGGCGGGCCACTGCGCTTTGCGAGGCACGCGATGAAGCGTTCGAACTGCGGCTGGACGTTGGCGGCAAGTCTGAACTGCGCTGGCGCGGCGGTATCGTCGCAACGCTCAAACGCGGGCGGGCGTTGCTCAAACCCGAATTGGAACTCGATGCGTCAGTCGCTCGGTTGGAAGTGCCAACGCGAGAAACCATCCGCGCGCGGTTGGCCTTGTTCGTCAGCGATCATATTACCCAGCGGCTGCGCGCCTTGCAGCAAATCACGGAAGCCGCCTTCTCGCCAACAACGCCGCCTGCTCTGCGCGCGGCACTGGCCCCGATTGCCGAAGCAGGCGGAGTCATTTTACGCCGTGGGCTTGATGAGACGCTTCAGCCGCTCACGCCGCAGGAGCGTAAATTTATTCGCGGTCTTGGCATCACCATTGGCAGTCTGAGCCTTTATCACCCGGCGTTGCTGAAGCCCGCTGCCATGCGACTTCGGCTTGCGCTGGAGGCGATACGGTCTGCCACACCGCTGCCGCCAGTGCCGATGCCAGGCCTTGGTTTGTTGGATCGCCCCAATGCTGACCTTGCCAAAGCCGCGGCGCACGCAGGCTTTTACCCATTTGGCGGCCAGATGCTGCGGTTCGACTTGCTCGAACGGATCGCGCTGAAAATTCATGATCAGCGCAGGGGAAGTGCGGCCTTTGAACCAGACATGCATTTGGCCAATTCGCTTGGCGTAGGCGGTGAGACGCTTGGCCGCGTGATGCGGGAATTAGGGTTTGCTCCAATTGGCGGGCCAGGCTCACTTGCGTGGCGCTGGACCGGATTGCGCCGGCAACCTGCGGCGCAGCGCCGTCACCAGCTGATCACTCCCCAAAACCCCAATTCGCAAAACAAGTCGATTGCATGACAGGGCTGCGAATTGATCAGTTCTTGTGTTTTGCGCGGCTCGCGAAAAGCCGGTCAATTGCGCAAGGGATGATTGACGCTGGATACATCCGCCTTGATGGGGAACGGATTGCCAATCGGCATCTGAGAATTCAGCCCGGACAGATCCTAACGCTCACTGCCCATGAACGGTTTCGCGTGATTGAAGTGGTTGCGCTTCCCACGCGGCGCGGCCCGCCCCAAGAAGCCCTATCTTGCTACATCGAAATACTGCATTCACAAATGATTGACGGACGCGACGCCAGAATCTAATCGCCGTCCATCAAGAAAAGAGGATATCGCACATGACATACGTCGTCACTGAGGCCTGCATTAAGTGCAAATATATGGATTGTGTGGAAGTCTGCCCAGTGGATTGCTTTTACGAGGGCGACAATATGCTCGTCATCAACCCAAGCGAGTGCATTGATTGCGGCGTGTGCGAACCGGAATGCCCAGCCGAAGCCATCCTGCCCGATACCGAAGGCGGTCTCGAAAAGTGGCTGGAACTGAACAACACTTATTCAGCATCCTGGCCCAATGTGACGCGCAAAAATGATCAAACTCCGGCGGATGCGGACGATCATAAGGGCGTTGAGGGCAAATTTGACAAATATTTCTCCGCTGAGGCTGGTGCAGGGGACTGATTTCTTCCTGCCATTGCTGGCCCCCAAGCGTAACAAACGAACAGGGGGTGGCATTTTTATTGCGAATCTGTTACCCACTCGTCGATTGAGGAGGCGCAGTCCCGCGCTCTCGAGGGGAAATTCTCACCTTTTGCGGCGCAATTGCGCACCTGCCGGTCGTTTGAACGGTCAGGCTCAATTGGCAAAAGGATTTGGAAAGGGCCGTAATTCATGACCGAAGCCGCACCATTTTTCGACGTTGGCGATTATGTTGTTTACCCCAAGCACGGCGTGGGCCGCGTGATTGAGCTGCAAAGCCAGGAAATTGCGGGCATGGCGCTGGAACTTTATGTGCTGCGCTTTGAAAAAGAGAAAATGACGCTGCGTGTGCCCACCAACAAAGTCGAATCCGTCGGAATGCGCAAGCTTTCATCTGACAAGACCATGCAAGAAGCGATGATCACGCTGCGCGGCAAGCCCAAAATCAAGCGCACCATGTGGTCACGCCGCGCGCAGGAATATGAAGCCAAGATCAATTCTGGTGAACTGGTTTCCATCGCTGAAGTGGTCCGCGATCTGTTCCGCCCCGAAGACGCGCCAGAGCAAAGCTATTCCGAACGGCAGATTTTTGAAGCAGCAACCAGCCGCCTGGCCCGCGAACTTGCCGCCGTTGAACAGACGGATGAAAAGGCCGCTGCGGAAAAAATCCTTGATATCTTGCGCAAATATGCGCCCGCCTTTGCCAAGACTGCGGCCTGATAGACAGTGGCCCCTCGGGGTGCTCTTGCCGCTCTGCTGTTGATCGTAGCGGCTCCTGTCGCAGCGGCGGAGCGGGGATATACGGTTTCCGACTTTGACCGGATCGACGTCACGGGCCCGTTCATTGTTACCGTAGAGACTGGCAAGGGCCCCAGTGCCCGCGCCACTGGCGATGCGCGTGCACTGGATGGGCTTGTCGTTGAAATGCGGGGGCGCACACTCAAAATCGGTGCAGGTTCTGGCGGCTGGGGCGGCTGGCCGGGCGCGAAAACTGCTGCGCCTGCAATCCGAATTACCGTCCCTGCGCTACGCGAAGCGGCTCTGCGGGGTAGCGGCAAACTCACCATCACCAAAATGCGCGCGCAACTGGTACGGCTGGCCTTGGCGGGCAGTGGCGCGCTTTCGGTTTCCGCAGTTGAAACAGACCGACTGTTCGCGAACCTGCTTGGCAGCGGCACGATGACCATGGCCGGCAAGGTGTTGAATGCGCAAATTTCAACGGAAGGGTCAGGAACATTGGCAGGCCGCGGCTTGATGACAACAGCACTGACGCTCTCTGCCAGCAGCGCCGGACAGACGGAGGTCTCCGTCAGCAAAGCCGCAACCGTTCAGGCTAGCGGTGACGGTGATGTCATAATCATCGGCTCCCCTGCCTGCACAGTGGCCAATGTTGGCGGCGGTGAAGTGCTGTGCGGAGCTGTGGCAAACTGACATGCCCCATAGTGGCGTTTTAAGAGGTGCTAGACAACCTATCTGGTTATTTATAGGGTTGGGTAGCCAAACAGTCCTGACGCGTCTCCACGGGCATCCTAGGGGGCCTGTGCGGGTTTTGGAACTCCGGGTATGACGCCTGCACCTTTGTCATGCTGAACTTGTCTCAGCATCCATGCCACTATGGCAGTGCGGTACCGGATACATCAAGTTTCGCAATAAACTCGCCGGGAGATATCCCGAAACTTACCCTTCAAATCAGCGACAGGTCTGACAACTCACTAATCAACCCAGCAGGCAATATATCCCCGCCCATTGATCCGTCGAGCACATCCGGCGGTGCATCGCTGCCCTCCAGATAGCGCCAGCCCTGATGGGCGCGGCGGGGTATCGGGCGGACGGGGATGACGCGAGGCTCCAGCATGATATCCATTCGACCCTCGGCTGTGGGTGCGAAGCTTAAGATCACGGCGCGGGCCACCAACTGGTGCTTGATGATCCAGAAAAGCGAACCGCCGCCCAAAATCTCGGCGTGACGTTTAGGCAAATAACGCGTCGTCATGAACATTTGCCCTTCGACCGCCGCGCGCCGCGCCACGCGATCCGTCAGATCAGCAAGGCTGGTGCAGCCATAAGCCACTTTCGTCAGGTGCAGCATGGTGTTAACCCGCCAGGCCCGCAGCGGATGCCAGCCCTAGGAACAGCAAAAAGCCCATCGAATCCGTCGTCATCGTGACAAATATGGAAGAGGAAACGGCAGGATCTTGATCATAGCGATCAAGGATGATCGGAACGAGCACGCCTGCCAACCCGGCAATAATGACGTTGACCAGCATCGCGACTGCAATCACGCCCCCTAATTGAGGGTTGCTCAGGATGATACTCACGCCAATGCCTACGACGGCTGCCACTGTGAGACCGTTGAGCACTGCAACCCGGATTTCGCGCCTGATCTGCCGCCACGTGTTTGACTGTGTGACTTGATTGGTCGCCAAGGCCCGCACAGTCACGGCCAGCGTCTGCGTTCCTGCATTGCCACCAACGCCTGCGACAATTGGCATGAGCGCCGCCAGCGCCACCATATGTTCAATCGCCCCGCCAAAGGCCGCAATGATTGAGGACGCCAGCATGGCCGTAAACAAATTCGCAATCAGCCAGCGGACGCGGCTCTTGTAACTCTCCAGGATCGGTTCGTTAATATCCCCGTCGCCTGCGCCGGAGAGTTTGAGGATATCCTCATCGGCCTCCTCCTGAATGATGTGGACGATATCATCGACTGTGATCACCCCGACCAGACGACCGCCGCTATCCACCACTGCCGCTGAAATCAGGGCATATTTTTGGAAGCGAAGCGCTGCTTCTTCCTGATCCATATCGACTGTAATTAGAGTCTGTTCGCGCTTCATCACGTCGGCAATGGCAACACTGCGCGGCGTGCGGAGGAGCCAGGACAACTGGCACGTGCCCACGGGCTTGTGCGCCGGGTCAACCACGAAGACTTCCCAGAAATCAGTCGTCAGGTCCTGGTTTTCGCGCAAATAATCAATGACTTGGCCAACCGTCCAATGTTCTGGCGCAGCGATGAGTTCGCGCTGCATCAACCGGCCAGCGGATTCCTCTGGGTAAGACAGCGCTTCTTCAATCGCGGCGCGGTCATCGGGGGCCATCTGGCGCAGCACAGCGCGCTGTTCGTCTTCCTCCAGGTCTTCAATGATCGCAACGGCATCATCGGTATCCAGCTCAGCCGCCAGATCAGCCACTTGGCGCGCATCGAGCAGATCGATCAGATCCTCACGGACATAATCGTTCATTTCTGCGATCACGTCGGCGTCAACAAGATCAGCAAGCGCACGAGCGAGCATAGGCCGCGTGTCAGCAGGCGCGACTTCGAACAAATCGGCAATATCGGCAGGATGGAGCGGCGCAACTAAGCTGCGCGCAGCTTCATATCTCCCATCTTCAACTGCGCTCAAGACATCGCGGACGAAGTCAGATTTCAGATGATCATCATCATTCAGCTGATTTTCAACGACGGGCACCTCTAGGGGGATCAAGTCTGGGGGGATCAAGTCGGTTTCGCTCATCTTGATCTCCCTTCACTCTGGCACGCATCGACCTGTGCCGGGGTTAGGCGGTGGGCTCCGCTGTGGCAAGCCGCTTGCCCAGCACCAGCTTGAACAGAATGAAACTCAGTGCTGCAGCACCGGCAAAGCCCGCATGGAGCAGCCAGAATTGCACTGTGAGCATCGTTTCATAATATCCCCCGACCCAGCCGACCATGGCATTGGCGGAAAAGAAAGAGAGATAATAAAGCCCGATGACAGTCGCGTTCACCGCCTTGGGGGCGACTTTAGAAAAGAGCGCCAGGCTGACCGGTAGCATATGGGCAAAGCCAATGCTGTTAATGATGTGAAACATGACTGGCCAAAACAGGCCGATCTTTTCACCCGGTGCCTGGGTGGCAGCGGCGATGACCAGGCATAGCATCCCGGCAATCGAGAAAAACGCTCCAATGATGATCTTCGTAATTTCATCAGGCTCCCGCCGCCGTTTTCCGTACCATCGGTAAAAGAGCGCGACGCCGGCCAGAAAGCTGACGCTGACAATGGCGTCCAGTGTCACCAGCCATGTGGTGGGGAGTTTGCGACCCATGAAATTCAGATCAAATTGTTCGTCGCCCCAGATCAGGTAAGCATTGAAAATCTGATTATTCGGCACAATCGCAATGGCGAGGACCGGGATGAGAATGATCAGCGCGATCAGCGCAGGCCAATCTTCACGTTGCAACTTGGGCGGTTTGACAGCGCCAACGGCTTGCGTTTCAAAATGTTCGGGCGGCAAATGCTTTTGCCCGGCGATGTAAATCCCAAGCCCAATCAGCATCCCCACGCCTGCTGCGCCGAACCCGTAATGCCAGCCGACCGTCTCGCCCAGCGTTCCGACGATCAGCGGCGATGCAATCACGCCTGCGTTGATGCCGAGGTAGAAAATCTGAAACGCATCGGCACGGCGCAAATCAGTGGCGCTGTAGAGCGCGCCAACTTGGCTGGCGATATTGCCTTTGAACATGCCGCACCCCAGCACCAGACACAGCAGCGCGAACAGAAAGCTGACCTCAAACGCCATCAGAAAATGACCAAGCGCCATGGTGACAGCTCCCAGCAGCACGGTGCGCCGTTTACCCAGAAACCGGTCAGCGAGCAGCCCGCCGAAGATCGGCGTCAAATAGACAGTCGCCGCATAAGTGCCAAAAATAGCAGACGCGAGCGCCTGACCCTCCAGATTGCCATACAGCTTTCTAAAACTGTCAAAAAACGCGATATTTTCGATATGGCCGGGCAGCAGCAATTCCTTGACCATGTAAAGCACCAGCAGCGCCTGCATCCCGTAATAGGAAAACCGCTCCCACGCTTCAGTGAAGGCCAGATAGCCAAGGCCAATCGGGTGCCCCAGAAAACGGCGATCTTCCGTCATGTGTGACGCTTGGGCTGCTGCATGTTCTGCAATTGTCATGTTACATATCCCCTTTCATTAGGGACCTAAGGCAACCATATATGATTGACCAGTGCGAAGGACCGCGACCATGCCCTCCCCCTATCTCCTGTCTGTGCTTGATCAGACGCCAATTTCGGCAGGGGCCACTGCAACGGATGCGCTTCGCAATACCATCGATCTGGCGCGCACGTGTGACGCCCTTGGCTACCACCGTTATTGGCTGGCCGAACATCATGCCTCTCCTGGGTTGGCAGGCTGCGCGCCGGAGGCTTTGATTGGGCCCGTTGCGCTGGCAACGCGCTCAATTCGTGTCGGATCAGGCGGCATCATGCTGCCCCATTATTCGCCGTTCAAAGTGGCTGAAACATTCAAGATGATTGCGGCCCTTGCGCCCGGGCGGATCGACCTGGGCCTTGGCCGCGCACCGGGAACGGACGGGATGACATCCTACGCATTGCAACGAGACCGCAGCAAGCAAATGCCTTCCCATGATTTCCCCAACAATCTGGCAGAATTGCTCGCTTATCTGGGCGACGGATTGCCGGAGGATCATCCGTTTGCTCCGTTGCGTGATACGTTGCCGACCGGCGGCGGCGCGATTGAGCCCTGGTTGCTGGGATCATCCACTGACAGCGCGGCCTGGGCGGCAGAAACAGGCTTGCCTTACTGCATCGCCGATTTCATCAATTCTGACGGACTGGCGCAGGCGGAGCTTTACAAGCGCAATTTCCGCGCTTCACATTGGCTCGACGAGCCCTATCTGATGATGGCGACATGGACGATTGCAGCAGCGACGCGCGCAGAGGCAGAACGGCAAGCGGTTCCGGCGCGGATGATGTTTGCCCATTTGCTGAAAGGCGATCTCATTCCCGTGCCATCGGTTGAAACCGCCGAGGCGTGGGCATTAGAAAACCCACCTGCAGCGCGTAACCGCCGCACTGTGCTGGGCTCCCCTTCAGAAGTTCGCGCCGAACTAGACGTGGTGGCCGCGCAATTTGGCGCCGACGAAATGATGCTTGTTAACATCATGTCCGATCACGCGGCGCGGCGGCGCAGTTATGAACTGATTGCGCGCGAATATGGGCTGGCCAGTCTGGCCAAAGCCGCCTAAGGCGCGCGTCTGTTTCATCAAAAGAAAGAACCTACCCATGGCCGAAACACTGACCCTGTCCCTTGATTCTGGTGGCGATGTTGTCATCAAACTACGCGCCGACGTGGCGCCAAAGCATGTCGCGCAAATCACTGAACTGGCCGCAGAAGGTTTTTACGACGGCGTCGTGTTCCACCGCGTGATCGACGGTTTCATGGCGCAAGGCGGCGACCCGACCGGCACAGGCATGGGCGGATCATCACGGTCTGACATTCCAGCCGAATTTAACGCTGTGCATCACAGCCGGGGCATTTGTTCCATGGCGCGCTCATCCAGCCCAAACAGCGCGAACAGCCAGTTCTTCATCTGCCTTGACGATGCAGGTTTCCTCGACAAGCAATATACCGTCTGGGGCGAAGTGACGTCTGGCATGGA
>JANPCO010000165.1:0-4726 GCA_031430995.1 Sphingomonadales bacterium | reverse complement strand
GGCGGGGAGGAGGAAGGCGCTGGCCAATATCGCTGTGCGCGCTCGACGAGATTGACGACGTGCAGATGTGCCAGTGGCATGCCTTGCTGCGCTGCGCTTTGTTTCCCCTCTTGGCGACCGACTCACCATCTCGCAGCTTTTACCCCGTTGGAATTCAACACCATATCGTCGCACATTCGCGCTTGCCGTCAAGGGAAATTGACAGCGCCTGCGCATATTATTTGACACCGCAAAATGTCGTAAAACTGTAACGGATTTTTATCGTCAAAGATCAATCAGATAGCGGAAGCTGCATCGTGTTACTCCCGGTCTCCCTCACCTCTCTCTGGCGGCCTCATCCATGATCTTTTGGAGCGGAGAGAGGAGATATTGGATGATGCGGCGTTCGCCGGTTTTAATCTCGGCTTGCACGGCCATGCCGGGGCCGATCAGCTGCTCTTTGCCTGCGATCTTGATGGTGTTGCGGCTGAGCTTGATCCGCGCAGCGTAGACAAGGCCAGGCGCGCTCATCCGGCTTTCCTATTGGCTGCGATAGGGGTAAATGCGATGTCCCCTCAGTTGACACCTCCACGCCTTTAATCCCATGTGGAGCGAGGCATGGAACCGATGATCCACATTTTGGCAATCTGGCTATTGCTGAAACGTTCTGCCGTTATGGAACGGCGAAAGCCAACGCCACACATTGATGAATTCTGCGACCGCGCTAAGGCATTGATGGCGGCGGCGCTCATCCTGCTTGATAAATCAGGAAAAAGCGTGGCTGCTGCCCATCTGGGCCATGCCATTTGCGCCCTTGGTGTTGTACGTCACACTGTTGAGCTTGAGCTTTAGCAAAGTGGTTGCAGCAACCGTTCCACTGTTGTGACGCCGTGGGCGCTGAGCGTGACATAGACCAAACGAGCGTCATGCACAGGGTGCACACGGTCAACAAAACCCTGATCAACCAATATCCGCAGGTGTCGCAACGCAGTTGACGGGGGTGACAGCGAAGCGACACAGACGCTGCTCACAGAAATGTCGCGCTTGGGAAATCTGGCGACGTAAAGATCAAGTAACATGATCCACGACGTATCACTTGAGACATCGCTGAGAATTTGATGTTTCAACTGATACACGGCCAGTAACCGCCGCGCGATGACAACTGGGCTGCATGACATTTGATTGTTTATTTGGCTGACCATTTGTGCGCCAAGCATATCAACCAGCCTGTGGGCTTCACCTTCACTCACTCTAATGGGCAACTCAATCACTTTGGTCGCACCTGCGTGCTCCCTTTTGCCATTCATCACCCCATGTCCTCAGAAAGATACTTGTCCCGGCGCAAACCACGCGCGGCACATTTTGTGGCAGTTGAGCGACCGCAATTGCGGTGAAAGGACGAAAAATCACGGCGACATCTGGCATCAGCCGCATGCGCACAGGGTGATTCAACCGCTCTGTTACATATCCGCCACAGATTGATGCAAACTGCTAAAGTGCTGCACCGACTGTTGATTTGCGAGCGCTATCCTATAAAGTTCGCTTGGGCTGGTATTACCACGCGCGCCATCAAGCCGCATAATCGTGCCGCCCGATCAAGCAAGGAACACCGTGATGACAAATGCAACATTGGGCCGTCTTTTTTCCTCTGCATCAGCAGTTGCTTTTTGTTGTGTGACACTGCCAGCGGTTGCGCAAACAGCAGCCGCGCCTGCTGCCGAAGATAGTGCAGCTGAAGCTGATATTATCGTAACAGGGTCACGCATAACGCGGCCGGAAATTGCTTTTCCGAACCCAGTTGTGTCGGTGTCCTCCGATATGCTTTTGCAATCCGGGAAGACTGATATCACCGCTGTCTTGCTCGATACGCCATCGTTAATTGGTTCGCTTGGCAACGGCGCGAACGCGGGGTCAAACAGCCAGACCTCGGGTGGCTCGTCGAGTCCGGGCAATGTCGGCACGACAGTGCTCGATTTACGAAATTTGGGCTCCCAGCGCACTTTGGTGCTGGTGAACGGTCGGCGACATGTGAATGCGTACCCGGGCGAAAACTCCGTCGATATCAACACCATCCCAACCGATCTGATCGACCGTATCGATATTCTAACTGGCGGCGTTTCGGCAATTTACGGGGCCGACGGCGTGTCTGGCGTTGTCAACTTCGTAATGAAGCGGAAATTCGAAGGGCTGATTGCGCGCGGACAGGTTGGCATTTCAGATCGCGGTGACGCCGGCAACCGGTTCGGATCGATTGTTGCTGGCCAGAATTTTGCCGATGATCGCGGCAATGTGACGCTGGCCTACGAATATAATCAGTCGGACCGGCTAAGCACGCGCGCACGCGACTATCTGGGCGATCCGTTCAAGAATTTTCAATTGTCGCGCGATCCGAACGATTTTCCAGACGATCCCAAAGTGTTTGACCGCAAGCTCATCAACAACGTCAGCTGGGCAGACAGCGCGCCGAACGGAGCTGTTGATCTCGACAGTGATGGCGTCATCGATTTTGATGGCGACGGAAAAATATATGATACCGGGACATTCTTGCGCGGAACGGGCGGACGCGCGACAAACAGCACGTCAAACACGCCAACGGCTGGATATTTCGGTGACATTGATCCGGCCTTGAAGCGTCACAACGTCAATCTGCTGACCAGTTTCGAATTCAGCCCGGCCTTCCGGGTATTTGGTGAAGGCAAATTTGTGCGCATCAATGCCTTTACCGAAGTGCAGCCGTCGTTTGATTTCGGGACTTTTTTGACACCCGATAATTTTTACCTGCAGCAACGGTTTGGTGCCGCCGCCGTTAACGGCGCACTCGTTAACCGCGACAATTTCGATCTGGGGGTTAACTCGCAAAAGGCAAAACGCGATACATACCGGGGTGTTATTGGTTTCGATGGCAAGCTGACTGACGGCGAAGGCAGCGGCAATTTGAAATATGAAGTCTCCTATGTTTACGGCCGCGCAAGTTCAGTCGTCACGTCTGGCAATTCGCGCGTGACGGATCGCTATTATGCGGCACTTGACGCGGTCGTCGATCCAGCCACTGGCAAAGTGACTTGCCGGATTAACTTGCCCGGTGAAACGCTGATCGACCAGAACAATTATGGCGGTGTTGCAGCGGTTGGTTTGGGTACAGCAACTGGAGCACCGCTCAGCTTCAAGCGTGGTGAATGTGCACCAATCTCGATCCTTGGCACTGGACAAAGTTCACAGGCGGGCCGCGATTTCGTTTTCATCAATGATACGACGCGCGCGGCAAGCACACAGAATGTCCTATCCGGCTCGCTATCAGGCGATCTCGGATTCTTGTTCAGCCTACCCGGCGGCCCAATTGGGTTTGTGGTTGGCGGTGAATATCGCAAGGAAAAAACCCGCTCGACACCATCAGTCTTTAACCAAGGCGGCTTCTTCGATGGCGGCGCTAAATCGCTGCCAAGCGGCGGTCAGTTTGATGTCAAGGAAGTTTACGGCGAAATCAATATCCCGCTGCTGTCTAACGTGGCGTTCGCGCAGAACTTGTCATTCGGCGGTGCCATTCGTTTTTCCGATTATTCGACGATTGGTTCAACGACCACATGGCAACTCAACGGCAGTTATTCGCCAGTCCGCGACATTACGTTTCGCGGAACCTATTCACGTGCGGTTCGCGCGCCGAACATTACGGAACTGTTCAGTCCCCTTCAGGGGGTGCAGAACTTCCTCAACGACCCCTGTGACCCGACATTCATTGCCGAAGGCACATCGTTCCGCGTTGCAAATTGCAAAGCAGCACTGGCGGCAGCGGGTCTCACGCCAGCACAGATTTTGGCATTTAGCCCCGCAACGGACCCCAAACAAAGCACAAGCCAAGTTGGCCTGTCCGGCGGCAATCCCGCGCTTCAGGCGGAAACGGCAAAAACGTGGACGGCTGGTGTGGTTCTGCGGCCGCGCTTCATCCCCGGCCTTTCGATCACTGCGGATTGGTATGACTTTAACCTCCGCAATGCCATCAACACGCCTGATGTGAACGAGGTCTTCAAGCTGTGCGTTGATCAGCCGACACTGGCCAATGTGTTCTGTGATGCATTCAAGCGAAACCCAACCACGGGCTTCCTCGAAAAATATGTTGTTTCAGCTCAGAATGTGGCGGCATTTACGACTTCGGGGCTTGAAGTCAGCGCAAACTACCGGGCGAAGCTTTCGCCAAGCCTTGGCTCCATTAACTTCCGTCTTGCTGGCGGCTATCTCAATGACCTGACCTTCATCGCAACGGTCGGCGGTGTTCCAGAACAGCAGCGCAACCGGCCAAGCCGCCCGAATTATGCCGGCAACGTCGATATAACATGGCTTAATGGCCCATTGACGGTCAATTACGGACTGGCGTGGCAAGGCAAGACCCAGCGTTTTACCACGATCGAGCTTAAGGCCCAGCCGGACATTTCCGATCCGAAATACTTCCTCTTCAAGGAACGGTGGGAACATGACATTCAGGTTAGCTACGAAATCGCTGACCGGTTCACCATCTATGGCGGAATCAACAATTTCACCAACCAACAGCCCGATATCGCAGCAGGCTATGGCTACCCCGTTAGCGCAGTTGGGCGCTATTTTTATGCTGGTGCGAAAATCAAACTGGACAAACTGTTCTAGCAGCCGGCTAGTCGCAGGCTGAGTGAACAAGTCTTCGATAGAGATGATCACCCTGCACGAGCACCGGGGAACGTTAATGCACGCCGCACTGGAGCCGGGTTTCGGTCAAAAG
>JANPCO010000164.1:0-7342 GCA_031430995.1 Sphingomonadales bacterium | reverse complement strand
TAGCTTTTTTCAACTGATGCCATTTTGAAGCCCGCAGCGTCATAAGCCGCTGTGATGGGCCGTGTCAGGTGGCATCCGCCAGCGATCCGTTTCCAGATGGGCTCAATCCGGCGCTGCCAGACCTGCACATTTGCATCCGGCGCACCGCCATGTTCAAGGAACAAAGCTTTCCCACCGGGACGCAGAACGCGTCGCATTTCTGACAGCGTCTGCGCCTGATCACTAACAGAGCAGAGCGTGAACGTGACCAGCACAGTGTCAAAGCTGGCATCAGCATAGGGCATAGCCTCCCCTACTCCGGCGCGGATATCCGCCGCCATTCCCTTGGCCTTCGCCGCAGCGTGCGACGCATCGAGCAAGCCCGGTGACGGATCAAGCCCGGCAAAGCTCGTTATCCGGGCAGCGTCATAAAATTCCATGTTGATCCCACCGCCACAGCCTAGTTCCAGCACATCGCCTGACGCCTGCGGCACAATCCGGCTTCGGGCCTTCATAACCTGCGGCTGCGCACAGCAAAAGCCAATCAGTTTTGGCACAACATAACGATCCCAAAGATTGTCCATGTGTTGCATCCTTTTCCAGTTGACCAAAGTGTGCGCGCGAATGTGCTTGGTGACAAGGTTCGGTCTTCCCTCTCCCTCAATTTCCTGCCAGCGGACGATGATGACTGACACATATCGCGCCGCCCTTTGCACTGCCCTTTCTGGACCAGACGCCGTGTCTGTGCAGACCGTGAACTCCTCCACCCTTAACCCCGGCGAAATGCGGATCAACGTCCGCGCGGCGGGGCTGAATTTTCCTGATCTGCTGATGACCTATGGCCGCTATCAGTTCCGGCCCGATCCGCCCTTTGTGCCGGGGCTTGAAGTGGCTGGCATTGTCTTGGATATTGCACCTGACGTCACTGGCTGGGCAGTTGGTGACCGCGTCATGGCAGGCGCAAAGGGCGGCGGGCTGGCTGAGCAATTGGTCGTCCCCGCCACGGCTGTCCGCGCTTTGCCGGATGCGCTTAGTTTTGAACAAGGGGCCTGCTGGCATGCCGCTGCGATTACGGCGTGGCACGCGCTTCATGATAAAGCCGCGCTGCAATCTGGCGAGACGATCCTCATTCTCGGGGCAAGTGGCGGCGTGGGTATGGCCGCAGTCTCGCTCGCCAAACACACGGGCGCATTCACCATCGGCACAGGATCAACGCCGGAAAAGCGCGCTGCGATTATCGCTGCTGGGGCTGACCATGCCCTTGATCCGGCAGACCCGGATTTGGCCAAAGCAGTTAAAGCCTTGACGGCAGGCAACGGCGTGGATGTCGTCTTTGATCCTGTCGGTGGAGATTTGGCGATCACTGCGACTCGTGCGATTGGCTGGGGCGGGCGTTACCTGATCGTCGGCTTTGCAAGTGGCACCGTTCCTAGTTTCCCTGCCAATCACGCAATGATCAAAGGCTATAGCCTGATTGGCCTGCGCGCTGGGGAAAGCGGCAGGCGTGATCCTGCATTGGCGGCGGCATCATCGGCAAATCTGGCAGACCTTGCCGCAGCTGGCGTTATGCGGCCGCACATCTCTCACCGTTTCGCCCTTGATGACGTGGCGGATGCCCTGCGCGCCCTTGAACAGCGCATCGTGATTGGTCGCGCGGTCGTGGTGATGGCCGCGTGAGAGCGTTTGACGCGTTCGCCGTCATCGATTGGTCCGGTGCGAAATCGCGGTGGCATAAAGGGATAGCCGTTGCGGTGTGCGAACAGGGCACTGTTGCCCCTGCCCTTGTCGATCCGCCGGACAGGCACTGGACGCGACAGGCTGTGCTCGATTGGCTGGAGGAGCAGGCCAAGGCAAAGCGTAACATGTTGATCAGCCTTGATTTGTCTCCGTCGCTTCCGTTTGCGGATTTTGATGCGTATTTTCCGGGATGGGACGGCTCACCCGCTACTGCCAAATTGCTGTGGCACCTGATTGATGAACTGTGTGAGGGCGATGACCATCTGTCAGCCACCAGTTTTGTTCAGCACCCGGAAATCCGCCGTCATTTTCGCCAGCACCGCGATTGCGGTGATCTGTTCCAGCCAGGCGCAGGGCGGATGCGCGTTTGCGAGGCAGAAGGCCAGGCCGCGATTGCGGGCATAAACCCCTATAGCTGCTTCAACCTGATCGGTGCCGCGCAAGTTGGCAAATCCAGCCTCACCGGAATGCGTGTGCTGCACCGTTTGGGTGGGCGCGTGCCCGTTTGGCCGTTTGACGAGCTGCCGAGCGAAGGCCCTGCGATTGTCGAAATTTACACCAGTATTGCCGCCCGCGCGTCAGGCGTGCTGCCCAAAGGTAAGAGCAAAATCCTAGACGGTGACACCCTCGACGCAGCGCTCGCTGTTTTTGGGGCAAAGCCTCACCGCGTGATGGACCACTATAGCGACCATGCGACTGACGCGGTGCTAACGTCAGCTTGGCTGCGCAGCGTTGCAGCAGACGCCGCACTTTGGCACCCGGTACTCCTTACCCCACAAATTGCCGCAACCGAGGGCTGGACCTTTGGGGTATCTTAACGCTAAAGGGCTATGCGCTCAGCGAGTGCCGGCTTAGCTCAGTTGGTAGAGCACCTGATTTGTAATCAGGGGGTCACGAGTTCGAATCTTGTAGCCGGCACCATATACTTTTGGGACAAGCGCAACAGCCGCCCCTTATCGGATCAAAAATACGACGATGTCCGACCAGCCCAAATCACCTGATCGCTTTCATGAGGATCGCGCGGCCTATGCCGTTCGCGGGGGCGAATTGCCGGATCTGGAAGCCGGTGTCGCGGCGATCCGCAATGTTCTGAAAACACTGCCGCATAAACCCGGCGTGTACCGCATGCATGATGTACGCGGCGATGTGCTTTATGTGGGCAAGGCAAAAGCCCTGCGCAACCGCGTGGCGAACTACACTCAAGTAGACCGTCTGCCGCGCCGCTTGCTTCGCATGGTGGCACAGACGCGCAGCATGACGATTGTAACGACAAACAGCGAAGCCGAAGCTCTGCTGCTGGAAGCGCAGTTGATCAAGCGGTATCGCCCAGCTTACAACGTGTTGCTGCGGGACGATAAAAGCTTCCCCTTCATTCTGCTCCGCGATGATCATGCCTTTCCGCGCATCCAGAAACATCGCGGAGCGCGGCGGGCGAAAGGCAATTATTACGGGCCATTTTCCAGCGCGGGATCCGTCAATCAGACGCTGAACGCGCTGCAAAAGCTATTTCTGCTTCGATCATGCAATGATAGCTTTTTCAGCAATCGTGACCGGCCCTGCCTGTTGCACCAGATCAAGCGCTGTTCAGCGCCCTGCGTCGACCGGATTACGCCTGCGGCATATGCTGACCTTGTGGCGGATGCAAAAGCGTTTCTGGGCGGCAAATCGACGCAAGTGCAAACCAAGCTAGGCACCCAAATGGAGGCCGCAGCGCAGGCGCTGGATTTCGAATCCGCTGCCATCATGCGCGATCGGCTGCGCGCGCTGACTTTCATTCAGGGCAGTCAGGCGATCCACGCCGAAGGAGTGGGCAATGCGGATATCTTTGCCATGGCCGCCAAGGCCGGGGTGATTGGCATTCAAGCCTTCTTCATTCGCGGCGGGCAGAACTGGGGCCACCGCGCCTTCTTCCCCACCCACACCGAAGGGTTGAGCGCTGAAGAAGTGATGACCAGCTTCCTCGCGCAATTTTATGATGAAGTGCCACCGCCGCGTTCGATTTTGCTCGACCGGGTGTTGCCAGAGGCGGAGTTGCTGGCCGAAGCGCTCAAAGAACGTGCAGGCGGCAAAGTCGATATAGCCATGCCACAACGGGGAGACCGGGTGCGCCTGATCAAACAAGCGAGCCGCAACGCCGTGGAAGCGCTGGACCGGCGGCTGGCCGAGACCACGACGCAAGGCAAACTGCTACGCGAAGTCGCCGAACTTTTTGATCTGGCCGACGCGCCGCAACGGATCGAGATTTACGACAACAGCCATATCCAAGGGACCAATGCCCTTGGCGCGATGGTGGTGGCCGGGCCGGAGGGCTTTATCAAAGGCCAATACCGCAAGTTCAACATCAAGAACCCAGATACGGCCCCCGGCGATGATTTTGCGATGATGCGCGAAGTGTTTGAGCGGCGCTTTACCCGCGCCCAGGATGAAGACCCAGACCGCGAAAAGGGCGAATGGCCAGACCTTGTTCTGATTGATGGGGGCAAAGGCCAGATGAGTGCGGTCAAAGCCGTCATGGATGAAATTGGCGTGCAGGATGTGCCGATGATTGGCGTTTCCAAAGGGCCGGACCGCAACGCAGGGCGCGAAACATTCCATTTTCCCGATGGTCGCGAATTTCAATTGCCCATCAATGCGCCTGTTCTCTTTTACCTCCAGAGGCTGCGCGATGAGGCTCACCGATTTGCGATTGGCGCGCACCGGACGAAGCGCAGCAAAGCCATCACTGTCAGCCCACTTGATGAAGTGCCTGGCATTGGCCCCGCTCGCAAGAGAGCGTTGCTGATGCATTTCGGCACAGCACGGGCAGTTCGCGAGGCAGGACTGGAAGACCTTCAACGCGCGCCAGGGGTCTCTGCCGCTGTCGCTCAGACAGTCTATGACCATTACCGCGGAGACGGTTGAGCGACCGCGCCCACGCCTTGCGCTGAACTTCACCGCCCGCTAGACGGCTCTTTTAATGACATCACCACTCTTCCCGCACCGGAACCTGATCGGTATCGCAGGCCTTCATCCGCATGAAATCACCTATTTGCTGGATGAGGCGGAACAGTGGGTGACGCTTAACCGGTCGCTCGCCAAGCATGACGGGCGGTTATCCGGTCTCACCCAAATCAACGCTTTCTTCGAGAATTCCACCCGAACCCTGCTGTCTTTTGAAATCGCGGGCAAGCGGCTGGGCGCGGACGTCGTCAACATGCATGCTGCCCAATCGAGCGTCAAAAAGGGCGAGACGCTAATCGACACAGCGATAACCCTTAACGCGATGAAGCCAGACGTCATTGTGATCCGCCACGGATCATCGGGGGCCGTGGCGTTGATTGCAGATAAAGTGGATTGCCCCGTGCTCAATGCCGGTGACGGGCAGCATGAGCATCCGACGCAAGCGTTACTTGATGCGCTAACCATCCGCCGTCGCAAGGGCGATATTCACGGACTGAGAATTGCGATCTGCGGGGATGTGCTTCACAGCCGAGTTGCGCGGTCAAACATCCTCGCACTCACCAGCCTCGCCGCTGAGGTCCGCGTGGTTGCTCCGGCCACGTTGATGCCCGACGCAGTCGAGGCGATGGGCGTCACTCCCTTCACTGACATGGATGAAGGGATCGAAGGATGCGACGTCGTGATGATGCTGCGCTTGCAAAATGAACGGATGGACGGTGCGTTCATTCCCTCTGCGCGCGAATATCATGCGCTCTACGGCCTGACCTACGAACGCCTGAAACGCGCCAAACCCGATGCGCTTGTCATGCATCCCGGCCCTATGAACCGCGGTGTGGAAATAGCCAGCGATGTCGCCGATGATGTCAACCGATCCGTGATCGCCGAGCAGGTGGAGATGGGGGTAGCAGTGCGGATGGCGTGCCTCGATGTGCTGACGCGGGGGCGGCGAGGGGAATGATATGACGGAAACCAGCGAGATCCATTTAGCACCAAATCACCGACTCACTGTGGCGCGATTGGGCGTCGTCGCGTTAAACATATTGCAACCCGGGCTTGGCCTTATGCGGTTATCGAAATGGCAACCTGCACTGGTATTCTGGCTACTCTCGTTCGCCGCACTCTTGGCTCTTTTCATAGCCTTTCACACCATTCAGGACATAACTTTCACGGTCTACCTTGGCCTTGTTGCGACTCTAGCCTTGTCGGCATTGTGCATTGTTTTGGGATCAATGATCGTCACATGGCGGCGCAGTGCCGTAGTTGACCCATCGCCAAAATGGTGGTCGCGCTGGTATGGTTTGGTCGTTATTTACATATTTGCAGCGGGTCTTGCCCTTTCTGCTGGTGACCCTCGATCATATTATCGCACATTCTATGCAGCATCCGCTTCGATGGCTCCAGCGCTTGAAACTGGTGACAAATTTGTTGGCAAAATGCAAAATTTTGGGGTTATCAACCGTGGGGATATTCTGATCGTGAAGGCGAAGGCCAGTGAATATGTTACACGCGTAGTCGCTTTGCCCGGTGACACCGTTTCAATGATGAACGGCGCGATATTTCTAAATAACGTTATCGTTAAGCAGACGCCGTTGCAGAAGAAGCAACACTTAACTGACCCGGTCGATGTGCCATATCTTCTTGCTGAACAATTACCCGGCGAGAAACACTCACACACAGTCTTAGATGAGGGCTATTCGCAGCAGGACGACTGGCAGGAAATCAAGCTAGGCCCGAAGGAGTATTTTTTCCTCGGTGATAACCGGGACAAAGCAGCAGACAGCCGCTTTGGACTAGAAATGCAGGGATTAGGGGTCGTGTCAGAGGATCGTATCTTAGGCCGTGTCCTCTTCCGCTACTGGCGCAAGGGAATTGGTTATGGCGAGGGGAAACTGTGACTCGCCTTTCTGCCATTACCAACGCGCGCCTTATCGATGCCAGCGGCGAGCGCCTTGGTGCGCTTTCCATCGCTGGAGACAGGATCGGGCCTGCCACGATTGGCGGCAAAGCGCTTGATGCCAAGGGAAAATACGTTGCGCCTGGGATTGTCGATCTCGGCACCTTCTCAGTCGATAAGCGGGCGTGCATTGCGGGCGGTATTACGAGGATCGCGTTGATGCCAGATCAGTCACCGCCGCTTGATGACCCCGGCCTGGTTCAGCGGGCCGCACTGGCTGCGAAGCCTGATCTTTGGGTCCATCCTCTCGGTGCGGCGACGAAGGGCGTGGCAGGCGCTGAACTGGCCGAATATGCTTTGATGGCCAAAGCAGGCGCAAAAGCGATTGCAACTGGGCGCGGCTGGATTGCCAATTCAGGCGTCATGCTGCGGGTATTGAGCTACGCGAGTTCGCTTGGGATGACAGTCATTGCCCATGCTGAAGACAACGGCCTGACACGCGGCAAAGTGGCGACGGCAGGCGAAACGGCGACGCGGCTTGGGCTTTCGAACGCGCCGTCTGCAGCGGAGGCGATGGCTATTGCGCGCGATCTGGCGCTTGTCGAACAGAGCGGCGCGCGGCTCCATTTCCGGCAAGTGACCACTGCTGCGGGCTTTGATCTGATCCGCGCCGCCAAAGCGAGAGGTCTGCCTGTCACGTGCGGGATTACGCCTGCGCATCTGTTCCTGTCTGACATTGATGTTAGTGATTTCCGCACATTTGCTCGCCTTTCGCCGCCACTACGCTGTGAG
>JANPCO010000163.1:0-2504 GCA_031430995.1 Sphingomonadales bacterium | reverse complement strand
AGTATCCGTTCGCGCGCAGGCTGGCTTGTGGATTTTGTCGCCGCCGCTCGCTTCACGGGTTTGACTCCCTATCGATGATAGATAAAGCTTGGCGCTTCGATAAATGCGCCGTCAGTCCGCACTCCTTTGCAAATGGCATTATATTTGGGTTCATCGCTTTTCTTGAGCGCCAAAATTGCGGGGCTTGCTTCGCAGGCTGGGAGCATGAACTGATCCACCATTGAATCGCGCGTGCCCGATGTAGATGGTGGGCCATAAACGCGGATCGGTATTGCAGGAAGTTTGGCGTTAACATCTTTCCATGTTTTGGCGGTGTTTGGTTTCCCAAACGGTGCCTTAGCAATCGCGAGATAAAAATCGCGGGTGCTGATCCCGTTCAAAACAGTCGCTTTCGATGTTGCTAGCGCCAACCCGTCGAGGCCAACTTGAATTTCGGTGATTTGCGAAACCCCATTGGCCGCGCAGGTCTTATATTCGGATGCCTTCATCCGGCGCGACGCGTTGACCACATCGGGATGCTGCGCACCGACACCATTGCAGAACAGCTTGATACCGCTGCCCGTGCCAGTCGATTCCACGATCGGTGAGGGCACACCGGGGTTGGCGCGCGCAAAACGCTCGGCAACTGCCTTTGTGAACGGATACACCGTTGAAGAACCAACGATCCGAATGTTGCGGCGCATCTGCGCGTAAGCGGGAACGGCAACAACCGCGATGGCGGTGGCAGCTAGAATGATTTTGTTCGTGCGCGTCATAATGACCCCTTTGGAAAATTTTGGAACCCAATCATTAAATAGGTCTGACGGCGCTCGTATGACTGAAGCAAGTCAAATCAATGACACTCATATTGCAAAAATATGACAGTGAGGCAGATTTGAACCCCAGAACATATGATTTGCAGTGAAATTCAGGGGTTTTCTGTTGAAATGCCACAAATAGTGCCCACCATAATTCTGCAATATTAGAGTCATTTTGCTGCAATCGAATTGCCCCCTGACTGTCATCAAACCCGCCTACTTCGCTTTTCGGGGCGGCGTGGAGACACATGGCGATTCGGCCATTTCGCGACCCGAGAGTTTGAAAAAATCGGTTTACCGAAGCGGAGTATTTATGGCCAAGATCAATCATATTTCCAAAATTTTGCTGACCAGTGTTGGCTTCCTCGCGCTTGCTGCTTGTGGCGCAGATGATGTTGCTTCACCCGGTGAGGGTGTGATTATACCCGGCACGCCGCCAGCCCCGCCAGCGCCACCGCCCCCGCCGCCGCCATCAACCGGCCCTGCTGATAACTGCCCAACCGGCACCGCTAATGTTGGCATCATTAACAATCTGCGCAATTGCCAATTGTCGGGCACGATCACTGGTGCGCTTACGATCCGCAATCTGCGCGGTGTGATCTATTCCTTCTCAGGCCGCGTCGCAGTCGGTGTTGACGTTGGCGGTGATGGTGCGGCTCCGGGCGGTTCGCAGGGCATTCTCACGATTGAACCCGGCACCGTATTGTTTGGCTCATCGGGCGCTGATTTCCTGTTGATCAATCGTGGTTCGCAGCTTTTCGCCGAAGGCACAATGACCAACCCGATTGTGATGACCAGCCGCGCCAATATCGAAGGCACATCGACGGCGGATAGCATTGGCCAATGGGGCGGGGTCGTCGTTCTCGGCCGTGCGCCAATCAGCGATTGTATCGGTACTGGCGTTGTGGGTGGTAGCGTGGGTTGTCAGGGCGCGGTTGAAGGCGTCAATAACGGTTTCTTCGGTGGTGCTTCAGCCAATGACAACAGCGGACGCATTCGCTTCGTTCAGGTACGCTATCCCGGATTTGAAATTGCGCCGGGTAACGAACTCAACGGGATCACGCTTGCAGGCGTTGGTCGCGGCACAACGATTGATCATATTCAAGTGCATAACAGCTCTGACGATGGCATCGAATGGTTTGGCGGCACTGTGAACAGTAGCTTCCTCGTGCTGACCGGCAATGATGATGACAATCTTGATACTGACATTGGCTACATCGGCTATACCCAATTTGTGTATGTGAACCAACGGACGGGCGGTGGTGACCGGATTATTGAGGCGGATAGCCCCGGCAACACCGAAATGCTGCCCCGCCAGAATGCCCGGCTTGCCAACTTCACCTTTGTGAACAATCGTGCAGCCGATCCAATCCTGCTGCGCGGTGGCACCGATTACACCCTCGTAAACGGAGTAGTGACTGCTGCGGGGACAGGCACACAATGCGTTGACATTGATGAGGCCGCAACAATTCGTGCAGCCGATACGACACTTCAGGATCTTGGCCCGCCTACATTCCGGTCGAACTTTTTCGGTTGTGCTGGTGGACTTGCCGAGAATGATACTGATGTGAACGCGGCAGCGGTGTCACCATTGTTGACGATTAACAATAACATCGCGGCAACAACTAATTCACTTGTTGCGCTGTTTACTGGTGGGCCGCTTGGTTTCCCAGGAGCAATGGAAACAGCAGTAACAGCGTTCGATCC
>JANPCO010000162.1:0-3329 GCA_031430995.1 Sphingomonadales bacterium | reverse complement strand
TGGTCACCCATCTCGAATCGCCAGTTACGGATGCGTCAAACTAACCCTGCGTCGCGCAAAAGAAAAGGGCCGCCGGATTGCTCCGACGACCCAGCGTCCCGGGAGGGGTTAGGACGCTTACCAGTAAAAGCCGCGATAGGTTCTAATCACACGGCCCGTTCGGGTGTTGACCAGCAGCACGTCATTATAATGACGAACATAGGTCTGGTAACGACCGGGCTGTTGAAGGCGATAGTTCGCGTAATTATTTACCCGGTAACGCGGTGCATAATAGCTCGAACCAATACTCACGCCTGCATTGAAAGTGCGATAACGAAACGGTGCGTTGAAGCGGCTTCCGTGAAATACGGTGCGGTTGCTCTGGCGATAATCGCGCCAGTCCTCACGGTATTCCTGACGGGCGTTGCGCACATCGCGGCGTTCCTCGCGGACATCGCTGCGATCACCGTAGCGCTTGGCATCGCGGAGATCACGTTGTTCTTCACGAACGTCCTGACGGTCACGCCGCAATTCGCGCGTCTGGGCCTGCACAGCCATCGGGGTGAGTGTGGCGGCGACAGCGGCGACTGTTATCAAAAATCTCTTCTTCATTGTCTGTCTCCTTGAACAAAACAAACACATTGCTGCGTCTGTTGTTCCCTTTTTAGGAGGCTGACCTTGAACGCGCGGAAAACAACACGTTCAGAAACAAGATATTAGTGTCGCAAATTGTATCAGATGACGTCGGTCGAAGCCGGATGATTTGTATACCCAATACTCCGACCGCTCGTTCACATACTCATTTCTTGGCAGGCGTCACCGATACGGTTTCGCCGGTCGAGCTTGTCGATGAAAAGCTCCCGTCGGCTGCCGGTTTGGTTGATGTCCAGCAAATTTCGACTTCGTCGCCGTCGGCATCAAAGCACTCTTTGCCATCCTTCATGGCAAACTTGCCTTTGGCTTCCTTGCCGTCCGGAGCGGTGTTAGAATAGGTGCCATCGGCGTTTATTGTGGTCTTGGCCATCTTTCCGTCGGCCATCTTGACGTCATAGTCGCCGACGGGCGATGCCGAGTCGGTCGCCGTAGTTGCCGCAGCTTCGGCCGGTGCCGTTTCGGTTTCCGCTGCCTTTTCAGCTTGTTGCGAACAAGCAGTCAAAGCACCCAGCGCGGCAATAATCACGAATTTCTTCATTGTTCTTCTCCCTCTATCGCGACCGAGGGAGGCTATTCCGGTCGATTGGCTATGGCAATATTAATATGGTTCTAAACCAGTTCCACCGCCAGAGCCGTCCCTTCGCCACCCCCAATGCACAGCGATGCAACGCCGCGTTTCTTGCCGTGGCGTTGCAGTGCGGCGATCAGCGTGGTGATGATCCGCGCGCCCGATGCGCCGATTGGGTGACCCAATGCCGTCGCGCCACCATGCACGTTGATCTTGTCATGCGGGATGCCAAGGTCGTGCATCGCAAACATGGCGACGCAAGCAAAGGCTTCATTGACTTCGAAGAGGTCGACATCGCCAACCGACCAGCCTGCCTTTTGCAGACATTTGGTGATCGCGCCAACGGGGGCAGTGGTGAATGCCGATGGTTCTTGCGCGTGCGCTGCATGTGCAACGATACGCGCGACGGCCTTCTGGCCCTTGGCGTCGGCAACTGACTGACGGGTGAGGACGAGTGCTGCGGCACCGTCTGAAATCGAAGAGCTGGTGGCTGCTGTAATCGTGCCGTCCTTGGCAAAGGCGGGGCGCAAACCGGGGATCTTGTCAGGCAGGCCCTTGCCGGGCGCTTCATCGGTATCGACAATTACGTCGCCTTTACGCGTGGCGACTGTCACTGCGATGATCTCGTTCTTAAACGCGCCTTCTGCGATTGCGGTTTGTGCGCGCTTGAGCGATTCAATCGCGTAATTGTCCTGCGCTTCGCGGGTCAGCTGATATTCGTTGGCGGTATCCTGCGCAAATGTACCCATCGCCCGGCCTGCCTCATAGGCGTCTTCCAGACCGTCGAGGAACATATGGTCATAAGCGGTGTCATGCCCGATCCGCGCGCCGCCACGGTGTTTCTTCAGGAGATACGGCGCATTGGTCATGCTCTCCATGCCGCCAGCAACAATTAGGTCGATAGAACCGGCGGCGAGTGCCTCTGCACCCATGATGACGGTCTGCATGCCAGATCCACATACTTTGTTGACCGTCGTCGCCTGAACCGATTTCGGCAGACCAGCCTTGATTGCGGCTTGTCGCGCTGGCGCTTGACCGAGCCCTGCGGGCAATACGCAGCCCATATAGATGCGTTCGATGTCATTGGCATCAACACCAGCCCGTTCGACAGCTGCCTTCACCGCAGTCGCGCCCAAATCTGTCGCTGCCACATCGGCAAGAGCACCTTGCATTGCGCCCATCGGCGTGCGCGCGTAGGATAGGATAACGACGGGATCGATGCTGCTCATGAGATATTCCTTCATACCGTAAGGTAAAGTTTCGAGTTGCCTTAATACTGTGTGTCCCGAAAGACAAATATGAACTCGTATGCAGTCCTATCAGCTTGCATCCAAGCGCCTGTAGTTTAACTAGGCGATTAAGAGGAGACAGCCATGACCCAAGATATGCAAGCAATTCTAGAGAAGCAGCGCAAGAGCTTTGTCGCTGCGTTGCCCGAAGCAATGTCGGTGCGCCGAGACCGGATCGACCGTGCGATTGCGCTGTTGATCGACAATGCGGAGGCTTTTGCCACAGCGGTTTCGGCAGATTTCGGCCATCGCAGCCGCGAACAGACGTTAATGACCGACATCATGCCCTCGGTCAGTGCGATGAAGCATGCTAAGAAGCATTTTGAAAGCTGGGCAAAGGGCGAAAAGCGCAAGCCAACCTTTCCGCTCGGACTGCTCGGTGCAAAGGCCGAGGTGGTTTATCAACCCAAAGGTGTGGTCGGTGTGGTCGCTCCGTGGAATTTCCCAGTGGGTATGGTGATGGTGCCGATGGCGGGTATCTTGGCTGCGGGTAACCGCGCGATGATAAAGCCGTCGGAATTTACCGAAGAGGTGTCGGCTTTGTTCGCTGAGGTCATCCCCAAATATTTCGCAGAAGAGGAAATGGCGGTGTTTACCGGTGGGCCAGAGGTTGGCATGGCTTTCTCAAAGCTCGCCTTCGACCATATGATTTTTACCGGAGCTACCAGTGTAGGCCGCCATATCATGCGCGCAGCTGCCGATAATTTGGTGCCGGTGACTCTGGAACTGGGCGGCAAGTCACCGACGATTATCGGCCGCAGCGCCGATATAAAGAAAGCCGGTGATCGCATCGCATTGGGCAAGATGATGAACGCCGGACAAATCTGCCTCGCTCCCGA
>JANPCO010000161.1:0-3904 GCA_031430995.1 Sphingomonadales bacterium | reverse complement strand
ACTAATGGATACATAATTGTGCACCGAAGATCAAGCCACCAGCCCCAACGGCGTCTCCACCAATTCCTTGAAGACCTTCATCAGCATGGCCCCATCCGCGCCGTCGATTGCGCGGTGGTCGAACGACCCCGTCGCGCACATCACCGTTGCAATCGCGAGTGCATCATCGACTACGTAGGGGCGCTTCTCCCCAGCCCCAATCGCCATGATCATGCCTTGGGGTGGATTGATGACGGCTTCGAATTGCTTGATGCCCATCATGCCCATGTTGCTGAGGCTCGCGGTGCCGCCTTGATATTCGTGCGGTTGCAGCTTGCCGTCCTTGGCCTTGGCCGCGAGTGCGGCCATTTCGGTGGAGACGGCGGAGATTGACTTGCTGCCAGCGTCAGTGATGATCGGCGTGATGAGACCATTCGCCACACTCACCGCGACGGAAATGTCGGCGCGGCTATATTCCAGCATGGTGTCGCCCGCGAAACTGACATTGCATTTGGGCACCTGCATGAGTGCAACGCCAAGCGCCTTGATCAGCATATCATTGACTGACAGCTTCACGTTCCGCGACGCCAGACCTGCGTTGAGTTCGGCGCGAAGCTTCAACAGCGCGTCGAGGCGGATATCGACCGTCAGATAGATATGCGGCACGGTTTGTTTGGATTCTGTCAGGCGGCGCGCGATAGTCTTGCGCATACCGCTGAGTTTGACGGCGGTGTGGGGGATGCCCGTGTCTGATACTGCTGGTTTTGGTGCGCGGGCTTTGTCAGGCTCAGCCTGCGCGGTGGGTGTGGCGGTGGAAACAATTGGCGCAGTTGGTGCTGCGGACTCAACCCGCTCAGGCTGAGCCTGACGAAGCCCAACGCCATCACTGGCCCCATCAACATCCGCCTTCACAATCCGCCCGCCCGGGCCGGTGCCTGTGAGCGTTGAAAGATCGATCCCGCGCTGTTCGGCCAATCGCTTGGCAAGGGGCGACGCGATGATACGGTTGCCGTCTGCGGCCGCCGCGACGGGCGCAGTGGCCACTGCGGTAGCAACAGCGGCGGGCTGTGCAGGAGGAGGCGGAGCGGGAGGAGCCGCAGCAATCTCGGCCTTTGGGGCGGGTGCGGTAGGCACCGCCTCATCATCCTCGCCCTGAATCGTGGCAATTACAGTGCCGACCTTCACACCCTCTGCGCCTTCGGCAATCATGATTGATGTCACCACGCCTTCATCAACGGCTTCGAATTCCATCGTTGCTTTGTCAGTTTCAATTTCGGCGATAATATCTCCGGCGGAGACCTTATCCCCTGCTTTCACAAGCCATTTGGACAGAGTGCCTTCCTCCATCGTGGGGGAAAGGGCAGGCATTTTGATTTCGAAGGGCATCGGCACAGACCTGTTGTTGGGGATGTGGAAACGCGCGACTTATAGTTTTGCTACGCGCGGTAAGACTTGCACCAGCCGCGCGATTGACGCAACCTGTTAGTTGAGAAGGTTGGAGGGGAGCCACCATGCGAACTTATCTGGTAATAATCGACGAAACGGAGGAAGCGGAAACGGCCCTGCGCTTTGCCGCGCGCCGGGCCGCGAAAACCGGCGGCGCTGTCGAAGTGCTGGTCATCATCCCGCCGGAAGACTTTATCGCCTGGGGCGGAGTGCAAGCGGCGATGGAGGAGGAAGCGCTGGACCATGCCGAAGAAGTTGTCGCGCGCGGCCTCGACATGCTGGGCGAAGAAGCTGTCCGCGCGCCAGAGATTAAAGTCCGCAAAGGCGCGCCAGCGACAGTCATCCGTGATGCCATTGCCGACAATCCTGAAATCGGGGCACTGGTGCTTGGCGCGGCAAAATCAGGCAATCCCGGGCCGTTGGTGGCTCAGTTTACCGGGGTAGATGCGGGGACACTATCATGCCCAATCATGATTGTGCCGGGCGGATTGTCTCGGGAGGAGCTGGACCGTTTGAGTTGAGGGCGCTGTTCTGCTTCCAGTTCTCCGGGCCTGACCCGGAGTCTAGGAGTCCCAACCGCCGAGGCCTCCTCCCCTGGGCTCCGGGTCAAGCCCGGAGCACAGCGTCACCCATCCATCAATGCTGGGAAGAAGCCCTCATGCGCTGTCCGCAGCGCATCGAGCGATACGCCAACGACGCTGGTTCCTCCGGTCGTCCCGATCCGTGCAGCGCCTTCGATTTCGGTCTCGGCTGGACCAGTAACGATGTAGCGCCCCTGATCTTCGCCAAATCCGCGCGCGGCACTGAGCGCGCCGATAGACGCGCCGATGCCGCCGGCCAGCGCCATTTCCGCCAGCGCGACCAGCAAGCCGCCGTCCGAAATATCATGCACAGCTGTCACTTTGCCCGCGTCGATCAGGGCACGGACCTGCTCGCCCGCTTTGCGTTCAGCGACCAGATTGACAGGCGGAGGCGGGCCTTCTTCGCGGCCGTGCAGTTCGCGCAACCAAAGCGATTGGCCCAGATGACCGCGCGTGTCGCCAATCACGAAAATCGCGTCGCCTTCCGCCACGAAGCCAATGCCCACCGCTTTGCGCCAATCCGCCATCAACCCAACGCCGCCAATCGCAGGCGTGGGCAGGATGGCAGAGCCGCCGCCGGTCGCTTTACTTTCATTATAGAGCGACACATTTCCGCTCACGATAGGGAAATCAAGCGCGCGGCACGCGTCTGCCATGCCTTCCAGACAGCCGACAAATTGCCCCATGATTTCGGGGCGCTGCGGGTTGCCAAAGTTCAGGCAATTGGTGACGGCCAGCGGCGTTGCGCCAACCGCTGAAAGGTTCCGGTAAGCCTCCGCCACGGCTTGCTTGCCGCCTTCGTAAGGATCGGCAAAACAGTATCGCGGTGTGCAATCTGTGGTCATGGCAAGGGCCTTGTCCGTGCCGTGAACGCGCACCAGTGCAGCGTCCCCACCAGGGGCTTGCACCGTATCACCGCCAACCTTGTTGTCATATTGCTCCCAAATCCAGCGGCGCGACGCAATGTCAGGCGAAGCCATCAGCCGAAGCAGATCTGCGCCAATGTCTATGCATTCGGGGACGTTGGTGAGCGGTGCGGGCGGCGGTGTCTTCACGTAGGGCCGGTCATATTGCGGCGCATCGTCAGCCAGGGGCCCCAGCGGAATGTCGGCCACCGTCTCCCCGTTCCATTTCAGCACCATATGGCCAGTGGTCGTGACCGTGCCAATCACGGCAAAATCCAGTTCCCATTTGCGGAAAATGGCTTCAGCAAAATCCTCCTGGCCCGGCTCCAGCACCATCAGCATGCGCTCCTGGCTTTCAGACAGCATCATTTCATACGGCGTCATGCCGGTTTCGCGGCACGGCACTGCGTTCATATCCAGCTCGATCCCGACGCCACCTTTGGATGCCATTTCGACGCTGGAACTGGTGAGGCCCGCCGCGCCCATATCCTGAATCGCCACAATCGCGTCCGATGCCATCAGTTCCAGGCACGCCTCGATCAGCAGCTTTTCCGTGAACGGATCGCCGACCTGCACCGTGGGGCGCTTTTCTTCGCTGTCTTCTGAAAAATCTGCCGATGCCATGGTTGCGCCGTGGATGCCGTCTCGTCCAGTCTTCGACCCGACGTAAACAATGCTGTTGCCCACGCCGCTCGCCGCAGAATAGAAAATCTTATCCACGTCGGCGATGCCAACGGTCATGGCATTGACCAAGATATTGCCGTCATAGGCCGGGTGAAAGTTAACCTCGCCACCCACAGTCGGAACGCCGACGCAGTTGCCATAGCCGCCGATGCCGCGGACGACGCCGCTGATCAAATGCCGCATTTTAGGATGATCTGGCCGGCCGAACCGCAGCGCATTCAGGTTCGCCACGGGCCGCGCACCCATCGTGAACACATCGCGCAATATGCCGCCCATGCCGGTTGCGGCCCCCTGATAAGGCTCAATATA
>JANPCO010000160.1:0-12735 GCA_031430995.1 Sphingomonadales bacterium | reverse complement strand
GGGGGTTTCCTCTAAACCCCAAATTTCCCCCCCCCCGATCGGCCCGCCGCCGCCCCCAAACCCGGGCCCCCCCGCGGGCCTGTGTCTTCGCCCGCGCGCCCCCCCCAATGACGGGTGGTTTGCCTCGAAATCTGCCTACGTCAGCGCTTAGCCGCTTCTTCAACAACTGGCTTTGGCGTTACGGCCTGCACGGCCATGGCAGGTGCGGCTGCACCCTTTTCTATGGCGGCTGCCAGAACCGTCTGTTCGGCACAGACCGTCGGGCAAAGCTGCGTGATCCGCGTGAGGTTAAGTTTTGCCTTTGCCAACGCCCCGCGTTCCACCAGCACTTTGCCCTGCCCCGCAAGGATCGCCACATCATTGGGTTCAATCAGCAACGCTTCCCGGTAATAACGGATCGCTTTACCCGTAAGGCCTTGCTTTTGGGCCACCATAGCAAGCGTCACAATCGCATCGCGGTTGCGCGGATCAATGGCCAATGCGGTTTCCAGCGCATCGACTGCGGCATCATATTTCTCAGCTGCCAGCGCGGCTTTACCGTCCGCCGTCATTGCAACGGACAGAGGCTTGATCACATCATCGCCGCGCTTGGTATGGCCGACGCTAGATACAAGGGACAGGCCAACCGCTAGGGCGACCGCAGGCGGGGAAAAACGCATGACCTTCTCCAGAATTGTCATTTCAGGCGCAGGCCTAGCAGCTTCTTTTCAAGCGAGCGATAAAAAATCCATCGCATCCGTCATGAGCAGGCGACAGCTTCCATCCGGGGCCATCGGGGCGACCTATTGTCAGGCCCGTGGACTCTGCTTCCCAATCAGAATTGGTTTCCAAAAACGCCGCTGCCTGTGCTCGACCTTCCCCCGGGATCAACGAACAGACAGCGTAAACCAGAACGCCACCAGGCTTCACAAACAGACTGCCAAGCTGCAACAGCCGCGCTTGCAATTCGATGACAGCTTCTAGCCGGGGCTTAGTTAGCCGCCAGCGCAGTTCCGGGTTGCGCCGCCATGTGCCACTGCCCGAACACGGCGCGTCGATCAGAACGCAATCGTTCACGACAATCTGATCATCTAACATCGCTACTTCCTGAAAGGGATTGAGCAGACGCGTCTGGATATTGGCGATCCCCGCCACATGCGCGCGCGGCTCCAGCCGCTGCAGCCGCGCGCGGTCAGTATCGCAAGCGAGTATATGGCCTTCGCCGTTCATATCAGCGGCCACAGCCAGCGTTTTGCCGCCAGCCCCTGCGCAAAGATCAAGGATCCGCTGTCCGGGTTGTGCCTGACAAGCCGCGGCAATCATCTGGCTGCCGCCGTCCTGCACCTCAATCAGCCCGGTTAGTTCGGGGCGGTTAGCCAGTGGAATATGTTCAGGGAGGCGAAGCCCGTGCGCCGTTCCTTCAATGACCTCGGCCCCGGGAAACTGCGGCATCAGTTCGTTTCTGCTCGTCATGCGCGGATTGGCACGCAAATCAAACGGCGCGCGGCCTAGCAGGGCTTCCCGCTCCTCAACGGCAATCTTATCTTCCAGCCACGCTGGGATCAGCGAAGGCGTTGCTGGATTTTCATTCTTGGTGAGCACGGCAGGCCCGTGGGTTGAACCGTCAAACAGCGGATGCAAATCAGCAAGTGCAGCAAAGCCAGCCCGCGCCGTGTGCGGTGGCCGCCCGAACGTGCGGATCACCCGGTAGACCAGATCACGCACTGCACGCCGGTCGCCTGACCCGGCGTAGCGGCGTTCCTTGAACCAGCCGGTAATGATGGCATCGGCTGCCGCCCCGTTATCACGGGCCGAAGCGATTATGATATCCGTCACCTCGATGGCGGATTGAAGGCGGGCAGAGGGGGTCAAATGCTATCCTCTCGTGGGATAATTAGGGGCTTCACGCGTGATCGTTACGTCATGAACATGGCTTTCGCGCAAGCCCGCATTGGTGATCCGCACAAATTCAGCACGGTCTTGCAGGTCTTTGATCGTCGCTGATCCGGTATAGCCCATTGCGGCTTTTACCCCGCCGACAAGCTGGTGGATGACATCGCGCGCGGGGCCCTTGTAGGCGACTTGGCCCTCAATCCCCTCTGGCACCAGTTTCAGCTGATCCTTGATATCCTGCTGAAAATAGCGATCTGCCGAGCCGCGCGCCATTGCGCCGACAGAACCCATGCCCCGGTAACTTTTATAGGCCCGCCCCTGATAAAGGAACGTCTCACCCGGGGCTTCCTCTGTTCCTGCCAGCAGCGATCCGACCATCACTGATGATGCACCCGCCGCAAGGGCCTTGGCGATATCACCAGACGTCCGCAGGCCGCCGTCTGCGATGACAGGCGTATTGGAGGCGGCGGCTGCATTGGCGGCATCCATCACAGCCGTAAGTTGCGGCACGCCGACGCCTGCCACGACGCGCGTGGTACAGATAGACCCTGGGCCTATGCCAACTTTCACACCGTCTGCACCAGCGCCAATCAGTGCCTTAGTCGCTTCGCCCGTCGCAACATTGCCCGCAATGATCTGGATATTGCTTGATAATTTGCGGACCCGTGCCACCATGTCAGAAACCATTTTGCTATGGCCGTGGGCTGTATCAATGACGATCAGATCACATTCCGCATCAATCAGCGCTTGCGTGCGTTCAAAGCCTGCATCGCCCACCGTCGACGCTGCCGCCACCCGCAACCGTCCCGTCGCATCCTTGGTCGCGTTGGGGTAAGTGACCGTCCGCTCCATATCCTTGACCGTGATCAGGCCGACGCAGTGATAATCACTGTCCACCACCAGCAGCTTTTCAATCCGCCGTGCGTGAAGAAGCCGCTTGGCCTCATCCTGACTGACTCCCAGAGAAACCGTTGCCAGATTGTCACGCGTCATCAATTCGCGAACAGGTTGATTGGGGTTTTCGGCAAAGCGCACATCGCGGTTGGTGAGAATGCCGACTAGCTTGCCACTGGCCTCCACCACTGGGATACCCGAAATCCGGTTGGCTGCCATGCTCGCCTGCGCCTGCGCAAGAGTAGCATCGGGCGCGATAGTGATTGGATTGACGACCATGCCAGATTCGAACCGCTTCACGGCCCGCACCGCCGCGCATTGTTCCTCAACTGTTAAATTGCGGTGAAGCACGCCCAGCCCGCCCAATTGCGCCATGACAATGGCCATATCGGCCTCAGTGACGGTATCCATGGCCGAGGACAGGATGGGGATATTGAGCGTGATATCGCGGCTGATCCGCGTCACTGTGCTTGCCTGGCTCGGCAAAACTTCCGATGCGCCGGGGAGCAGCAGCACATCATCAAAGGTCAGACCAAGCCGGATATCACTAAAACGAGCGCTCATTGCCACCATTCCCAATTTCGATTCGTGGCGGCCCATGTAACCAAGCTTGTTGCAAGTGGCTAGGGTTGCCGCACTGCTCATTTGGATGAACACGCGTAGCGCTCTCCCTTTGCTTTTGCCTAAGGCCCGCGATAGACGCGTTCGCTATTATGTCAGACCCGCGCCTCATCCATATCGATCTTGATCAAGCTAGCATCATTTGGCGCAGTGCCGAAATTGAGCAGGAGCGCCGCATTGCGATATTTGATTTGCTGGAAGGCAATCATTTCGCGCCGCAGCGCCCCCAGCCTGATGGTTACGCGGGGCCATACCGTCTAAATCTGCGGGTGGAAGAAGGGCGGCTGGTCTTTGAGATTTTCCGGGAGGATGAAAGCCCGCTGGAAATGGTCATTCTTGGCCTTGCACGGTTTCAACGTCCCATCCGTGAATATTGGGCCATTTGTGATAGCTATTTTCAGGCCGTCAAACAGGCCACGGCGACGCATATCGAAACTGTTGATATGGCGCGGCGGGGGCTGCACAATCAGGCGTCTGAAATGTTGAAGGAGCGGCTGGACGGAAAAATCGAGGTCGATTTTGATACAGCGCGGCGGCTGTTCACGCTTATTTGCGTTCTGCATATCAGGGCATAGGTTATGACTGCGCGTGCTCCCTTGTCTGGCATTTCCAAGCTGCTGATCAGTTTGATGGGCACGGCCCTAGTGGCAACGCTGCTGTTTTTCTGGATGCGAGGCTGGGCACCCAGTGAGGCCAATTATTCTCAACAGGGCGTAGAAGTCAGCCATAGCCTCGGCACAGTAGACTGGGGCAAAGTGAGGGCCGCAGGCGCAGATTTTGCCTATGTCGAAGCCACCTTTGGCGACAGCGACCGCGACGCGTCATTTGCTGACAATTGGCAGGGCAGCGTCGCAGCGGGCCTAACGCGCGGGGCCATCCACCGCTATCATCTCTGCCGGTTAGCGCGCGATCAGGCGACGAATTTCATCGCAACAGTGCCGCGTGAAGCCAGTGAACTGCCTGCGGTTCTGGACCTTGAACTAGATGCTGGTTGCACTGCCCGGCCTGCGCGCGCAGTATTGCTGGGCGAACTTGCCAGTTTCATTAAGATGGTAGAGGCGCATACGGAGAAGCCCGTCATGATCCGGCTTTCAAAGGACTTTGAAGAGGAATATGCCATCAGCCGCGCCATCAACCGCCCGCTTTGGCTTTCGTCTTGGCTGCTGACGCCCAGCTACGGCGACAGGCCGTGGGTGATGTGGCGGGCCAATCCTGCGCGGTCTGTAGACGGTATTGCTCAACCGACCGGCTGGTCAGTGGTGCGGCCATGAATGCGTTGATGGATGCTGCCCGCGCCGTGGCCCGCAATGCCCACGCGCCTTATTCGGGTTTCGGCGTTGGTGCAGCAGTGCTGCTGGAAAGTGGCGAGATTATTGCTGGCTGCAATTTTGAAAATGCCAGTTACGGGCTGACGCTCTGTGCTGAAACGGTCGCGCTGGCATCGGTCAATGCCCAGGGCAAGCTGCGGCACGTTCGCGCAATTGCTGTGGTCGGCGGCGTTATCAAGGGCGGCGTGATCACGGGGAACGAGCCCGTCCGCCCCTGCGGCAGATGCCGGCAGATCATTTACGAAGCCGCACAACTTTCAAACTGCGATGTGCCAGTGCACTGCGCGTCTGCGGATGGCGGTGCGATGGAAACTCACTTGATCAGCGCGCTTCTGCCCCATGCGTTTGGGCCAAGTGATATCGGGCTGAAGTAAGGCGGGACAGTAGGAGCCGGAACGACCCGACACGAATTCGTTGTGGCTGCTTCCTTCCGGACCTGACCAGATTGGCGAGTGCGCCGCCCGCCCGACTCCCGCGAACGCCTATGGCGACGAATGCGGAAAAGGGCAAGTCTGCATCGGCGACGTCTCGCCCTAGTAATCCTTCGAAATTCGTCCTGAAATGCTCTGCTTGCCCAGAGTGGACAGAGTGCCAAGGATGGAGAGAAACCGCGTGATCTGAAATTCTGCCCGCGTCGCGGAATAGCCCTGGCCGTCTGTTACTATCTCAACATAGGCGCGGCGCGACAGATATTTGCCAGCGGCAACTGATGTGCCTTGGCCCGTTACAGCGTCAGCAGGAAGAATGCGCAGCCGGTCAAGGCCAATCGCCTTGCGCAGCGCGTTGATCGGGTTCAGCCCGTCACCGCCGTTACGCAGTGAAGCGACTGCTGCTGCCAGTTGAAGTGCCTCTGGCGCTGACAAGTTGGTGATTGACGTGCCAAACAGCAGCCGGGCCAGCAATTCATCCTCTGGCAGAGACGGTGTGCTGGCGAAGCGGATTTCCGGGCGCTGGCCAGTGCCGCTCACTCGGATGGTCGCGTTGACGCCTTGGGTTGATCCTTCGGCCACAATATCAATGACCGGGTCAGGCGGACTTTCTCCCTGAAAGCGAATGACCCCGCGCGTGACAGTAAAGCGCCGCCCGGCAAATTCATATTCGCCGCGCAGCATGTCTGCCCGACCCCGAATGACAGGCGCATAAGGTGTGCCTGTTATGTCAAGATCAGCGCGCCATTCACTCTCGAGACCAAGGCCCGAAACTGCCAACCGCCCCGGTGCGCGCGCCTTTATGGCAAGACGCCACGGCATTGCGGGCTGGGCCGGTGCGGCATTATCGGCGCGACCATTGATTTCACGAACATTGAGGCGCGGCAGAGCCGTGACGGCTTTCATCCGGCCAAGGCGAAACTGGCTTTTGTTAAGTGTGACATCACCCGAAATAATGCCTTCGCTGCCGTTGGAATTGAGCCGGATGGGGCCCGTCATCGTCGCGGAAAAATCATCGCGGGCCAGCAACACAGCTTGGTTTGCTTGCAAGGTCAACGCCATCGAAAATCCCCGCGCCGCCGCCAAGTCAATCACGCCAGAGCCCGTAATGCGCCCGTCCCTGCCCGCGTTTGCGGACAGACTATCCAACGTCAGCCGTGATCCTTCACCAAACCGCGCCACAGCATTCACGCCCGTTAGAACCATACCGGTGGCAGGGCTTTCAATGCGGGCGCCAGTGGCGCGAACTGTGCCGCGAATGATGGGATCATTCACGCGGCCCGTCACATCAGCCCCCAGCACTATTGGCCCTGCAACGTCCAGCGTTTCAACGCCGCTCAACCGCCAGAGCGCATCCGCGGGGCCGCTGTAGCGGATTTGCCCGAACACGCCTGCGCCGGAGAATTGCTGCATGAGCGAGCCTTGGCCGCTTGGCGTCAGCTTTGCCTGCGCCCGGCCAATTTCCCGCCCGCCACTCACGGCAATCATCCGCACCCCGGCACTGCTGCCATTCAACGTAACAGCAATTCCCATATCAATGGGTTGAGAGGCAAGGACAAGGCCAGCGCGCGTCAGGCCGCGAATTTTCAGATCAGCCTTGCCAGTGGCAGGGCCACCCAGCGGCTGGCGATAGGTAAGCGACCCGTTCGCCGTGCCGCCAAGGCCGAGTCCGGGGGAGAAAATGTCCATGATCGCCAGCGGCATTTGGGTGAGCGTGGCATCCACTTCATTCGCGCTATCGCCGAACAAGCCAGACAGCCGCGCTTTGCCACTTGCAAAGCTCAGTTCAGCAGAGGCCAAGCGCCAGCCGCTGCCTTCGCGCGTGATAATCGCGGCGCTGGTGAGTGCCACGGGCCGACGGTCAACTGTGCCAGACCCCACCACTTGCCAGCGATTGGGGCTGACCTGCGCAATGGTCTGGACATCAAAACTGCGGCCGCGTGACCCAGCAAAGGATGCTTTTATTTCGCCCACGCCGCCGCGCAGGCGGATGTTGGCGGCAAGGCGCGCCAGAGCAAGGTCTCCGCGGGCAAGACCTTGGCCTGTCACTGTGCCGTCAACAATCAGTCCTGCCGGATCAAGCGTGATGATGCCGTCAAACTGAGCCCGCCGCGCCACGAGCAGCGGCGGGCCATCAAGGCGCGCATCCAGGGCCTTCACATGCGCCTCAATGACTTGCAGCCCACGGGCGCTTGAAAGGTCCAGCGTGCCTGACACGCCGCCGCCCGCCAGTGTCATGCGCCCAGAAAGACCACCCGTCTGCGCGACAAGACGCCCCGAAGCGCGCAGGCCCGAGGTTCTGATTTCGGCGATATCGATGACGGCATTGCCACCTTTGGGGATAAGAATCTGGCCACTGCCCGCAAAAGCGCCGACCGTTGAGCGTCCACTGGCGCGAAATGCAAAGCCTGACGCGCTGGGATCAAGCAGCAACCGCACATCGGCGAGACCCAGCGCGTCTGCTGGACGGGCAAGGGTAATGTCGATCCTAGGCCGGTCTATCATGCCATCCAGTGTAAGGCGGAACGGCCCGTACTGGCCCTGACGTCCGCTGCCTTCGATAAATAATGTGCCGTCGTTGCGGCGCAGACCGCCGCCGCTGAACGCCAACCGCGGCGCGCTGACCACAAGATTGGTAAAGCGCATCACGCCGTCGACGCTGCGTTCCAAATTGGTGCGCAGAACAGGCAAACCGCCTGCCAGCCCAGCGAGAAACGCATTGTCAAACCGACGCACACGCGCTTCGCCTGTGCCGATGACGCGCGTCCCTTTGCCGCCGACACCGGGAACAATGCGCAGATCACTTTTGACATCCACGATGCCAAGCCCAGGAATATAATAGCTGAGCAATTGCCCGGCGAGGCCAACTTCATAAGTGCCCGTCACGAGATTCACGAACAGCTGCAATTTTCCCGACAGTTTATCAGATGTCAGTTTCAGGTCATCCCCCGTGATGGCTTGCGGCGTGATGCGCAGCAGCCCTTCCACTTTGGCATTACCAAGAATGCCGCCTGCGACATCGCCCACCCCAGTGATGCGCGTTGCGGTGAATTTGACGGGAAGATTGACTGGCCAATTGGACAAGCGACCCTGACCCGACACGCGCACTTGATCCAGACCCGTTGTTCCAAAACTCACACGGGGGCCAGTGAGCAAATAGTCAAAGGCTGCACTGCCAAAAGCACCGTTGAGCCGCGCTTTGAGGAGGATATTCTCACCCGCCATGTCAGGAAAAAGCTTGGCTGGTTGCAGCAAGCGCGCATTGATCAGCACATCGTCAAAGCTGTTGCGCGCAAGATCAACAGTGCCTGTGCCGATGACTGAGATTGCGCTTGAAGCAGCGGAAAGGGAACCGGAAAGCCGCCGGTCCTTAAGCGTCGCTTCTCCCTTCACCAGCGTCACGGGAGCGGTTAGCGCCTGCAGCTTGCCTTTGGTAATACTGTCCAGCGACACCCTGCCATCCAGCCCGAAGCGTCCTTCCTTTGCGGTGAGGGCCACATCAGCGACGCGCACGCCGCCCATGTCCGCACGGCCACTGCCTTGCCAGCGCGTCCAGCTGCCATCGCCCGTGATTGACAACGCGATTGGCTTTGCTGTTCCCACAATCGCACCGAACACGCCGCCTGCTGGCGCTTGCAACTGTGCGTCTACGTCAAATTTGTCCCGGTCCGGCTCCGCATCAAGCATCACTGAAAGCCGGTCGCCAAGGGCTGCGTCTGTCTGAAGCGAGAGCTTTGCTTTACCGGCTGACGTGGACAAATTGCCAGTCACTGTCCCGACGCGGCGGCCCCCTGCAACGCCGGGCTCGATGATCAGCCTGGCGATGCGAAACTCGCCCAGTGCAATGTCGAAGCTCGGTAGGATCGGCTGCTTGGTGGCGCTGGGGATCAGCTTGGGCAGGCGCAGCAGCGTTGCCTGGCCCGTGCGCAGGCTTGTGATGTCGAGGCGGTTGGTTAGCCAAGCGGCAGGCGTCCAATCGACGTTTGCAACGGGCACGGATAGGAACACACCGCGAGGGTCACTGAGTGTCAGCCCTTCGACCTGCGCTTTGCCGTAGATGCTGCCATCCAGCGCCTTGATTTTGATCCGCAGGCCGGATTTTGGGCGCTGCCCCTCAATCTGGGCGATAATTTGACGGTGGCCCCAAGTCGTATCGGCAAGAGCAATCCCCACGCCAGCAAACAACAGCACTGCCACGAACGCGACTGTCGCCCATTTCAGGAAACGCCTCAAAAGGCCTGCCCCAATGACACAAAGACGGTCACGCGCGAATCGCCCTTACGCGGATTGATTGGCGTGCCAACGTCTATGCGAATTGGCCCAAAGCTGGAATAATAACGGGCCCCTATGCCTGCACCAAAGCGCAGATCAGAAAATTTGGGGATGCGCGTATCGTAAATGCTGCCGCCGTCGATGAACGGTACCACCCCGAAATCGCCAAAGCGGATGCGCGCCTCCAGCCCAAACTCGGCCAGACTGCGCCCACCAACGGGATCGTTGAACGCATCGCGCGGGCCAATGCTTTGATAGCCGTAGCCACGCACTGATCCGCCACCACCGGAATAAAAACGGCGCGACGGCGGCAGACTGAATGTTTGCGCGCCAAAGATTGACCCCGCCCGCGCCCGCCCGGCAATCACCAACCGATCGCCAAACGGCAGATAAGCGCTGCCATCAATTTGCGCGCGTAAGTAAGTATTTTTGCCGTTGCGAAACGAGATTTCAGGCGAAAGACGGGCGGCGAGGCGAAAGCCCTTGGTGGGGTTCAGCAGATCGTTGGACTGGTCATAGCCAACAGATAGGGGCGCTGCGGCGATCAAGAAGGTTTGACGACTGGACAGCAACCCCCGTGTCATGTCTCTCTCATCGGTGGCGAGCAGTTCCATGCCTGCGCTCCACGTCCACCGTTTCTGCCAGATGATATTGGATTGACGTTCAAGATTGGCGGACAGCGCAACCGTGCGCGCGTCAAACGCACGGCGGTTCAAGTTGCTGGCGAGCAAGCTGGTGTTGAACACTTGGTCTCGCTTGCGGAAATTGGATTGGCGAAACACAATCCCTGCCAGTTGCTCCTGCGTGCCCGCCACGCCGCGCAGCGTGAGAGCGCCTTCCGGTTTGATCAGATTGCGGTGCGTCCAGTTCACTTCAGCGCGGATGCCTTCGCCAGTGCCGTATCCGATATCGCCCGCAATCGTGCGCAGTGGCGATTTTTCAAGCGCCACTTGGATGTCTGCAGCTGTGACGTCCTGTGCTGGAACTGGCGTAATGGCGACGCTGCCGACGATGCCCGTCGCCACCAACGCGCGCCGTAAATCTTCAATTTTTGTCTGATCATAGGGCTGGCCTGGTTTGAACCGGGCAATTACGCCAATATGCTTGGCATCAAACGGCGGATTGGCTGACGTAATCTTGATCGTGCCAAAATTACGCAAGCCGCCTGTGTCGACGTTCATCGCCAGCGCACCTGTCCGCGCGTCATGATCAACCACCACTTCAGGCTCAGAAACTTTGGCAAACGGATAGCCGCCGTCTTTCAGCTTTTTCTCGAGCGCATCGCGGCCTGCGACGACATCATCGGCGTCCACTGCATCTTCGCCCTCAACACCGAAGGTTGCGGAAAGTTCGGGTGCTTTGACGCCAGTGCCGTCCAGCCCGTCCACACGGACGCTGCCAAAACGGTACAGCGGGCCAGCCGCGACGATAAACCGGATCAGCACGTCCCCGGCCCCGTCGCTTTCAACCACGGATTCCACTTGAGGATCGTAATAGCCAGAGGTTTTGAGGACCTGTTCGATCAAGTCGCGGTCTTCGCGCACGCGGCGATCAATCTGGGCGGTGTTGGCGCGGTCTTTGCCAGCAGCTTTCAGCGCCGATAGCGCATTAAATCTCTCCTTCAAAGGAACGGCGCTCAGCTGGTCTGCGCCTTCGATCACGACCGAATAACGGCGCTCTCCGCTATCATTGAGGTCTTGCTTAACCTCGACGGCTTCGCTTTCGGTGCCCGCTGGTGCGGCCATATCAGGCCAATCGACACCAATGTCAGGCACATCAGCCATGGGCGTAAGCGGCTCAAGCGCGGGTGGATCATTTGGTTGAACAGATGCAGGCGCAATAACGGGCGCGCTTTGCTGGGCCATGGCAGTGCCTTGGTGAGGCAAAGGGGTAACCAGGATCAACGCCGTCACCATAAGTGCGCAGCGGCATGTGATAGACATATTTTGCCTTAACCGCAGGGTTTGTCTGTCGCCAGTCCAAATCGGCGGCCAGAACGGTAACGCGGTTGGCCAGATATTGTTCACATCTGCCAAACTTATTTTTCCGTCGTCAGTGAACGGTCCCACGCGTTGCTTGGGAATCCAGCACCATGATCAGGCGTTGTGCCTGACGCCAGGCGCAATAGCCAATGACGTTGCCCCGGTTGCGAGACTGGCTGGCGCGGCGCGCAGCTTCCCCGCCTGCGTCCCTTCCGAACAGCGCCATCATTTCCGTCGCCAAATCTGCTGAAGTGCGTGTCACGGAAAATGCTGATGCTATCACGGTGCTACCCTTTGTTTGTCTATGCACTTTGCCGATAGCGGTAAGTGCCTAAGGCAGTGCGATTTTTTGAGGTGAACAAAGTCTTGACCCTAAAGTTTGCGGCCAGCCCACACGACGCGGCCAATGATGGTGACTGCAGCAGGATCACAATCCGGCCAATCAGGATAAGCCGGATTGTCGCTACGAATAGCAAAGCGCCGTGTGGCGGGGTTGGGCGCAATCCGTTTGACGATCAAGGCATCGTCCATCCGCAGCACATAAATACCATCACGTACCCGTTCAGCGCCGTCGCTGCTATCCACCATGATCTCATCACCGTCGGCAAGTGTAGGCGTCATCGAATCGCCAGACACGCGGATCATCGAAAGGGCCGTTACTGAAACACCCAGCGTGCGGAGCCATTTGGGGTCAAAAGCAATCTGGCCCATAGCGGCCTCGTCCTCTGGCAAACTGCCAGGGCCCGCAGAGGCACCAAGGGCATAGCGCGGAACGAGCTTAAGCCCAGATTTAGAGGCTGCCGCGCTGCTGCCGCCAAGCCCGCCCAGCAGACTTTCATCCACCCCGAAATAGCGGGCGAGCAGGCGGCGATCATCCTCATCCAGCTTGCGCGGCGTGCCCCGGCGAATGAACTGCTGCACATAAGCAGCGTTGCGATCTAGCAGACGCGAGATTGAGGCATAGTCATCGCCCCCCTCCCGGATCAGCCGGTCCAGTGTTTCGCGAACATCATCCATAAAAATCCTATAGCAATAAGATTTTTCCTCGACAAGTAGGAAATTAGTCGTGAGATAGGAACATTCCTAGAACGCGAATCGAAGAAGGAATGGAGGCATGTATGATATTGTTACGGCGGATAGAGCAGCACCTGAAAATCAGCGGGGAACGCCCGTGCCAGTTTGGACGCCGCGTGGCGCGCGACCCCAATCTGATGAAGGATCTGCGCTATGGGCGCCAGCCCGGCCCAAGACTGCGGATGAGGATCGAAGCTTATATCGCCGCCTGCGCCACAGACCGCGCTGGGGCAATGGAGACGCCGGACAGCAACTGATTCAGGC
>JANPCO010000159.1:0-6879 GCA_031430995.1 Sphingomonadales bacterium | reverse complement strand
GCGGCGGACTTGTTCAGAACTGGCGGTTCGCACAGCCCGATCGTTTTGGTGAAATGTGAGGCACGCATCCTCAAAGGGAAGCTTTAGGGCGGATAGCAGCCGCCTGATTTCGCCTTCCGGATCATCAATAAGATGTTCGTGAACGACGCGTATCACCTGCCCAGGCATCACGGCATCGAAATGATCCATCAACTTCACATAGTCTGCGTAATACCGCCCCATATTACTCAATGAGTAGCTGAAGGTTTGCCCGCGCGCGAAATGTTGTTTGAAATTTGAAAAGCAGCAATCCATTGGATGACGTCTGGCATCGATGATTTTCGCATTAGGCAGGATCATGCGAATAAAGCCAATGTGCATCCAGTTATTGGGCAATTTGTCGATGAAGAATGGCTTGTCTGTTTTGCGCTGGATGCGTGTGCGTTCGATATAGTCCTGACCAAGGCGCGATCTCTCTTCGGGCAAAAGAGCGGCCAATGCCAGAGGCCAGCGGTCAACGCCGCCGTAACGGCGCATTAGCGACGGGATGTCAGGCAGTTCCATTGTGCCTTCGACTTGGGAGTGACTGGAGAGTATCTGTTCGACGAGCGTCGATCCCGCACGTGGCATGCCAAGGATGAAAATAGGATCTGGGTCTGGCGCGCCACCATCTGATCGCGCAGCAAGAAATTCAGGCGTGAACAGTTCAGCTGCGGCGTCAACATGGCGGCTTGTGTCTGCCGGATCATAGTCGATCAATTCGGATCGTTGACGGTTGCCCAAGTCATAGTGGCGGAATGATGCGGCGGCCTCTTTTCGTTCCTCAAAGGCGCGGCCCAAGGCAAAATGCAAGTGAAAGCGATCTTCGACGCTAATTTCGTCGCGCTCCAATTGCGCTTCCATGTCCGCCACGTCGCCGTCATCAAAGCGCACAGTTTTCAGATTGGCAAGGCTCCACCACACTTCACCCAGATGCGGCGCAATGGCCAAAGCGCGGCGATAGGCGGCAACGCAGTCTGCCTGCTGACCAACGGTTTTGAGGACATGCCCAAACGACATCCATATCTTGGGCTGATCTGGTATTTGCTGGAGAACCGCCCGATAAAGCGCCACGGCTTCGTCATAATCACCAGTTCGGCTCAGTGTTGCAGCCTTAAGATTGGTGTTGCCCACATGGTCTGGTTCAAGCGCAAGCACTTCGTCAAGGGCAGCAACAGCTTCGGGCAAGCGGTTCTGCCGGTACAGCACTGTTGCCAGGTTGGACCGGGCGGCGATAAATCCCGGTGACAGCTCAATCGCGCGGCGCAGCAGGCTTTCTGCATCGCCAGTGCGCCCGATCCGTCCCGCCAATTCGGCCATCATGCGGATTGCAGCCACGTTAAAGGGATCGCGCTTTAATTCCTGGCGCAACAGGGGCTCTGCCTCTGACAATCGGTTGTCATGCAGCGCAATGGCCGCCTCAATCATATCCGGATTGCGCAGAGAAGCCGTAAAGTCCGGGGCACTGACTGCCATCAGTTTCGGTCTGCCTGAATGACAGCATCCGCCGCGCGCAAAGCCGCCACGATCTTGGTTAGGTGAGACAAGTCATGCACTTCAATATCGGCAACATAGGTGTGAAAACTCGTATCGCGCGCCTCCAGCCGCATGTTGACGATATTGGCCTTATGGCCTGCAAAAATGCCGGCGATGGCGGCAAGTGATCCGGGCTGGTTATTGACCACAACCGTCACGCGGGCCGTGCCGCCGTCTGACCCGTCACCCCAGGCAAGATCGACCCAATCCGCATCCAGACCGTCGGCAAGGCTTTTGCAATCGATAGTGTGAACAACAATTGCTTCTTCTGCGCGGCGCAGGCCAACGATGCGGTCGCCGGGAACTGGGTGGCAGCAGGATGCAAGGTCAAACGCGACGCCTGCGGTAAGCCCGCGGATGGAAATGGCCTCTCGCTGAGGAAGCAGGACCGCATGCACATCGGTGCTGGAGCCTGGCATCAGTGCCTCCATCACTTGAGGGTCAGTAACAGTGCGCCGGGCAATTGCCTGCATTAGCGTTGCCTCATCGGTCATTTTCAATCGCTTCAGCGCCTGCGTCACGGCGTCTTTGCCCAGCTTGGTAGGCAGGCGGCCGACAATTTCGTCAAATATCTTGCGACCAAGCGCGCCCATTTCGTCACGCTCTTTGTGGCGGACGAAGCGGCGGATGGCAGCGCGCGCCTTTCCCGTAATGGCGATGCTCATCCACCAAGGCTGCGGCTCTTGCGCTTTGGATTTCAGAATCTGCACTTGGTCGCCATTTTCTATGGGTGTGCGCAGTGGCACCACGCGGCCATTCAGCTTCGCGCCAACTGTTTGATCGCCAAGCGATGTGTGAACTGCATAGGCGAAATCAATTGCCGTCGCGCCTTTGGGCAGCTGGATCAGTTCCCCCTTCGGCGTGAAGGCAAAGATCCGGTCCTGATACATGGCCATGCGCGTATGTTCGAGAATTTCCTCAGACGTTTCGGCATGTTCAAGGATTTCGACCAGGTCTTTCATCCAGCCAATTTGCGCATCGGGCATGTTGATCGCTTGTTTATAGAGCCAGTGCGCTGCAAACCCGTATTCCGCCTGACCGTGCATTTCCTTGCTGCGCAGCTGGATTTCGATGCGCCGGTTTTCGCTGTGGATCACGGAAGTGTGGAGTGATTTATAGCCGTTACGCTTAGGCGTCGAGACATAATCCTTGAACCGCCCCGGCACCATCGGCCAGCGGCGGTGGATGATCCCAAGCGCGTTGTAGCAAGCGTCGACATCCGGCACGATCGCGCGAAACGCCATGACGTCGGAGAGCTGCTCAAAACTTATGTGGCGTTCTGCCATTTTGCGCCAGATCGAATAGGGATGCTTTTCGCGGCCCGACACGTCAGCTTCGATCCCGGCGCGGGAAAGGAGGAGTTTTATCCCTGAACTGATGCGGGCTATCCTGTCTCCGCCGCCTTCCTGCAATTGCTCAAGCCGCTTGGTCACGGAGGCATAAGCCTCTGGCTCCAGTTCCTTGAACGCCAGCGTCTGCATTTCCTTCATGAATTCATACATGCCAATCCGCTCTGCCAGCGGGGCATAGATATCCATCGTTTCTTTTGCGATCCGGCGGCGCTTTGCCTCATCCTTGATGAAGTGCAGCGTGCGCATATTGTGGAGGCGGTCGGCGAGTTTGACCAACAGCACCCGCAGATCGTCTGACGTGGCGAGGAGGAATTTACGAAGATTTTCTGCAGCCCGCTGATTATCTGACATTGCTTCAATCTTGGAAAGCTTCGTCACACCGTCTACCATACGCGCAATGTTAGACCCGAACATTTGTTCGATTTCGTCGTAGGTTGTAAGAGTGTCTTCAATTGTGTCGTGAAGAATGGCGGTGATGATTGTCTCATCATCAAGATGCAGATCGGTCAATATGCCGGCAACTTCGATGGGATGGCTATAATATGGGTCGCCTGATGCACGCAGTTGCGATCCGTGTGTCTTCATCGAAAACACATAGGCGCGGTTCAGCAACGCCTCATCAGCGTCAGGATCATAGCCTTTGACCCGTTCTACAAGTTCATATTGGCGGAGCACAAATATAACGTGATTGTTTGATGGGCATTATGCAAGGGGGGAAACTGCCTTTTGCGGCTAATATCCCACCCCCCTTGCTTTGCCCTTACAAGCCAATATGCGTTTTGAACCCTGCGATAGAGGCTTCGAAAAATTCGATGTTGTCGATGAACAAAGCGGCACTCATCCCGCCATCATCCAAATCAATGTCGAATTCTAAAGCCGGATCTCCGTCTTTGTCGATGTAGGCGCGGCTAAAGCGTTTGACTTTGTTCCAGTCATTAACCTGCGACATGGAAACATCATCCTTGTCCCAAGCCGTATAAAAAGTGACGGTTTTGCAGTCCTTGCCATTGGTGCAGCCATAGAAATTCACGTAGAATTTTGCCCCCGATGATGCGCTTTCAATCTTCGGGTCGCCAGTGCTGTCTTTGCTAAGCGCCGCTTTGTAGCCGCCGGATTGCATTGCATCGACAAGTGAGCTTGGCCGCTGAGCCGTCACCATTTGCGCACTGGCCGCAGACGATATGCTGGCCGTCAACGCAGCGGCGAATAACGCGGATTTATACATGGACTTCCCTTTCTAATTCAGTCGGTGCGGTCTGATTGAATTGATCACCGCTGGAGAGGGGATAGCACCGAAATCAGTCGCGTCTTGCATATTTTCAATAGGGACGAAATCGGCCCCAATACCGCCGTTGTTGCGCTTGCGAAGGGGGCAGGGCTGGCCTAAAGCCAAGCAATCGAATCTCGGCAGCGCGCTGAGGAAGGGAGTTCGAAAATGACAACTGGTATGGCCAGCATTGCTGCGGGTTATCTGCCGATTCTGCTCTTCCTGGGCATTGCGTTTACACTTTCGTGCGTTTTTGTGTTCGCGCCAATGGCAGTGTCACGCCTGACGGGAACGCACAATCCAACTCCTGAAAAACTTACGGAATATGAATGCGGCTTTCCCGCGTTTGAAGATAGCCGGGCTCAGTTCGATGTCCGTTTTTACTTGGTCGCGATATTGTTCATTGTTTTTGATCTCGAAGCGGCGTTCCTGTTCCCTTGGGCGGTAAGTCTTGGCGAAACAGGGTGGGCTGGCTGGACTGGAATGATGGTCTTCCTCGCCGAACTCGGGCTTGGTTTGGTATATGCTTGGAAGATGGGAGCGTTAGAATGGGAGTAGAACTCATCGGCGCGCCTGCAACGGCAGAAACGCTCCCTGACGCGGGCTTCTTCAACGGATTGAATGACGAACTGTCGAATAAGGGCTATTTGGTCGCGAGCACGGAAGAGCTTTTCCAGTGGGCGCGCACCGGGTCGCTTTGGTGGATGACGTTTGGCCTTGCGTGCTGCGCTGTTGAAATGATCCATGTAAACATGCCGCGTTATGACCTAGAACGCTTCGGGGCGGCCCCGCGCGCTAGTCCGCGCCAATCAGATGTCATGATTGTTGCAGGCACATTGTGCAACAAAATGGCTCCTGCTTTGCGGCGGGTTTATGATCAGATGTCTGATCCGAAATATGTGATTTCAATGGGCAGCTGCGCGAATGGCGGCGGCTATTATCATTATAGTTATTCTGTCGTGCGTGGCTGCGACAGGATTGTGCCGGTGGACATTTACGTGCCCGGATGCCCGCCGACAGCTGAGGCTTTGCTGTACGGCATCATGCAATTGCAGCGTAAAATCCGCCGGGTGGGAACGGTAGAACGGTGATCCACTCCGCTCCCAAATACGCGCCGAACAAAGGCGTTGCCACCGCCATTAAAAAAGCGCTGGGCAAGGATATGCTCGATATCGTTGAGGCCAACGGCGAAATCGCTGTTACAGTAAAGCGCGATAAATTGGTTGGTGTGATGATGCAGTTGCGCGACACTTGTGATTATCAGCAGCTGATGGAAATTGCAGGCGTCGATTGGCCAGACCGTGATCCGCGGTTTGAGGTCGTTTACTGCCTTCTTTCGCTCACCAAAAATCACCGCATTCGGGTGCATGTTGAAACTAACGAAGACCAGCCAGTGCCATCGCTAACGGACATGTGGCCGGTTGCGGGCTGGTTGGAACGTGAAGTGTTTGACATGTACGGCGTGCTGTTTGCGGGCAATGAAGATTTGCGCCGAATCCTCACGGATTACGGCTTCACTGGGCACCCGCAGCGCAAGGATTTCCCGCTCTCCGGCTATCAGGAACTGCGTTACTCCGAAGAACATAAACGCGTGATGTATGAGCCTGTGCAGCTAGCCCAGGATTTCCGGACATTTGATTTCATGTCGCCTTGGGAAGGGGCTGACTACATCCTGCCCGGCGATGAAAAGGGAAGCAAGACATGACCCTCGTTCAGGAAAAAACGCCAACAACCGGCGACGAACAGATCGACAATTACACGATCAATTTCGGGCCTCAGCATCCGGCTGCGCACGGCGTTTTGAGGCTGGTGATGGAATTGGACGGCGAAATTGTCGAGCGACTTGATCCTCACATTGGTCTCCTCCACCGAGGGACGGAAAAGCTGATCGAGCAGAAGACCTATCTTCAGGCGCTGCCTTATTTTGATCGGCTCGATTATTGCTCTCCGCTTGCGATGGAGCATACTTATGTGCTCGCGATCGAGAAATTACTCGATCTTGAAGTTCCGCTCCGTGCGCAATATTTGCGGGTTTTGTTTGCTGAGCTGACGCGGGTTGGAAACCACCTGATGAACCTTGGTGCACACATTCTTGATATTGGCGCAATGACGCCAATGCTGTGGATGGCCGAAATCCGTGAGGATTGTTACGGTTTCTTCGAACGCGCGAGTGGGGCGCGGATGCACATGGCGTGGTTCCGTCCCGGCGGCGTGCATCAGGATGTTCCTCTCAAACTGCTCACTGACATTGCCGACTGGCTTGATGACCGGATGCCGCGTCTATTCGAAGACGCGATCAGCCTCGCTGCGGACAACCGGATTTTCAAGCAGCGCAATGTCGACATTGCGGTCGTGACTAAGGACGATGCCGTCAAATGGGGCTTTTCGGGTCCAATGATCCGCGCTGCGGGCGTGCCGTGGGATCTGCGCAAGTCCCAGCCCTATGACGTTTATGACCGTATGGAATTTGATATTCCCGTCGGGACCAAAGGCGATTGCTATGAACGCTTCATGGTCCGCGTTGAGGAAGTGCGCCAGTCAGTGCGCATCATGAAGCAATGCCTACGCGATATGCCCGAAGGCCCAATTGCTTCGGATGATCGCAAGATCGTGCCCCCCAAGCGGGCCGAGATGAAGCAGAGCATGGAAGCGCTGATCCATCACTTCAAGCTTTATACCGAAGGGTTTAAGGTTCCTGCAGGGAGT
>JANPCO010000158.1:0-3040 GCA_031430995.1 Sphingomonadales bacterium | reverse complement strand
CCCGCTGGGTTTCCGTCCACTGCCCGGCGAGCGCCCGGTCCAGCAGTTCACCCGCCACCACATCGCGCGACAGCAGCACCGCGGCATCCCAGCCAACCCGAAACGCCAACCCCGCGCCCCGCCGCCTGCGATCATAAGCCGCGCGGCGTGACATCGAAACTCCCTTGCAGGCCTCTGTCACGCTACCAGTCTCAGCCAGCCCTTCCACAAAGCTGCGCTCCAGCGCCGGTGTCCAGTGATAGTCAGTCATGCGCACATCCTTCTCCATAAATAGGATATATCCTATCCGAAGAGTGCGTGAATGTCAAGAACAAATGGGGATCACAGGGGGGGGGTGGGGCGGCGGGAATGGCAGCATTGTTGGGGGGAGCGGAACGGCGGGTTGTGCGAAGGAGGGAGCGTTAGCTGCCGTTGCGAAATGGATTTTGAGCAAAATTTTGTGGTTGACATGATCCCGGTTCTGTGAGGACTTCTGCTTCAATGGTGAAGCGCCGTAAAAATAGGCTTCTGGTGCATTGGCATTGTAGCGATTAAAACAAAGACTTGTGATCTTAGTCCGCGACCGCTTGATTTGCAATAATAACGTGACTGCACGGCTGCTAGGGGTTGATTGGTTTTAATTGATAGGGGGTGGATGGAGGAGCACACGATGCGTAGTTTTGCTTTGTTACTTTTAGCGACGGGCATAATAGTCCCCGCACATGCGCAAAACGCCGGAGCGTCAAACACAGATGACGAACGGGCAGTTCAGCAATTTCTTGACCGAAAAGTGGCTGCGCAAGCGCGGCGTGATGCGCGGCTTGCCAAACAAGGTGCAGGGGCAGATGATCGCGAGCTACGACGTTTAATCCGAGAAACGGGTATCGCGCCGCCTAAAACTGGATTGAAAATCAAGGCCTCGCAAGAAGAAGCTCTACAAACAAGTCTTGTGACTGATGCGGCGCAGTTACTCGCACTGATCGATCTTCGACCTGGAAAAATTCGGAAGCTTGAGCAAGGCGGGTTCAAGCCGCTCGAGGCTGCAACCAATTATATTCGCGGTAACGGCAGTTTGCTCGACCAAGCAATTTTGTCTGATCGCACGGTAGTTGCATCGGTCCGTTCGGTGAAAGCTGAGGACCTGGGCGACGGGTTTGGCTCAACCGTCGTTTTAGACGTTTCCGATACGTTGGTCGGGCCGACGGCACCGCCAAAAGTGGTCGTTCGGCAGCGGAGCGGCACGGTGAAGGGCGAAGACATTTTTTACACAAACGATTTTTCTGCCGAAGATAAGGGAACTTATCTGCTCTCGCTGTCGCGCGGAGCTTATGACGACGACGCGACGACAAGCGGTGGAACGACTGTAACCAAGCCTAATGGCCGACCCCGTTATTACAGTTCGATTGGGGTGCGGTTTATCGTCGATGGCGACACTGCGACGCCCCTTTTTGGCACCGGCGGACCGACGAGCGTTGCGGCTGCAAAATCACAGCTCGCAGGACTAGCCAAGGTTCGCGTCGATCAATCCATCAATGAGACACCTGGTCCGGAGGACAGTCAATGAGAACGATAATCGCTGTCACGGTAGCTATCGGTTTGGCCATGGCCACGAGCACCGCTTATGCCGCGACAAACGGTACGGTGGGCAAATATTCGCGGAAGGCTGTGAAGGTGAAATCAAACACGGGCTTTCCAACGCAGTGCCGCCCTGCAATCCTCCGTGCCGTTCAGACGTGGAATAGCAAAAATCCGCGTTTCCAGTACAGCTATGCGGTCACTAATACCGCGCCTAGCATAGAAAACGGAAACGATAATGATCTTCAATTTGATTATTCGACGAGCGTGACAAGCGCCAACACAATCGCTGAAACGCGCTATCGAAACAATACTGCTGCAGGTTATAGTGACGCCGACATCGTATTTAATTTCAATAAGATGTTTTACACGGCTGCATCGGGTGACAATGTTGGTGAATTGCATTGTCCAGCTGCCGCTGGACAAGCCGTGCCGGCGGATAAATTGGATCTAGAATCGACGAGCCTGCATGAGCTGGGACATGCGTTTGGGCTTGACCATTTTACCGGAACGACTTGCACTATGTTTGCAACGCAAGCATTCGGGCAGAATAAGCGCACGCCATGCGCTGCGGAAGTGACCGTATTTGGCGGCATTTACTGACGATGTTAGTGACACGGAAAGCCGCAATTTTGAGTGTCGTCAGTCTTCCAGTGATGCTGTTGGTTGGCTGCGCTCAGTCACAGAATGGCGTTACCGGGACTACTGCAACGCAGGCCTCAGCGGCGGCGTCGGCCGCTGCGTTGATGCGCGTTGCGATCGGCGAGTGTTGCTCTCTAGCTGTCCCGGCATCGGCGGAAGTGGCATCTTCGGGAGTTAGAATCGATAGCTTGGCGTTTGTGCATTACAAGATCGGTGCAAGTGAGGTATTTGCCGATCTGAGGTCGCTAACTGGCATATCCGCCGGTGTGGGTTCGCTAAACACCGAGCGCGACGTGGAGCAGTCGGGGATAGCCGGTTACCAAAATCGTCTGCGATACACCTTTCGTTCTGGTGCGAGGATCGATGCACTTTCGGTCACGGTCATCTGCCCCGCCTTGCGCTGTGAGCTGGCCGAACAAGTCTTTTCAAGCATAGAAGTGAATGGCAAGGCTGTCCTTAAGCGGCGTGTGACAGGATAAAACGAGGGTTTTCGATCTTCCAGTATTGCTGTTGGTAAACAGCGATATGAAGGTATAGCATACGGTTTACGCATAACTTTATACCTTCCCCGTCTGTGTCAGCAGAACGGCCAGCCTGAGCCTTTTTGCGTAATCTGTCATGTATCAATTTGGCAATAACGTAACGCCACGGCAATGTCCGCTTCCATCTCATCGCCTTCGAATGCCAAACGACCGCAAACTTCTCGAATGTCGCCACCCTCCTTCCCCCGCTGACGAGCATTAAAAAGGCCGCCCCCCGCGATTGTGGAGGGCGGCCTTTTTACGGCCAATCCGGAAACGGATTAGTTGGCCTTGCGGCTCTTTACCTGATCGACGATCACGGC
>JANPCO010000157.1:0-2654 GCA_031430995.1 Sphingomonadales bacterium | reverse complement strand
GCTACGGCTCGATCTGGATGTGATCGACAGCTTCAAAGCCACCGGGCCGGGATGGCAGGCATGACGCACGAATTTGAAGAAAGCAGCGGCAATGTCTTCGCTGATCTCGGCCTTACAGGGGCGGACGATCTTGCCTATAAGGCGGGCCTGATCGGATCAATCATGCGTTACCAGCAAGAACATGGCCTCAGCCAAAGCGCGCTCGCGCTGCTCGTGGACATCCCCCAACCCCGCCTCTCCAACCTCTTCGCCGGAAAAATGAGCGGCATCACGAGCGAGAAACTGATCAAAGCCTGCACAAGGCTCGGGCGGCATGTGCGGATCGTGATTGAAGAGCATCCGGTGGGGGATGCTGCGGGGCGGGTGGAGTTGGGGGTGGCTTGAGGGGGGTGCAAGTCGAAGCGCATTGAAGAAATATGTATAAAAACTGTCGTTCAACGAATGAAAGTACTGAATATGGGCCTAGCAAAGCGCCACTATGAGGAAATGATGGATCCAGATCGTCTTGAGCCTCAGCCTAACCTATATGTCAGCGCAGCATGTTTTGCTGATAAGGCGCTGAAGAAATTCGCGAGACAAAATCTCACGGACAAAACTTGTACCTATTATTGCGGCAATGGCAAGCCACCTAAAGGCGCTCCCCTCGATACAATTATCCGATTTGTGTTTGATGGGATATGCACACGATATGATGATGCGAACAATGGTGTGGAATGGGATAGAGGCTTTGTTGGCGAGACCTATGATAGTGATGATCTGGTTCAAGAACACATTGATCTGACAGATAAAGCCTTGCCCCGCCTGCTCAGTGACATCGCCAGAGCATTGCCCGACAGAACTTGGAGTGAAATTGACCCGTATCGAGCGCGCGGCCACGAGATTTTGTCTTGGAGTTGGGCAGAATTCGTCAAAGTCGTGAAGCATGAGCGGCGATACTTTTTCTATAATATAGACCAGCCGCTTTCCGATGAACTTATATCACCTAATGCCTTGCTTAAAGTTTTAGCCAATAAATGCAGGCAGACTCGGATGATCCGAAGATTGCCGGCAGGTTCAATTTTCTATCGGTGCCGTTGCCGTAAAAAAAGACAACGGTACGAACAGCCGTTGGAGCTTGGCCCGCCCCCGAAAGATTGCGCATCACAGAGTCGCATGAGTCCAGCAGGAATAACAATGTTCTACGGCGCTCATGACGAAGCGACGGCTAGGGCCGAGACACTTGAGCATCCCAATGAGCGGCATTCTATGGCGCTTTTCGCTCTCGGTAAGGACGTAACAATTCTCGATCTCACTCAATCGCCATATGTAAGTATTTTTGATGTTAAGCGCCAACATCTCTACAATTGGGCGATTTTCATGCATCAATTCCGCGAAGATTTAAGCAAGACCATTAAGAAGGACAATCGTGTGCATATCGAATACATACCGACTCAAATTATTACCGAATATTTCCGCACATATCTAAAAAATCAAAGTGGCAAGCGGATTGATGGCATTCTTTACCGAAGCGCTACCCACACCAAGGGTAAATGTATTGCGCTATTCGCAGACTCGAGAGATATAGCGCCAACACTGCAGAAACAGGTTGATCCCGCGAGCGGCTATCTTCTCCAGCTTTTGTCAGCATCGCATCACGGTTAGGAGTTTCGGGAGCACGCCACCAACCTGTCCACGCTCCCCCTACCGCCCCATCACCAAATCCAGCCCCTCAAACACCTGCCCCAACCGCCGTTCCGGAACCGCCCCCGCCCACTCGTCGAGGCTCGCGCGATCAATGGTGGTGATTAGGGTGACATTGGCGATTGAGTCCCGATCTAGCCCGGTGTCCGCCGCCTTCAGCAGGACATTACCCGGCATCTGCGCGAGTTTCACATTGCTGGTCAGCGGCACACAGATGATCGTGGCGATGCGGCTGCGGTTGATGGCGTCGGCCTGCACCACGAGAACCGGGCGGCGATAGCCGGGTTCGGAGCCGCGCGGCTCGCCAAGATCGGCCCAGAGGATGTCGCCTTGACGTATCGGATCGTGCAAGCGCGCGGCCCTACCACTCGGTCGCTGCAAAGGCGCGGCGCGCGGCGGCGCGGTTGAAAGCTGCGCCTTCATCACCAGCCTCAGCAAGCGCCGCGTTCACAGCCTCAGTCAGCCCGTCAGGATTTTGCCGCGACACAAATTCGCGCAGCGCGCGCGCATAAAGCTGGCTCCGCGTCGTTTTGAGCGACCGCGCCAAAGCCTCACCCTCGGCAAAGACATCGTCAGGAAGCGAGATTGCAACTTTCATACTATGGGTATGACCTGATAGTGGTGCGCAGTCAAGATGGTGTTCAAACAAAGTGGATATACTCCGTCATGCTGAACTTGTTTAGCTTCGCTGGTCTTCGGCTCAGCATCCATCTCTCCACAAATCCCGCCTTCCCCTGTTGAGAGATAGACCCAGAAACGAGTTCAGGGTGACGGTATGTTCAGATATGCCACACTTTACCTCCTTCCTCTCCCCACAAACTGTATTGCTTTTGTTCTCAGTTTACGCTAGGCAATTTCCTATCGCAAAACCCAACCAAAAGGAACCCCGCCCATGCCCACCACTCCCTGCACCCCAGCCGCTGACTATCGCACCGATGCCCCGCGTGTTGATGGGTGGACGTATGAGCGTCAGG
>JANPCO010000156.1:0-27707 GCA_031430995.1 Sphingomonadales bacterium | reverse complement strand
GGCCTTTACCCCGTCATCCTCAGTGCTTGGCTGCCGGATGCTCTCAACGACATAGCCTTTGCGCCAAAGCATCCAAAGCAGCACCATGCCCGGCACTGCAGCAACGATCGTAAAGCCCCAGAAATTCACCCAGCCCATATCCTTCGCGAGCACGCCTGCTGGCGTTGACAGCCACGTCCGCCCCACTGCCGCAAATGACGAAAGCAGCGCGAATTGCGTTGCAGTGTAGGCCAAGCTGGAAAGGCCAGACAGATAAGTGGTGAACACAGTCAGCCCGATGCCAGACGTCATATTCTCCGTCACTATTGCTGCAACCAGCATCCAGTAATTGTGGCCGGTCGACGCCAAAATCATGAACATGATATTCGAAAACATCATCATGAAGCCTGAAATCACCAGCGCCCGACCCATGCCGAGCCACAGGATGAACGGTGCGCCGAGGGCTGATCCTGCGATGAGCGCCGCGAAGCCCCATGCTTTGCTCGCCGAGATAAATTCCAGATCAGTAAAGCCCAGTTTCACGACCATCGGATTGAGCATTGATTGCCCCATCGCGTCACCAACTTTGTAAACCAACACGAATAGCAGAATCATCACCCAGCCCTTGCGGCTCATGAATTCGCTGAACGGTTTGACGACTGTTTCTTTCAACCACATCGCTGTGCTCATGCCCGTCACGCCTTCAAACCGGTTCATATAATTGCCTGGGCCTGCCCACAGCGACGCAAACATCGCTGGAAACACACATAGCGCTGTCAGGCCATAGGCCAGCCCCCAGCCCAGATTGAGCCCTTCGGAAGACGCGATATAGATCGTCCCTGCCCCGGCGATCAGATTGCCAGTGCGATACCCAAATTGATTAGTCGCGGTGCCGTGCGCGAATTCATCTTCAGCCAGGATTTCGATACGGTAAGCATCAATCACAATGTCTTGCGTTGCAGACAGGAACGCCAACGTGACTGCCCACAAAGCAAAGACCGGCAAATTCGCCACAGGATCGCTAGACCCAAGCCCCCACACCGCACAAATCAGTAGAGTCTGGATCAGATAAAGCCACCCGCGCCTTTGCCCGAACGCCTTGGTAAGGAAGGGCAGCGGCAGTTTATCCACCAGCGGCGCCCACAGGAATTTGAGCGTGTAAGGCGTACCGAGCGCCACGACAAAGCCAATTGTCGCCAGATCGACGCCAACCTTCGCCAGCCAGAATGACATGGTGCCAACCAGCAATGTCAGCGGAAAGCCGCTGGAAATGCCCAGCAGAAACGACACCAGCGGCATCTTGCGAATATAGGGCCGGAAAACCGGGACTGAAAAGGCAAGGACAACAATGCCGCCCAATATGCCTGCAAAAATGACGAAGCGGATTAGATCAATTGACATAGGACACCACTCACGCAACTTGCTCCCCAGATATTTTCAAAGAACCTAGCGCGAAAATCAGCTAAGGCCAGAAATAGTTGAGGAAACTGCCATGAACATGATCACGCCAACCCTCGGCCAGATGGCGCTGGCGCAGCAGATTGCGGATGGCACCGTGCGCACGGCGACTGGCACCACGACCGTCCCCGCATCAGCTTACACTGACCCAGACCATTTCGCGCACGAGAAAGCGGCGCTGTTTGATGCCCTGCCACAGGTGATCGCGCCTTCAGCGCTGATCCCCGAAGCCAATATGGCCGTGCCGCATGACGGTTTTGGACGGCCCCTGCTGATCACGCGTGATAAAGCGGGCGAAGCTCATGTTTTCCTTAATGTCTGCCAGCACCGCGGAACGCGTTTGGTGGAGGGAAGCAATACAGTCTGCGCCAGTCGCCTTGTCTGCCCGTATCACGCCTGGACCTATACGCTGGACGGTGCGCTGATCGGCTTGCCCCGGCCAGAAACTTTTCCGGGGTTGGATAAGGCGGCGCACAGCCTGAAAAAGCTGCCGACCCGCGAAGCAGGCGGGCTGATCTGGTTTGCGCCGGGCGACACAGCGGATTTCACTGAAGCCGATACGCTTGGCGCAGATTTTGATGCCTTCGGGATGCGCGACCTTCATCTGTTCAATCGTCGCACCCATGATGTCGCGTCCAACTGGAAACTGATCATGGATGCGTTTCTGGAAAGTTATCATGTCACGCGCCTCCACGCCGCCACGATTGGACCGTTTTTTAAGGACGGCGTGACATCAGGTGATCTCATCGGCGCGCATCAAAGGTCCGCAGTAGGCCGCGCGGCTGAACTGGCTGATATTGATATGGGCAACTGGCCGCAGATGCGCTCTGTCGTCACCTTCGCCTATCAGCTGTTTCCTGCAACAGTCATTGTCGTCAGCCCGGACTATGTGAACATCATGACGCTGATGCCGCAAAGCGTGGGCCGCACATTGGTGGAGGATTTTATGCTAATCCCTGAAAAACCCATGACTGATAAAGCCCAAAGCCACTGGCAGCGCAGCTGGGACTTACTTGACGGCGGCGTGTTTGCGGCTGAAGATTTCCGCGCGGCGGCCCTGGGTCAGGAAGGGCTGGCATCAGGCGCGCTAACTCACCTCACGCTAGGAACTTTAGAACAAGGCATTCGATCTTTTCATACCAGCATTGATGAAAGGCTTTCCGCATGATTCGAACAGCACTCATGATCTCAGCTCTGCTTGCCACGCCAGCATATTCGGCCACGGCCAAATTATCTGATGCATCGGGCAAAATGATTGGAACCGCAAAGATCGTCTTGACGCCGCACAGCCTGCGCCTTTCTGTCAAAGTGAAGGGAATGGAGGCTGGTGAACACGGCCTGCATATTCACGCGGTTGGGCTTTGCGAAGCGCCGAAATTCGCCTCTGCTGGTCCGCACTGGAACCCAGGCGGAAAACAGCATGGCCGTGACAATCCCGTGGGCAGCCACGAAGGCGATATGCCCAACCTGATGGTTGGAAAAAACGGTCGTGGTTCCATCGCCTTTGACCTCCACGGCGCGACTATGGCTGGCCTGATGGATGCAGACGGCGCAGCGCTACTCATCCATGCAAAGTCCGATGACTATAAGACTGATCCTTCAGGGGCCAGTGGCGACCGGCTGGTCTGCGGAGTATTTGGTTCGAAATAGGCTATCACACTGAAGTTGACGCCGTTTGCCCGCCGTCCCAATCTTGACCCGGGACAGTGATTTTTCCTTCCACCATCACCGGGAGCGCGGGTCAGGCGGTGACGAGCGCCTTCGTTAATACGGGAAGCGCGTTGCCCCCCGCCGTCGCACGCTTTTGCCCGCGCGCCAGTTCCTTTTTCAATTCACGAACATAGTGATCAAAGTCGAGCTGGATCGTGTGGCGACGCGACGCGTAATATTGGCTCAGGTAATAGGCGTCGTCTGCTGCAATGATGCTGTGCATTTCAGGCTCCGAAGGCGGCAGATAGCGCCCCGCCAGATAAGCACCGACCAGCTTTGATTGCTGCTCAGCAAAGTTCACCAGCGTGGGCAACGGTTGGGCAAGGCCCATGTAGAACAGGTCGGACACGCCCGGTTTAAGTATGCGTTTGAACAGGGCAGGCGGCTTGTTATTCGCGTCCGGCTGCAAATCAGGATCAACGAAGAAGGGGAATTTTATGTCATAACCCGTGGCCCAGATGATCACGTCTATTTGTTCGCGGCTGCCATCGGTGAAGATCACACCGTCACCGTCCAAACGCTCTATCCCCGGCCGCATGTTGATATCGCCAGAGCCTGCGCGCAGCAGGAACTCGCCAGACACTGTACCGTGGCTTTCAAATGGCCCAATTTCCGGTTCAGGCAGGCCGTAATCGCTCATGTTACCGACCAGCCCTTTGATCAGCCGCGCGCCAAGCCATTGCCGCAAACCCTTTGGCATCCAGGCCGGGGCCGGGTTTTTATCAATGGGCTGGCCTTTGTAATATTTGGGAAAAATCCAGACGCCCCGTCGCGCGGAAACAAACAGTTTTGCAGCCATTGGCCGCTGCGACAGCTCAGACGCAACATCCATTGCGCTATTGCCCATGCCCACGACCATGACGCGTTTTCCGATGCAATCCACCGGTGCAAAGGGGCTGCGATAATGGTGCGAATGAATTTGCGCGCCAGTAAACTCACCCGGATAGTCCGGCACCCGCGCCGCCCAGTGATGGCCATTGGCCACCACCAGCGCATCGAACCGTTTGGTCTCTCCAGTTGATAGAGTCAGGTGCCATCCACCCTTATCCAGCCGCGCCGCCGTCTCTACCCGCGTGTTAAACCGAATGTGATCGCGGATGGCGAAATGGGCAACATAATCGTGAAAATATTTCAGCAGTTCGCCGTGATGCGGATAATCTGGCCATGCATCAGGCACCGGGAAATCTTCAAATGCCAACCGGTATTTGGATGTGTCGATATGGAGGCTTTGATAGCAGGACGACATGCCGTTGGGGTTGTTGAAATACCAGTTGCCGCCAATGTCATCGGACGCTTCAAACACTTCATAGGGGATGCCGTAATCGCCGAGGCGTTTGGCGGTGGTAAAGCCGGAACAACCGGCCCCGATGATGGCAACTGTAGGAAGAGTGTTCATAAAGGAAGGATGGCCGACAATGACAACTCTGTCACCCTCTCAACTGTGATGGGGCTGTTGAAGTTCAACATGCCCCTAGGCCGTTTCCAGAACCTTCCGGCCGGGGCGCACTTTCATGCGAACGCTCCGTTTTGTCGTCAATGACAGGTCCTTGACCGTATTCATGAACACCCATTCATTGGTCGCGGCAACTGGCGATAGCGACAACATCATGTAGCCGCGATTTGAACTGTCCATCCAGCGCAGCTCAGCTTTGCTGGCCTCAACAACGCCGCGCGCAATTACGGCGGGGTCTGTGCCTTGTGTGGCGGACTCATATCCTGGGGATGTGACACTGTGCCCACCAAATTCGACGCCAGCAGGCTTACCGCCTTCGGGCAGATCAAAGGCCCAGGCGTTGTGGCTATCACCCGTCACCACAACCAGATCCGCATCCAGACGCTGCGCCGCGCCAAGAATGCGCGACCGAGCAGCTGGATAGCCTCCCCAATTGTCAAGATTATTTGGCAGACCGGCTTTGGCCGCGGCAATACCAGCGCGGGTGTAATTCTTGTTGCGTTCAGGCGCATCATTGGGAAACCAATCCAGCGCATTTTCCGGAGTGTAAACCCGGCCCATGTTGGTGCCAGTGCCCAGCACAGTCCAGCCAGCTTTGTTCGCGGCCATTGTCTTGGCCAGCCAGGCCTCTTGCTCCGTCCCGAACATGGTCATGGCAGCGTCCTGCCAAGGGCCATCGCGAAATTCGGTAAGCGCCTTTGCCGGGTCTGCTGCGCGCATGAAATCACCGCCGGAAAAGGGCTTGGACCTGGCAATTTCGCGAGTGTTGGTTCGGATATAGGTTCCAAGATCGCCCAATTGATAGGCTTTCCAAGGCTGTTCCCCCACTGGCAGCCATTCGCGCCAAGCCTGAATGGCTGCATTGCGGCGGTTGCCCCAATCGCCTTCATCGGCCTGGTGATTTTGCGCGCCGCCTTCCCAACTGTCATTACCCGTTTCGTGATCGTCAGTTGACGGGATCATCGGCGCGCTCGCGTGAAGCGCCTGCAACTGCGGGTCGACCCGGTAACTGGCATAGCGCAGCCGGTAATCAGCAAGATTCAAAATCTCGTCCGCTGGAAAAATACGCTCTGCGAATTTCTTGCCGCCGTCATAACCACCACGGCCATATTCATAAAGATAGTCGCCCAAATGCAGCCATAGATCGATGTCCCCGCGCGCTGCGCCGTGGCCATAAGCATTAAATTCGCCAAAGCCGAGGTTAGAGCATGAATAGATCGCCATGTTGAATTTGGCCACTTTGCCAACGGGCAATGTCTTGGTGCGGCCAATCGGCGAAATCGCACCATCGGGCGCAATGAAGCGATAGAAATGCGTCGTGCCGGGACGCAGACCATCTACCGTGATTTTAACGGTGTGATCACGCCACGGCCCCGTCACCATCTGGCCGCCCCCAGCCACTTTGGCAAAGTCACGGCTTTCCGATATCTCCACCCGCACTTTAGACGGACCGCCAGTTGGGGCCACATAGCGTGTCCAGAGCAGCATTGAATCCGCCGCTGGCTCCCCGCTTGCCACGTTATGGGTAAAGCCTATCAGCCCGAGCAACGCCTGCGCCACGGCTTGCCCACCCGGCAGCATAAGGCCCGCAATACCAAAGCCAGCGATGGTGATGAGTTGGCGGCGGTCAAACTGGAACATGCTCATACAGGGGCTATCCTCTCACTGTCTGACACTATTGTGACATTCCGGCGCTGCCCGTCAATAAAGCAAATAAGGCTTTCGCGTTTCAACCCATGCGGCTTCGTCAGGCAGCGTAAGGGCATCCAGATCAGCTGGCGATGCGGCCATGTCATCAACCCACAGCCGCAGCCCCGGTCCGCCGTTAATCACGTCAATCGGTAACTTGCCAAACGTATATTCATAAGGGAAATCCCGCCACAGATCATAATGCCGGTAAAGCGTGCGAACCGCCTTGAACGCCAGCGCCTGAATGCGCCACGGTTTGAATTGGACGTGATCATAGCCTGCGCCCTCGGCGTGGATCATCACGCCGCTGCACAGCGTGCCCACATGTTTGTGGAAGGTCGGTTCAAACCAGCAATCCCTCAGCACGCAGCCGGTTAGCCACTCTGGCGCAACGCGGCGCATTTCAGCAATGACGGCCCGCGCATCAATATTTGGCGCACCAAAAAGTTCCAGCGGACGCGTGGTTCCCCTTCCCTCGCTCAGCGTTGTGCCTTCCAGCAACACAGTGCCAGCATAGGCCCGCGCCATCATCAAGTTGGGCGCATTGGGGCTGGGGTTGATCCAGGTGCGCTCCGCTGGCCAGCCATATCCAGGTGCTGCATCAGGGTCATACCCGTCCATCGTGATCACGCGGTACTCAACATCAAGCTTATAGTGATCGATGAACCAGTGCCCCATTTCGCCAAGTGTCATGCCGTGGCGCATGGGCATGGGCCCTGCCCCCACAAAACTATCCCACCCCGGCTGCAACGTCATCCCTTCGACCGGGCGGCCAGCGGGATTGGGGCGATCAAGCACCCAAACCTCTTTGCCGTGTTCAGCCGCAGCCTCCAGCACATACAATAGCGTCGTGATGAACGTGTAGATGCGGCAGCCAAGGTCTTGCATGTCGATCAGGATCGTGTCGAACGTGCTTAGCATTTGCCCGGTGGGGCGGCGCACTTCACCGTAAAGGCTGAACACTGGGATGCCGTAGAGCGTTTCAGTGAAGTCTGCCGTTTCCATCATGTTGTCCTGCTTGTCTCCGCGCAGGCCGTGCTGCGGGCCAAACGCAGCGGTCAGCCGGATATCAGGGCAAGCTGCCAGCGCATCAAGCGAATGCGTCAGATTGGCCGTCACCGAAGCTGGATGCGCCAGCAGCGCCACCCGTTTTCCCTTCAAAGCCGCCTGCAACGTCGCGTCTTCAATCAGGCGGTCAATTCCGAATTTCATGGGCACGGGTCCAGTGGAGCTAAAGTGAAAGCAAAACAATCGTTGTGATGAAAATCTGCGGCGCCCGGCGGGTGAGCGAGCGCCCAGAATGAGAGATTTCCTGCACTTTCCTCGATGATAACTGACAATCCGATTTCCCACGGTCGCTGATGTGGCAATGCCAGTTCTGGAACAGTGGCTGTCAGAACGAAATCATTACCGTCAGTTTTTGCCACAATATGCGGCGCATTATCAAGTTCCAAATCATGCATGCCTGACCGCCGGCCCGTGAAGCCATAAGCGGCCCAGTGCGATGACGGCGCAAAATTAAATTCCTTATAACATGCATCGCCTGCCAATCGCACAAACACCTCGAAACAAGTGTGACGCCACAAATGTTGGGATCGCTCGGAAGGGCCTGCATTCGCAAGCACAATGTTCGAAATTGATCCTTTTATGCTGTATTTCATCGTCATGCCGCCATCAGCATTGCGCGTGACGGACGCTACAATTGCAGACACCGCAGCACAAGGCGCATCAGGATGGCGGACAAGGGACAGACGCATGACGATGCCCTAGCAACAAGAATGAAAGGCCGCTAGAGCGAGAAGCTATGGCAACGCAACCCCGACCCATCAGCGAATTTGATCCCCAAGCTGGTGAAAGTCTGCCCGGATGGGTCTATCACGATCCCGACTTTTTTCGCACAGAAATGGACCGTGTCATCCGCCCCAGCTGGCAGGTCGTCTGCCATATTTCTGACATAGCGCGCGCGGGCGATTGGCACAGTCTGGAACTGATCGGCGAAAATGTGATTGTCATGCGCGGCGATGATGGGACTGTGCGCGCGTTCCACAATGTCTGCCGCCACCGCGCGTCCCGATTGGTGGACGGTGACAGTGGCTGCGCAAAAAAGCTGGTTTGCCCCTATCACGGCTGGGCCTATTCTTTGGATGGCCGGTTAACAGGCGTTCCGAACAAAGCAGACTATAACGGCCTCGACATGGCAGCGCTGGGGCTGAACAGCGTCGATCTGGAAATCTGGCAGGGATTCATTTTTATCCGTCTGGAAGGACGCGGCCCAAGTGTTGCTGAAATGATGGCGCCTTACGAAGCCATGGTCGCGCCGTACCGATTTTCTGAAATGCGCGCGTTCGGGCGCGTTACGATGCGTCCGCGTGCGCTCAACTGGAAGACGATAGCCGACAATTATTCGGACGGGCTGCACATTCCCATTGCCCACCCCGGCCTGACGCGGCTGTTTGGGCGGGGTTACGGCATCGAAGCCAACCGGCATGTTGATAGGATGTGGGGCGATCTGGTCGACCGACCAAGCAGCAACATTTCCGAACGCGCTTACCAACAGTTCTTGCCCGTAACCCCGCATTTGCCAGAGCAGCAGCAACGCCACTGGCTCTATTTCAAGCTTTGGCCCAATGTTGCGTTTGATATTTATCCTGATCAAGTGGATTTCATGCAGTTCATTCCCGTATCGCCCACTCAGACAATCATCCGCGAAATTGCCTATGCTTTGCCCGATGATCGGCGCGAGATGAAAGCCGCACGTTACCTGAACTGGCGGATTAACCGCCAAGTGAATGCAGAGGACACAGTGCTCATTTCTCGCGTGCAGGCTGGAATGGCCAGCCGCAGCTACGCGCCGGGGCCACTGGGGCAAAGCGAGGTTTGCCTGCGCAACTTTGCTCAAAAAATGCGGGTGATCATTCCTGAATGCCGCAGTTCCACCCCTGCCGAAAGTTACAAGCCATGAGCCTTGACGCAATCATCATTGGCGCTGGCCACAACGGCCTTGTCTGCGCATTTTATCTCGCCCGCGCAGGCCTGAAAGTGCGCATTGTCGAGGCGCGTGACGTCGTCGGCGGTGCTGCTGTCACTGAAGAATTCCATCCCGGTTTCCGCAACAGCGTGGCCAGTTACACTGTCAGTTTGCTGCAACCCAAAGTCATTGAAGACATGGGACTGGTGGCTGAGGGCTACCGCGTCATCGAACGGCCAATCTCAAATTTCCTTCCGCAGGAAGATGGCGGCTATCTGAAACTCGGCGGCGGATTGGAACGCACGCAAGCTGAATTTGCGCGCTTTTCAGAACATGACGCGCGCGTGCTGCCAGAGTATTACGCGATGCTGGAAAATGTGGCTGACGTGCTGCGCGATCTTGCACTGAAATCCCCGCCCAATGTTGGCGGCGGCATCAAGACACTGATCGACGGCGCACTGCAGGGCCGCGGCCTGATGAAACTCTCGCTCAGCCAGCAACGCGACGTGCTTGATCTTTTCACTAAATCCGCCCGCACCTTCCTTGATGGCTGGTTCGAAAGTGAAGCCGTAAAAGCTGCATTCGGATTTGACGCTGTCGTCGGCAATTATGCCAGCCCTGATACGCCAGGCAGTGCCTATGTCCTCCTCCATCACGTCTTTGGCGAAGTAAACGGCAAGAAAGGCGCGTGGGGCCACAGTATTGGCGGCATGGGCGCGATCACGCAGGCCATGGCAAAAGTGTGTGAGCGGCACGGCGTAGAGATTAGCCTCGGCACCCCAGTCGACCGCGTCATCGTCAAAGGGGAGCGGACAGTTGGCGTTCGGTTAAAAAGCGGGGAGGAAATTTTCGCTGACCGGATCATCGCGAACGTGGGGCCAAAACTGCTTTACGGGCACATGTTTGATGATGGCGATTTGCCGCCCGAATTTATTCACCGCGTCAAAGGCTATAAAGTTGGCAGCGGCACATTCCGCATGAACGTCGCCCTGTCTGAACTGCCGCGCTTTACGTGTCTGCCTGAACCTGGCGAACATTTGCAATCCGGCATTATCATCGCGCCAACGCTCGATTATATGGACCGGGCGTTCATGGATGCAAAGATCCACGGCTGGTCAAAAGCGCCGATAGTTGAAATGCTGATCCCGTCAATCATTGACGACAGTCTGGCCCCAGCAGGTCAGCATGTCGCGAGCCTGTTCTGCCAGCAATTCGCGCCGGTATTGCCCGGTGGGCGCGATTGGGACGGGGAGGAAGCGGTGTCAGCAGACGCGATCATCGATACTGTCGAAGCGCTTGCCCCGGGTTTCCGCGCGTCGATCCTTGCCACACAAATCCTCAGTCCCAAAGGGTTGGAGCGTAAATTCGGCCTGATGGGCGGCGATATCATGCACGGCAACATGTCGCTGGATCAGCTTTGGGCGGCGCGGCCTGTGCTGGGCAATGGCGCTTATCGCGGTCCGCTCAAAGGGCTTTATATGTGCGGCGCGGGCAGCCACCCTGGTGGCGGCGTGACGGGCGCACCAGGGCATAACTGTGCTCAGGAAGTGCTGGCGGACAAGTCATTCGTCAGCAAGCTGCTGCGCCGCGCCCACCAGTAAAGTGGCAAGCCTGTAACCATGAGAATAAGGCTCATTGCGCTGACGATTGGCCCAGCGCCCCACAACGTCCAGACCGCATAGAGCAACCCAAGCACAGCCACTGGCAATGCAACTTGCAACCGCACCGCAGCGAGCACACAGGCAAGGTAGAGCCAGAGGGTCGCTGAGGTGGAAAGCGTGGCCATAAAAGTGAACAACTCGCCGGTTGATTTGGCCGAATTGAGGGCAACCAGTCCGGTCGATACGAGGCTAGAAATGACCAATGCGCGAACCGGCGTGCCGCGCGCATTTTCCACCCCGAACCAAGCCGGAAGCAATCCTCGTTTGGCCATGGATGCAGGCAATTCGCCTTGCACTAACGTCCACCCGTTCAAGGCACCAATGGCAGCCACAGCGGCAAAAGCGGCGATAAGCAATGCCGGTTCGCGCGCCCAGTAAGTCTCAACAAACAGAGCAAAAGGCGCGCTTGATTGCGCCACGGATGCAGCGGGCAACATCAGGGCAATGCCGGAACAGACGATCAGATAAAGCATGCCTGTGGCGGCAGTTCCGATCATCGTCGCGCGCGGAATGGTGCGGGCGGGATCATCCACCTTGTCCGCGCCGACACTGGCGGATTCAAACCCTAGCACCGCCCATAGCGTGAGGATAGCAGAGCCGCTCACCGCTGACAGTGTCAGGCCTTCGCGTGGGAATGGCGTGATCGCAGCCGTTCCGCTTTTGTCAAACACAACAGCCATCAAAATCACGACCGTAAAAATGGGGATGAGTTTGATCACAAGCGTCACCACCTGAAATTGCCCTGCCGCCCGCGCGCCGCGCAAGTTGATGGCCGTCACGATCCAGATCATACAGATCGTTGAAAGCGCTGCGAAATGGCCCAACATTGGGAAGAATACGCTGAGAAAGCTGATGCTTGCGACAGCAATCGTTGCATTGGCGGTCCACACCGATACCCAATAAACCCAGCCAATCAGGAACGAAGGCACATTGCCAAAAGCCTGATTGACGAACCCAATCGGGCCTCCCGCCGCCGGATACCGAACAGTCAACCGCGCAAGCACCAGCGCAATTGCCATTGCACCTGCAATCGTAAGCACCCACCCGGCAACAGCATTCCAGCCAAACGGCGCGAGGCTAGCAGGCAACAGAAACACGCCCGACCCGATCATATTGCCCATGACAAGGGCAATACACATCGGCATTGACAGTAAGCGTCCCCCTCCTCCCAGTGCAGGAGAAGGGGGACCTTTCATCAGAATTTGGTGCCCAGACGAACGCCAATCATGCGCGGGCTTGTTGGCACAATATAAGTGCGCTGGCCGCACTGGCCGCACTGTTGAAAGCGGGAGAGTTCGCCGCGTTCATCAAACGCGTTAGCAACGAACAATTCAGCAGAGACTTTTGACCAATCAATACCGACGGTGAAATCAGCCGTGGTAAAGGCCTTCAAACGCCCAAGCGACGCAGCAGTTGCGGTGCGAATGTCTGACGATGCTGAGCTCTGATAGGCGACACTGCCCTGAAGATGAGCCTTTCCGCCAGCCGCATTGAATTCATAGCGCGCCGTGGCATTGCCTTTGAATTTCGATGTAATCGGCAAGCGTGTCCCCTTGACGGCCAAGGTCGTCAGACCAGCGCAAGTGAATGTTGCATCAAAGGCCGAGCAGAGATTGTTGCGGGTTTTGGCATCGGTGTAGGCCCCGGCCGCCGATAAGGTGAAGCCGCCGCCGGGTGAGTAATTCACGTCCAGCTCCACGCCTTTGATGCGCGCGTTTGGCCCGTTCTGGATTTCTGTAAAGCTGTTTTCACCTAGGAAACCAAATTGGAACGACTTCCAATCCTGCATGTAAAGCGCACCGTTGAAGCGCAGATCGCCGTCCAGCAACGTTGTTTTGAACCCGATTTCATAATTGGTCAGATAATCTGAGTCGTATGGCCGGACAGTTGCCCGCCGGTTGATGCCACCCGGGCGGAACCCGCGCGACCAAGTGCCATACAGCAGCACATCATCGCTTGGTTTCCACGTGAGATTGACACGATGGGTAAAGCCGGAGCCTTCGGTTGATTTCGGCACAACGCCGCCGTTCACCGCTAAGCCAAGATTGGTGCAGAAGGTGCCGGGGATAACACCGGGCAGAAGCTGCGTTGTGCGGCCTTGCAACTGAGCCTCACGCAATGTTACGCCTTCAACAGTCAAACATCCCGCTACACCAGTGCGTGAGCTTCCCGCGCCATTGGGCGGTGGATTGCCATCCGCGCCTTGAATGAACGCTGGATTGCGGCCGAACCCGAAAAAGCCAATCAAGCTATTGTCGAAAATGAAAGCCCGCCCGCCAGCGGTCAGCGTCAAATTCGGAGCAATGTCGTAGCTGAGTTCCCCGAAGGCCGCATAATCCTTGTCAACGCGCTTCTGGTTGGTCAGCCACAATGTTCCGGGACGTCCATTGACTGATAGCAGCGGAGCCAAATTCTTGATCTGATAATCCTGGAAGATATCATTGCTTTGCCGCTGATAAAATAATCCTGCGACAACCCGGAAGCGGTCTGACTGAGGTGAGGCAACGCGGAATTCCTGGCTCATCTTACGGAAATGATCGCCACCAACGACGAACTGGCGCGGGTCAATGTCAACCCCAGCCGCATTCTCCAGATAGAAATATGACGCAAGGCCACCCGACGATGCGTAGAGCGAGTCGTAAGCTTCCGCGTAATCCGTATAGTCGTTGCCAGCCTTCACCTTGCGGTCAAGATAGGCACCGGCATAGGTCATATCCCAATTGCCGATTTTTCCTTCAATCGTCAGCGCGGCTTGAATGAAGCGGTCTTTGCGAAATTCATCGGCGAACCGGTTGATTTTCAAATCACCGATCAACGGGTCAAAGCCGAATGACCCTTTGTTCTTCAGCTGCTGGAACATGACCGTTGGTGTCACGGTCCAGTTGTCATCAAGATCAATTTTCAGGGCCGCACGACCGCCGTAAATTTCCTGCTCGTTAAAATCTTTTTTCACGAAAGCCGCGTTGTTGACCACGATGCCGCCGGGGATGGGCAGAAAACTGCGCGTCGCCGCAACATTATCGATATAGCCTGCACCGCGCTGATACCAGCCGACCAAGCGTAAGGCCGCATTGTCGCTAATCGGCGCGTTGATCATGCCTTCGAGCTTGCCACCGACGCCGCCTTTACGCACGCTGTTCAGTTCGCCGTCTACGCTGCCTGCAAATTCCGTCGCGTCGGGCTTGTTGGTGATGATCCGCACTGTGCCGGCCTGCGACGATGCGCCGTAAAGCGTGCCTTGCGGCCCGGCGAGCGATTCAATACGGGCAATGTCGTAAATATGGACATCAAGCGTGCCGCCAATGGTCGTAACCGGCTGTTCATCCAAATACACGCCGACACTGGGGAGCGATGCGGAGTGGTTGCCATCGCCGCCTGAGGCAACGCCGCGCATGTAAACTGTCGTCGACCCCGGCTGGGTCGTCTGAAAACTGATGCTGGGGAGCAGTTTGGAGAAATCGTTGAAATTGCTGACGCCCAGCTGGTCGAGCTTTTTATTGCCCAACGCCTGGATGCTGATCGGCACATCTTGCAGATTTTGTTCGCGCTTTTGGGCAGTGACGATGATGTCATCGCTACCAGCGTCATCTGCTGCATCCTGTGCAAACGCGGGCATGGCCATCACAGTGGTAGCGAACAATGTGGCGAGCAGAGTGTGTGTGCGCGTTCTCATGGCAAATCCCTAGTCCGTTATATTTATACAGTGGGTCTGGCCGACAGAGCGGCAAGCGTCAATCGCCTTGACTGTGCAAGCGCAACATTGGGTGCGGACTATGACAGAAATACAACAGCGTCAGGCGCGGGCGGCGTGTAGAGCAACGAATTAGCCCCAAACACCGTTCGAATTGAGCCTGTCGAAATGCCCCCTACCTTTGCCTTGCGGGCAAGGAAGAAGGGAAGGCTTCGACAGGCTCAGCCCGAACGGATTTTGATTACTCGTCGTTAGCCGCTGGTGCAGGTGCAGCAGCAGGTGCTGCTTCATCAGCGCGGTCTTCCTGGAGGCCAGGTTCGGCATTGGGATCAAAGTCTTCGGTGAAGCCAGAAACGTCCTTTTCAAACATCGACGCCATGACGTCGACGCCCTTTGTTTGCAGATCAGCCTCTTCCGGTGAACGCGCAACATTGACTTTCACCATCACCGCGACTTCGGCGTGAAGCGATACTTTCACATCATACAGGCCAATCGACTTAATCGGCTTGTTGAGAACGATCTGGGTTTTGTTGACCTTTTTGCCAGCGGCTTCGAGGGCCTCGACGATGTCACGCACAACCACTGAACCATAAAGCTGGCCTGTGTTTGAAGCCTGACGGATGAGCGTTACAGATGTGCCGTCCACGTCGGATGATGCCGCTTGGGCTTCGGCCTTGCGCGCGTCGTTGTCGGCCACGATTGTCGCTTTGTTGGCTTCGAATACCTTGCGGTTGGCCGCGTTGGCACGAAGCGCCTTCTTATTCGGAAGGAGATAATTGCGGGCAAAGCCGTCCTTTACAGTGACGACATCACCAATTGCGCCGAGTTTTTCAACGCGTTCGAGCAGAATGATTTCCACCTGTCGGTATTCCTTACTTCACGAGGTAGGGCAGAAGGCCGAGATGACGCGCGCGCTTGATGGCTTGCGACAACTCACGCTGCTTCTTGGCGGCAACCGACGTAATGCGGCTGGGGACGATCTTGCCACGTTCGGACACAAAGCCCTGAAGCAACTTGACATCCTTATAGTCAATCTGCGGGGCTTCTTTGCCGGAAAAGGGGCAAGATTTGCGGCGGCGGAAAAATGGGCGTGCCATGGGTCAATGCTCCTTAAAAATCGATGCCATCATCGTCGCGGTCACGACGAGATTTTTTGTCAGACTTGCGCATCATCACAGATGGGCCAGCTTCGGATTCGTCGACTTTAATGGTGATATACCGAATGATGTCTTCGCTGATCTGCGTCTGACGCTCCAATTCAGCAACAACCGGTCCGGGTGCTGAAAATTCGACCATGACATAATGGGCCTTGCGGTTCTTCGCGATTTTATACGCAAGTGTCCGCAAACCCCAGTTTTCAGTCTTGAGGACCGAGCCGCCGTTGGTTTCGATGATGGATGTGGCGTTTGCTGCCAGCGCGTCAACTTGGGCTTGTGCCAAATCCTGACGCGCAAGAAATACATGCTCATAAAGAGCCATAGTCACTTGCCTTTCACTGCCGATCGCTGACTTTTGCACCGTGCAAAGGCCCCTCCGGCTTTCTGATTCCCACGTTGGGAGCTTTGTCAGTGGCTGGGTTTGCGCGGAAAAGCAAGATTACATTTGAGTGAATCGTCATTGCGAGCGAAGCGCGGCAACCCAGAGGTCAGCGCCATACGGTCTGGATTGCCGCGCTTCGTTCGCAATGACGATAGGGTCACTCTAAATTCACCACACGCTCTTTCCGGTCAAGCCAATCTGACAGCGCCCCATTCACCGCCTCTGGCGCTTCTTGCTGCACCCAGTGCGACACGCCCGGAAAACGGCGGAGCGTGAAGTTCGGCACCCATTCCTCAGTGCCGACGGTACAGTGAATGTTGAGTGCAGCATCCTCTTCACCCCAGATCATCAGGGTTGGCACAGCCACGTGCGCATCGCCAATATCGCGGCCATCGGGGCGGCGGATCAGCGCCCGGTAATAATTGATCATCGATTTGAGCGCACCGGGGCGCAGCGCAGCGTCGGCATAGGTTTGCAGCACTTCACGGGGAAAGCGGCTTTTATCGACCGCCATATTGTAAAACGCAGCTTTAACACCGCGCGCCCCGCTGCGCCCCATCATCCATTCAGGCAATGCGGGCAGTTGAAAGAAAAAGATATACCAGCTTTTCCTGAACTGCCGCCAATGCCTGATTTCGCGCATTGCCACTTTGGGGTGCGGCACATTCATGATCACCAGCCGCGTCAGGGGACGGACATTCTTGATCGCAAAATGCCACGCAATAATGGCGCCCCAATCATGAGCGATCAGCATCACTTCCTTTGCGCCCGACACATCAATCAGCGCGCCCACATCTTCTGCCAGCGTATTGAGGGCGTAAGCCGAAACGCCGTCCGGCTTGTCAGTTGCGCCGTAGCCTCGCAAATTGGGCGCCCAGACACGCCATCCATTCGCGGCGAGCATCGGCATTTGAAAGCGCCAGCTGTAATTCAATTCGGGAAAACCGTGCAGACACAGCGCCAGCCTGTCGCCAGTGCCGCATTCTGCCAGTTCAAACTTTATGCCGTTGGCCTCAACAAAGCGCTGCGTGATCCCGCTCGCTTGGTCTGGCGTCCAGCTAAACTCCGTCACAGCAGACACTCCTGATAACTTACGATCTTGCCTTTCTCAGGAAAGTCTCCGCGCCCCACTTCAGTAAAGCCCAAGGCGGCGTGAAAGGCCATCGAGGCTGGATTGGGCGGATCGACATTGATTTCGGCCACAATGCGCCTGTGCCCAGCCGCGCGGGCGGCCTTAAATAAAGTGGCATAGAAACCGCGCGCAATCCCTCGACCTCTGGCGTGAGGTGCCGTGACAACGCGGTCAACATAGACGAACCTGTCATAGCGTTCAGCAAACCAGCGGAAGTTTATACTGTCATAATCGGCATCCTGATCGAACGTAATTATGAACCCGTCAACGCCGTCAGCCGCCGTTGCGCTATGGAAAGCCTCATCCAGCATCACTTCCAACGCCGCGCGGTCAAGCGGAGATGTTTCCACTTCATGGGCTGCATTCAAGGCAAGGATCGCGTCAATCATAAGTTCGCCTCAATTGCTGCAAGCGCTGCATTCACGCGCGCCTCACCTTCGCCTCTGATCAGTGCCCAGCGCACACGACGCCGTTCCAGGACGCTTTGGCACAGCGTAAGGAAGCGTGCGCGGTCTTCAGGCTCTCCGTACACCCGCAATCCGTCCGCCACAAAAGGTAAGTCAGTGTCGGTCAGCAAATATAGCTCGCCCGTCGGCTCCGCCGCGTCAAACCACGGGTCACGCTTGCCAAACATCATGTCAGCCCAAACGGACGTGATCAGGCTATCCGTGTCGAACAGCACGACGCCATCCCCTGCCCGCGCCGCGGCTTCCCAATTCAGCGCATCTTGCACTTGGCCAATATGCACAAGTGCGGCCATATCAATATCGACCCCATGCGCTTCGCAGTAACTGCGCCCATATTCAGGCACAACTTCACACCCGAAATGCGCCGCCAGCGCCTCAGCCAATTCTGACTTTCCCGTGCTTTCTGGTCCGTGCAGGCAAATGCGCGTCATCCCTCCGCACCACTTTCATCTGTGCCATTTTGCCGCCTTGCGTCGGCGCTCCAGGCCAGAAAGCCGTAAACTGCAAGTCCCCAGTTCAGCATGTAAAGCGCAGACGACACATAAAGCTCGCTCTCCACGAACAGCACGACTGAGATGATATTGACGGCAATCCACCACACCCAGTTTTCCACGTAACGCCACACCATCAGCAATTGAGCGACCACAGAAAGCATTGCCCCTGCCGCATCGGAATAAGGAAAGGCACCGCCTGCAAACCGCTGCATGACCCATCCCCACCCGATCACGGCTATCATAGACAGGGTAAGCCACAGAATGCGTGCCGTGGCAGAAAGAAAGCGCACCATGACTTCACCGTCCTTGGCCTTGCCGCGCCGCCATGCCCACCACCCATATGCGTTGATCACCAGGAAAAATACTTGCAGCCCGGCCATGCTGAACAGTCGCGCTTGCCAAAACACGAAGGCATAAAGCGCCACGCCGACAATCGCGAATGGAAAGTTCCAGACACTGCGCCGCGCGACAAGGATGATGTTGATGAGGAGGAGCGCGGCGGCACCCCATTCGAGTGATGACATATGTATCGGCTAAGCCGCTTTATGGGCCCAAGGCAAGGGTCTTAAGCGAAATAGCAAAGCAACGGTGCGCCGCAATTACCCCCGTCCGCGATATCCCGGAACATCCTGATCAGGAATCCAGACGTCTTTGGGCGGCTCCCCGGTTTGCCAGAACACATCAATGGGTATGCCCCCGCGCGGATACCAATAGCCGCCGATGCGCAGCCAGACGGGGCTCATTTCCGCCACAAGCCGCTGAGCGATTCCCACGGTGCAATCTTCATGAAAGGCTGCGTGGTTGCGGAAAGAGCCGAGGAATAGTTTCAACGCCTTTGATTCCACAATCGTATCACCGGGCACATAATCAATCACTAGATGCGCGAAATCTGGCTGCGCCGTCACAGGGCAAAGCGAAGTAAACTCAGGCGCCGTAAAGCGCACTAGATAAGGGCTGCCGGGACGCGGATTTGCAGGATAATCAAGCACCGCCTCTTCAGGCGATAAGGGAAGCGCGCTGGTTTTACCAAGAAAAGTTCTGTCCATGGCATGTCTCCTAATCGAACGAAGCCGCTTTTGCCACTGCCCTTGCGGCGGTGCCTGCGGGCAACTAACAGATAAGCCTGACACAGCGATACGAAGGTCAAAATTGTGGTTCCCATAACTGTTACCTATGAAGGTGATCTCCACTGCACGGCCGTGCATGGTCCCTCAGGCGCATCGCTTGCAACAGATGCACCAACCGACAATCACGGCAAGGGAGAGAGTTTTTCGCCGACTGATCTGGTGGCAACGGCGCTGGGGACGTGCATGTTGACTGTCATGGGGATTGCGGCGCGGACGCATCAGATTGATATCAGCGGCACCACGGCACGAGTTGAAAAAGACATGGCTAGCGGCCTTCCCCGGCGGATCAGCAAATTGGATGTGCACATCCATGTGCCCCGAGATGTTAGCGCCGAAGACCAACAGCGGCTGGAGGCAGCCGCCCTCACCTGCCCCGTGCACCAGTCATTGCACCCCGACACGTTGATGCCGATCAGATTCTCATGGGGTGCTGCGTGAGCGACAAAGACGTAAAGCCTGCCACACAAGTCGTTCAAGCTGGACGACGTGAAGAGTGGACTGGCCCCGTTGTGAACCCACCGGTATGGCGCGCGTCCACCATCTTGTATGATGATTGTGCCGCACTCAAAGCAGGCAAGGCATCTAACGAAGACGGCAAATTCTTCTACGGCCGCCGCGGGACGCCAACCCAGTGGTCGCTGGCAGACGCGATGACTGGGATGGAGCCGGGGGCAGCAGGCACAATGCTGTTTGCGTCTGGTGTGGCCGCTATTACTTCTGCCTTGCTCTCAGTTTTGAAGCCCGGCGACCATTTGTTAATGACGGACAGCGCCTATGATCCCACGCGCATATTTTGCGATAAATGGCTGAGCAAATGGGGCGTTAAAACCACCTATTATGATCCTCTGATCGCAGGCGACATTGCGACGCTCATTCAGCCTAATACAGCGGCGATTTTTATGGAAAGCCCCGGAAGCCTGACCTTTGAAGTGCAGGACGTGCCAGCGATTGTTGCGGTTGCCAAGGCACAGGGCATCAAAACCCTGATCGACAACACCTGGGGAACATCGCTTTATTACAAGCCCCTTTCAATGGGCGTGGACTTGTCAGTCGTCGCGGTCACCAAATATATTGTCGGTCATAGCGACGTGATGGCAGGCGCAGTGACGGCCAATGCCGCGTCATTCGCTGCGTTGCGCTTCACGTCCCAAGAATTGGGCCATTATCTTAGCCCCGATGATGCCTGGCTTGCCTCACGCGGGCTACGGACAATGGCGGTGCGGTTGCAGCAGCATCAGGACAGTGCGCTGCTGATCGCCCTTTGGCTTGAGGGGCAAAGCGAAGTCGCTCGCGTCCTGCACCCTGCCCTGCCGTCTCATCCGCAACACAGCCTTTGGAAGCGGGACTTTGAAGGATCGACTGGGCTGTTTAGCTTCATCTTGAACGGTGGCACCAGCGCGGCGCGAGCATCACTCATCGACGGCCTGTCCCACTTTGGCATCGGGTATAGTTGGGGCGGCTATGAGAGCCTGGCGTTGCCGATTGACCCCGAGAACATCCGCACCGCAACACAGTGGAAAGCCGAAGGCCCAGCGGTGCGCCTGCAAATCGGGCTAGAGGATGCAGGCGACCTCATTGCTGACTTACGGGCCGGGCTTGACCGTTTCACGCGGAACTAAGCCCGAACCGCGACTTAGCGTGAAGCCAGTTGAACCGATTTGCCCGTTTGCAGAGAAGCCCAGCGGATCGACGTGTCAGCCGAACCAGATCGCACGAAACAATTCCCGCCCGCTGCCTTCACTTTGCCACATACCGCCTGCGCATCCGCCATTGACGTGAACCCGGATGCCGCAAGACGGTGAAGCGTTTTGCCCTTTGTGCCAACGGATGCCGTTACGGCTTTGCGCGTGCCCAGTGGAGCCACTTTGCTAGCAAGGCGGGACCACATCGTCTTCGCTGCAGCTTGACTACCAAAGGCACCCAACTGGACAACGAACTGACCGGTAACCGAAGGCGTGGTTGCAACGCCGACTTTCACAGGCTTCGCAGGTGCAGCAACAGCCACTTTCATAGGCTTGGCCTGCGCGCGAACCAGCGGCGTTGATCCGCTAACCCGGGCCATACGAACTGCGGGCTTGGCTGCAGGAGCGACTGCGGGAATACGCTGAACAATCTCACGGCGCGGACCCATTTCATAGGTAAATTGTGATGGCGCAGGGGCCGCCTTCGCCACTTCTGCTGGCACTGGCACATCGAAAGCTGACGCAGGTTCAGCAGCAGCAACAGCGACTTCAATCGGAGCCGCAGCCACTTGGACAGGTTCCGCACTGCGGGTGTTTAGGGCAAGTGCGACAGGCTGACCGCTATCATAAATTGCTTTCACACCCAGCACTGATGCCACTTGATCCCAGCTTGCCTGCGGACGGGCAAGCCCTGCCCACAGCGTCATCCGCGCGTCCACTAGATCAGGTGACAAATCTTGCGATGCCAGCACGCGGGCTTGCGCCCACTTGCCAGCAAAGGCGTAAGCCAGTGCCAGGTTTTGACGCCCACGCGCATCGCTGCCTGTGGCGCGCACTTCATTTTCGAGGGTTGAGATCGCTGTCTCAGTGTCGCCTGCCAAAGTGAGGGCCAATGCATAGTCAGCCGGGGCCAGACGGTCCTTCACGTCATTGATTATTGATTTGGCGGCATCAACTTTGCCTAGCGCAATTTTAGAGAGCGCCAGTTTCAAGCTCGCCCGTTCATTCCCGGGGGTCAGATCAAGAACATCATTGAAGCTCGTTTCGGCAGATTGAAACCGGCCCGCAGTCAGATAAGTTTCACCGAGCAGCAGCCGGTAGCGAACGTCCTGCGGCTGGAAGGACACAGCAGCCTCAGCAAAGCTGACAGCTTTATCGGACTGACCTTTTGCAGCTGCCTTCTGGGCCTTTTTCGCGGCCAGAGCAGCAGCATTGACAGCAGGGTCAGCCTGAGCTGACGCGGAAGAAACACCGCCCTCAAATGGCGCCAGCCCGCCAAACATCGCCCCAAGGACAAGCCCGGACGCAGCAAATTTTGCAAGGTTTACAATCTTCATGGTCTATCCCCTGTTCTTCAATTTCGGTCAGTTCCGCAGCTTCGCGGTGAGGTCACCGACCTCTGGTTGGCGCGCCAAAAATTCATCCAACGCCTGAGTTACAACATGCTGAGCAGACCGGTGCGCCACAGCGCAGACCAGCCGCAATTTCAAATGACGATCGGCATCCAGCCTTAGAGTGAATGCAGCACGGCCTTTTGACCCGGCCAGCGCGCGAGGGCGCGGCGCTTCGGCAGCGCCAGTCACTGGTGCCACAACAACGGGGTTGGGCGTGAACTCACGGGCTATGTGTTCGCGTTGTTCCTCAACCACCCGTTCGACTGGCGCCGTAGGTTGTTCTGCAACCAGCGCTTCTGGAAATGCAGTCGGAAAAGCAATCACCTCAGCGGCTGATGCAGGGAACACATCTTCCCCCATATCATTCCAGCCAAGATCTTCGAGGTTCTGTCCGTAAGTTTCCCCCAGCACAATGGCTTGCGGGCGCATTGCGGGCTTGGCCGATCCTTTGCGGGCCAGCAGGGAAGAACTAAGTGAGGCGAGAGGACGAGCGTCAGACATAATCTCCCCTCCCATCACTGGCCAACGCCGCGGCGGCCAAAGCCACCACCAGCGTTTGCATAACCAGGGCGAGCATTGCCTGCAGCGGCGCTCATCGCAGGCGCACTAAATACGGTACGGCGGAAATTCTTCTCCAGCCGGTCCGACATATATTTCCACAATTCAGTAATTTCAGCTGCGGAACGTCCTCTGGGATCAACTTCCATCACAGTCCGCCCATCAATCATTGACGCGGCAAAATCTGTGCGATGATGGATTGTAACGGGGGCGACAGTCCCGTGCTGAGATAAAGCCACAGCAGCTTCATAGGTTATCTTGGCCTTGGGTGTTGCGCCGTTCACGACAAAAACCAGTGGTTTGCCAGCCCGGTCGCAAAGATCAACGGTTGCACCAACGGCGCGCAAGTCATGGGGGCTTGGGCGGGTCGGGATAACAATGAGTTCTGCGACGTTAATCACGCTCTGGATCGCCATCGTTATCGCGGGCGGTGTGTCAATAACAGCCAGTTTGAAACCTTGTTGACGAAGCAATTCGAGGTCGCCTGCAAGCCGTGCAACTGTCGTCTGCGCAAAGGCAGGATATTCCGTCTGCCGTTCATTCCACCAATCGGCGAGCGAGCCTTGCGGATCGATATCAATAAGAACCACAGGACCAGCACCCGCCAGCTGCGCTTGCACCGCAATATGGCCTGACAAAGTTGTCTTGCCGGAGCCGCCCTTTTGTGATGCCATCGCCAATACCCGCATGGGAAATCCTTGTCGTTTTTCAAGATTGGCAGCATCAATTCCATGATTAGGGCTAAGAAAAGGTTAACGCGGTGTCCATTTTGATCGGTGCCCTGTAAAAAATGGCGCAACTGGCTATTTCTGCGCCGCGTTTATGCTAATATCCTGTTAACCAAGGGCGGGTATGGCCCTCATAGTAGCGTGAATTTGGAGTTTATTTACCATGCGGATTTTGCCCTTTGCCTGCGCCTTATTGAGTGCAACCCTATCCATCAGCCCCGCCTTTGCAGACTTGAAATCAGATGGCGTAAAATCAGGTGTCGAAGCGTGGGGGCGCGGAGAATATCCAGCCGCTATCAAAGCATGGCGACCACTGGCCATATCCGGCGATGCCGATGCTCAGTTTAATTTGGGCCAGGCCTATAAGCTTGGACGCGGCGTTCCCGTTGACTTGAAACAGGCCGAAGACTGGTACCGCAAAGCCGCACTCCAAGGTCATTTGCAGGCCGAAGACAATTACGGGCTTGTCATGTTTCAAAACGGCAATCGCCAACAAGCGCTGCCGTGGGTTGAAAAATCAGCCGCGCGCGGTGAACCTCGCGCGCAATATATTCTCGGCACTGCGCTGTTCAACGGCGATATGGTCACAAAGGATTGGACGCGCGCCTATGCCTTAATGACACGTGCGTCGGCCGCGGGCCTGGCACCAGCGTCCGCCAGTCTGGCGCAGATGGATCGCTATATCCCCCTCGAACAGCGCCAGCAGGGGCTTTCGCTGGCACGGTCGATGGAAATGGCGGCATCGCGGCCTGCATTGCCACCCTTGGCTGCCAACCAATCGGCTCCGCCGCGCCCATCCCAGCAAATCGGGGGCGTTGTTCGCCCGGTAGATTTGCCGCCATCGCAACCGAACTTTCCGCCCATTGATCAGTCCGCCGTCGCAACGACACCGCGCCCAGTGGCTATTGCCACGCCACGCGTAGCCGCTGTGGTGCGTGCCGCTCCAGCCCGTCCCGCCGTCGTCGCAGGCAAGGGCTGGCGCGTTCAGTTGGGTGCCTTTGGTGAAGAATCGCGCGCCCGCGCCCTCTACACTCAGCTTGAACGCCGCGTTGCTGGCCTGTCCGATCTGCAGCCTTATCTGGTGAAAGCGGGCAGCGTCACACGCCTTCAAGCAGGACCAATTTCAAACGCTGCCGCCGCTGACAAAATCTGCGTCGCTGTCCGGGCAGCGGGCAATGCGTGCCTTCCGATTGCCCCCTAAGTGACTTGACTTGAGGCGGCCACCCGCCCAGAGGAACGGTCCGCGAGCGAGGCCCGATGGCGGAGTGGTGACGTAGAGGACTGCAAATCCTCGCACGCCGGTTCGATTCCGGCTCGGGCCTCCAAGCATATTTGCCAAACCGCGACATATAGATTGGGCAGGCTGAAACGCCGGGTTTTCTGCGACTTTCGTAGCTCCCCCGTGTCTCCGCAACACTTCATTTCGGTGCGAAATCGGGTCTCATTTGGCCATAGTCTCTGCGCGCTATTCTGCAGTGACGGATATGAGGCATAATCGATGGTGGCTGCCAACAGGCTGGCAACTTTATAGGGCACAAAACACAGCTGCTGCTCGTTTACGGTCATTGAAGACGGCGGCTCCCGCTAACAAACCGGCCATTTCAATGTCCATCCGATTCCATCCAAACCGGTCGTTCATTCATCAAAGTCCCAAAGGCATTTTCCGGCGTCGCTCCGGACGGGCAGTGTCAGTCGCAAGACTCAAGATAGCGGAAATCCAAATCGTAGTAGGACCGCCAAATCGGAAACACAATATGCAGCGCTTCACTTCTCAAGCAAGTACTGTGCAATGGCTTTCACAGCGGTCTTGCCGTCCGGCGTCGCAGTCGCGTTTGTCAAGATCAAGACCCCGGCCCGCTTGGTGGTGTCGAGATAGGCGGCTGTGAATATGCCGGTCGAGCCGCCCCAATGTTCGGGATAGGTCGTGGTACCCAGACGCGAAGCACCCCAGCCCAGCCCCTGGCCCTGCGTCCATGCAGGCAGCCCTTTGGGTTGGGTGATGGTCAGCATCTGATCGATGCCGGATGCGCCAAGAATCCGTATCCCATGCGAGGCGCCACCGTTTGCGACAGCGGCGATCAGCTTGATAAAGTCGGCGACCGAAGACCGGATCGCGCCCGCTGGCCAATCGGGTAATCCAAGCGGCGTTACGGGTTTCGGGCGTTCATCGACAAAATCATAAGGCGTCGACCTGAACCGTGCCGGAGTATCCGCGATGGCCCAATAGCTATGGCGCATCCCAAGCGGCGCAAAAACTTGTCGGGCGATTTGTTCACGACCATCGCGCGCGCCTATGCGGTCAACCAGATAACCCAAAAGCGCAAAGCCCAGATTGCTGTAGTCCCACACGGCGCCGGGCGTTTCCGAACTGAAGCACCCGTCCGCCGAATAATGCTGCCCTGTCGGCGTGAGAAAGCCGATCAGATGGTCACGAAGCGATGTCGTCGCATCGCGCCCGGATACGCGGGTATCGACCTCATAATATTTGGCGTCCGAGATGCTGGATGTGTGGGTCAGCAAATGACGAAAGGTGATCTGTGAATTGGGATAATGCGGATTGACGACAGAAAAATCGAGATACGGTGCAACCGGGTCATCCAGCTTCAGCTTCCCGGCCTCGCAAAGTCGCATGATGGCCAGCGCTGTTACGGTCTTTGTGATCGACGCGATTGGAAAGACCGTGTCGGGCGTCACTCGTCGCTTCGTCTCGAGGTCGGCGAAGCCATATCCGCGAGCAAAATGCACGATCCCGTCTTTGGCGTAGCCAACCGCCATGCCGGGTATCCTGGCCTTCTGCATTGCATCGGTGATGAAGGCATCGGAGGCTTTCTGACGTGACGGATGGCCTGCAAACCCCCGCACAGGATGAAGTGCCAGCATCGCAACTCCAGCAAAGACGAACGCCCTGCGGCCAATCATTGGATTCGTTTCAGGTGCAATTTGATGCATGACGAGAATACTCGTAGGGGGCGGCATTGACAGATAGGTAGGTGCCTACGCACCTGTCAATGTGAAAGGATGGAGGGCGGCAATTGGATTACACCCGTTCAGTCGGTGGCGCAGCGCTCGGCACCCGCTTGCGGCGTCTGTCCGAAGTGATCGACCGCGACGCAACACGGGTTTACGCGACGCTTGGCATCGACTTTGAGCAGCGCTGGTTTGGTGTGATCAATCAGCTCGCGATCAATGGTACAGCCACGGTCGGTGAGATCGCCTCATCGTTGGGCATTACCCACGTCTCGGTCAGCCAAACACGCCAGTCGCTTGAAAAGGCAGGGCTGGTTCGTGCCGAAGCGGACCCCGCAGATGGGCGTCGAAGTCGTCTCGTCCTGACAGCGAAAGGGCGCGCTTTGGTCGAGCAGTTGTCGCCGCTCTGGGTGGCGATGGCGGACGCCGCCGCAGACCTTGATGCTGAAGCAGGTGAAATCGTCAAACGGCTCGACCAACTTGACATTGCGCTTAAGCGCAAGGCCCTCTTCGACCGGATCATGGCGCGCCTACCAGGCTGATTTGGCTCGGTTTCAGCCAAGCCCGCCTTCGCTAAGTTTTCGGACCTTCGCGACCTAAAGCAGGGCTGCTGAACGGCACCGTCCGTTCAGGTTTAGATTTTGGAATAGGTAGGCTAGAATGAAACATTATCGGGCTCAATGTGAGCGAATGCAACCGGTGGGCTCAATTCTCACATCACGAAATTCTTAGCTTACGGCGCCGGTGTAATGTAGCGAAGCCGCTATGCCGAAGAAAACTGAAAAAGAACTCGAAGAACTAGTGAACGACGGTGAGATCATTGGTTTCACCCTCGACACCACAGAGTTTCATCACCTGGGTTACGATTTTGATACGAAGAGCCTGAAAGCGCTCGCTCAGTTCGCCGATACAGAAATCACGGTCGTGTTTTATTATGTTTTTATAAAATAGGTTAAGGCCCAACGTAGTGGAGAAATAAAAAAAAAAAAAACACCAGCAACAAAACACCA
>JANPCO010000155.1:0-4447 GCA_031430995.1 Sphingomonadales bacterium | reverse complement strand
GTCTCCTAGGGTTAGACAAGTGCAACTCGGTAAGTGCGGCATTGTTCCCCATTTCGGTTTCACTTTAAGCTGGAAGAGCACAGGAGACATTTGACATTTTCCCGTAAAGCGCCGCTACTCACGCCGTCCGAAACGCTACTTGAAAAAGCAGGCATCTGGTCACGCCCCTCGCCGGGGGGCAAAACGCCAAGGACATGGCCCTTATGGCAGCGCGCAAAGCCCCATCCGCCTTCCCCGTGATTGGAATTGGCGCATCTGCGGGTGGACTGGAAGCCTCCACGCGGTTGCTTGATGCATTGCCGCCGTCGATGGGCATGGCATTCATTCTAGTTCAGCATCTTGACCCTGCGCATGCGAGCCTAATGGCTGAATTGCTGGCCAAACACACAGAAATGACTGTGTTGGAGGCTGTAGACGGAATGCATATTGAGCCGGACCATCTGTATATCATTCCGCCTGGCACCTATCTGTCTGCGGCAAAAGACGTGCTGCACGTGTCAAAACCGCTTGCCCGCCACGGGCTGCGCCTGCCATTTGATTTCCTACTCAATTCACTCGCCGAAAATTACGGGCCGCGTGCCGTTGCCATCATATTGTCGGGCACAGGGGCGGATGGTAGCATTGGCGTGAAAGCCGTGAAGCAACACGGTGGCTATTGTATTGCCCAAGACCCCGACGAAGCCGATTATGGCGGGATGCCGCGCAGTGCCATTGCAACTGGCGTCGTAAATGCCACGCTGCGCGTTGCAGACATGGGGGCGGCGTTGCAGCACCGTGACGCGCCTTCCCCCACGCCAACGCCAGCGCGCGATCAGTTGCCCGCGATCATTGACCTGCTGCGCGTTGCAACAACGCATGATTTCACCCTGTATAAAATGGGCACGCTCAAACGGCGGATTGAACGACGGATGGCGCTTTCCGGAATTCGATCGGGCGACGTGGCGCTTTATCTTCAGGCACTTAAAAACAACGCTCAAGAGCTTGATCTGCTCGCCAAGGACTTGCTGATTAACGTCACGAGCTTCTTTCGCGACCCCAAGGTGTTTGAACATCTCAGTGCAAAGATCATTCCCGATCTGATTGCGGCGCAGCCTGTGGACGTAGCGTTACGGATCTGGATTGCGGGATGCAGCACAGGAGAAGAAGCTTATTCGCTGGCCATGCTGTTCCGCGAAGCCATCGTCGCTGCAAAAAGCAATGTGAAGCTGCAAGTGTTCGCGTCTGATGTTGACAGCGAAGCTGTGGCGACTGCGCGTGACGGCGTGTATCCGCGCTCAATCAGCGCTGACATATCACCGGAACGGTTGGCGCGTTTTTTCACAGCTGAAGATCATGGCTACCGTGTCTCACCTGAACTGCGTTCAGCAGTGGTGTTCACGGTTCAGGATGTGCTGGCAGATCCGCCGTTTTCACGGCTTGATATGATATCGTGCCGCAATTTGCTGATTTATCTCGGCTCAGAGGCGCAAGCCAAGGTGATATCGCTGTTCCATTTTGCGCTGCGCAAAGGGGGCATTTTGTTACTCGGCAATGCCGAAACCATTGGCACCACTGAAGGCCAGTTTGAAATCGCTTTCAAGGCAGAGCGGATTTACCGCCATGCCGGGCGCGCACGCACAGGAGGAATCGGATTGTCATCTCATGGGGGTGGATCAGTGCAGCCGCCTGAACCCTTGGCGAAAGCGAGTGCGATTGTTCGGCAAAGCGACTTGGCAGACCTGTGCCGGCGGGCGGTGCTGGAGGCGCATGCCCCTGCCGCTGTGCTGATCAACCGCAAGCATGAATGTCTTTTCTCAATTGGTCCGGTGGACAGATATTTGCGTATTGCGCCGGGCCATCCCAGCCACGATCTGCTCGATATGGCGCCACAAGCGTTGCGCACGCGATTGCGGTTTGCGATTGGCCAAGTCAGCCCCGAAAAAACGCCAGTCATCGTTGCTGGAGGCAAACAAAGCGGAGTGCCTTTCAACATTGATGTGCGGTTAGTCAAAAGCAACGACGAAGACATGATGCTGATTTGTTTCGTCGACGCGCCCTCAAAGGCCACAAAGCCCGGGGCAGCGGCAACCCCGACCGACATGCCGCGGATCACTGATCTTGAAGCTGAACTGGAAGCCACGCGCACTGAACTGCAAGGTGCGATCCACAGCCTTGAAAAATCAGGCGAAGAACAGCGCGCCATCAATGAAGAGGCATTATCGGTTAATGAGGAATTCCAATCCACCAATGAGGAATTGCTGACGTCAAAAGAAGAATTGCAATCGCTAAATGAGGAACTGACCGCGCTGAACAGCCAATTGCAGGAAACACTGGACCGGCAGCGGACAACGTCAAACGACCTTCAGAATGTCCTTTATAGCACTGACGTGGCGACGCTCTTTTTGGACACGGCGCTGAACATCCGTTTTTTTACGCCCGCCACAAGATCCCTGTTCAACGTGATCCCAGGCGATATTGGGCGGCCGCTCTCGGATTTGCAGTCATTGGCCATTGATACAGCAATTACAACTGATGCGCGCCATGTGCTGCATGATCTGGCCCCCGTTGACCGCGAAATTGAAACCGGGGACGGTACGTGGTTCACGCGGCGGATCATGCCCTATCGCACCGACGATGACGGGATAGAGGGCGTGGTGATTACCTTTACCGACATAACAGAACGCAAACGGGCAGCAAAACTGGTTGATGATGCAAAGAAAGAGGCAGAGCTTGCCACTGTCGCCAAATCCCGGTTTTTGGCAGTGGCAAGCCATGATCTGCGCCAGCCGTTGCAAACGCTGGCGCTGCTCCAGGGTTTGCTTGGTAAGACCGCTCAGGGGGAAAAGGCGCAGCAACTGATCGGCCGACTTGATGAAACACTGGGCGCGATGACGGGAATGCTCAACACGCTGCTGGATATAAACCAGATTGACGCGGGCACAGTGATGCCAGTTGTTTCGCGTTTCGCCGTCAATGACTTGCTTGATCAGTTGCGGGATGAATTCACCTATCATGCGCAGGCTAAGAAGTTGCAGCTGCGTGTCGTGCGCTGCGGATTGATTATTCAGACAGACCGTCGTCTGCTTGAACAGATGTTACGCAATCTTATTTCAAACGCTTTGAAATACACTAAGCGCGGCAAGATATTGCTGGGATGCCGCCGCCTCAAGGGCAGGATCAGCATCGAAATTATCGATACGGGCATTGGCATTGCGGACGACCAGGTCAAATATATTTTCGACGAATATCACCAAGTCGATAATGCCGCGCGCGAACGCAGCCGGGGCTTGGGATTGGGGCTTTCAATTGTGCAGCGGCTTGGCACTTTGCTCAACCATCCCGTTCGGGTGCGGTCTACGCTTGGCAAGGGATCAGCGTTTGCAGTTGACGTGGTGCTTCCGTTGCAGGAACTGGTTCCAGTGCCACCTGGTGAAGGTTCAACACCGGCAGCTATGCCCCACCGCAGTGGTGCCATTCTGATTGTTGATGACGATCCAGAGGTTCGAGCACTTCTTGATCTGTTACTCACGGATGAAGGCCATCACACCGCGGTTGCCGGCAGCGCAGCAGAAGCCCTTAGACTGGTGGCAAATCAAGTGATCAATCCTGACCTGATCCTGACGGACTATAACTTGCCCGGACCAATTGACGGCCTCCGCTTGTGCGCCAAGCTGCGCGATCAACTGGGGGACGACTTGCCTGCTATCATCCTCACCGGTGATATTTCCACTGAAACGATGCGAGATGTCGCAGGGCAGAATTGCCTGCAATTGAACAAACCTGTCAAAGTCACGGAGCTATCCGCTGCGATACAGCGGTTGATGGGCGGGACGCCCGGCGAGGTTGAACCAACGCGCTCACCCTTAGCGTGACGAAGGGTTGGTGCCAGAATACGCCGCCCCGGCTGGCGCGAACTCCCGATCAGCCCTTCGTCAAGCTCAGGGTAAGCGGACTGGGGATATGATGTGGCATACAATGGAAGAGTGATAAGGAACATTTCTAGCCAGTGATGCGTTGTGCCTCGGTTGATCACGAAAGGACCTTCTATGCGCTCAGTTTTCATCGCCATTGCCCTGTCAGCAATTGCTCTTCCCTCATTTGCGTCCGCTGCCGGGCCTATCAATGCGCGTCAGCTGGATCAGGAACGTCTGATCGATGCCGCTGCACGCAATGGCAAGTTGACGCGTGCCGAAGAAAATATGCTCAACGCCGATCAGCGCTCCATCCGCCGCCTTGAAAACCGGATGCGTGCCCGCCACGGCGGGAAGTTGACACGAAGCGACCGCAACATTTTGAAGGCGCGGCAGGACCAGGCGCAGCGCAATCTCTACCGCGAAAAAAATGACCGTCAGCGCGGGCGCAACCACTTGAAGATTTAGCCACTTCAAGGTTCAATATAAACTGGGGGGCAACTGATGCGAGCAGGTTTGATAGTTTTAATGGCGGCCACCCTGTCAGGATGTGCCGC
>JANPCO010000154.1:0-34241 GCA_031430995.1 Sphingomonadales bacterium | reverse complement strand
CTTGTTAGGCATGAACCTCGCCCTTCCTCCTGCGCTGATGATCGTCTGGAAAGGGGCAGGGGTTGCCTTGCTGGCGGTCTGGGCTGCCCTGAACGCGCGCGACATGGACGGTTGGTTGATTGCAGCTGTCATGGCGTTCGGTGCGCTGGGAGACGTCTTGCTTGAGGCAGCTGGACTGGAGGCGGGAGCAGGGGCTTTTCTGGTTGGGCACGCCACTGCCATGCTCCTCTATTTTCGCAACTGGCGGCCCCGCATCACGTTCAGCCAGCGGATGCTTTTCGCACTGGTTGTTCCTTTGTCTGTGTTCATTGCCTTCTCACTCACTCAGGATGTGACGGTTGGCGTTTACACTTTCTTTGTCGCGGGGATGGCGGCCAGCGCCTGGACCAGCCGCTTTCCAAGGTTTCGCACTGGTATTGGTGCCATGATGTTTCTAGCCTCTGACTTGCTGATTTTTGCGCGCATGTCATTTCTGGAGGAGACTTGGGGTGTTTCGTTCGCGATCTGGACGCTCTATTTCATTGGGCAACTGCTTATTGTGGTGGGTGTGGTTGAGACACTGCGCGGGCCGGGGCGTGAGCAGGGACCGTCAGCGGAGCCTCTCCCCAAGTCGTGAAGCGGCGGCATAGGGCCGCGCAAAATCCGCCTGTCAAAGTCAGTGCGACGTTGAGCGGCGCATAGTTGGGGCTGAAGCCCCCCAACAGAATGGCAGGCGCCCCAATCACTGCCATGCCTGCTGCAATCCAGACGGCTACCATACGCGTTCCGGGAAAGGACTTGCCGATGTGGGCCATCACAGCTGTGCCAATGGCGCAGGGAGTTACGGCGATGAACCATCCAAAGAAAATTGATCCTAGAATGAGGCCACTCAATTCACCCATTTCGATGTTTGACGACCCAATCTCAATCGGTTTTGGCAGCTGTGAATAGGTGAATGCCAAAAACACAGCAGCTAGGAAAAATGGTCCTGCAAAAACTGCAGCGATCAGCGGTGCCGTGATGTAGCGGGGTTGATCGCGGTTCATCTTAATTCTCCTCTTTCTCCTCTGAGCTTTCCCTGCAGGCGCTCAGGACAGGCTTGGACAAGCTCAGGGAAGGAGTTGCACGTCAGGCTTTCACGCCAGTGATGTTTTCACCCAGCCAACCGTTCACTTTGCGGCCAAAATGAGCAATCGCGCCCATGTTGAAAAAGTGCATTGCGCCCAGCACAATGACCGCAAGGCCAACTTTACCGCTCAGAAAACGGATCGCTTCAGTTATCGTGGTAGGCTCCGCGCCAATGGCCAGCGTCAGCGTGATGAAGCCAATGTTGACGAGGTAAAAACCAACGACCAGCAAATGGTTCGTGCTTTTGGCCAGTTCCGCAGCATGGCCAAAGCATTGGACAAGGAAGACTTCCCCGTTTTTGCTCAGTGTGCGCGCCACCCAGATTGTGATGCCAATGGTAATAGCCAGATAGAGGGCATAGGCGATTTCAGTCATTTCAAATTCCTTTATGTTCGTCATTTCTGTAATTTAAGAAACTGATAGCTATGGTCATCGGGATTTGTCTGGCATGTTCGCCTCCTACTCTGTGGTGTCGGGGGTGCGGCTGCCTGGAATGAAGCGAGCGACTTTGCTGCCAAGCTTCATAAGCGTCACAAGGGTATTTTTGGGAAGCGTGCGGACCTGATCATACCAACCGCTAAGCGTGGCCATGAATTCGTGCATTTTGGTCACGCGGTCACGCAAATGATCAGGCGTCGCTGGGTCGTTTGCCATTTTCGCTGCAAGCTCTGCCAGCAACGCAATTGTGGGATCAATTTCGCGCCGCTTCCGTTCCGCCACGATCCGCATCAGCATATCCCAGAGATCAGTTTCAGCAGTAAAATGATCGCGCCGGTCAGCTTCAACATGAACTCGACGCACAATAGCATAGCCCTGCAATTCCTTCAGGGCAGTGGACACGTTTGAACGGGCAAGGGTTAGCGCGTCAACAATGTCGTCTGCGGTCAAGGGCCTGTCTGATAGATAAAGCAGCGCATGCACCTGAGCCACTGAACGGTTCACGCCCCAATGCGTGCCCATTTCCCCCCAGTGGAGGATGAAGGCTTTGGCATCAGGGTGATCAATGAGTCGCATATCGTTTCTTTCTGTAATTACAGAAATAACGGATGTAAACGGAACTTGTCAAGTCCTTTTCCGTGCCTCATCTCCCACATGTGGCTCTCCCCTTACATTGGCCAGGCCAATCTGGCGCTGCCGCTCGGCATAGCGCAGCCGCTGATCATCGGTGCGGCTATCGGCGCAGGCGGGGCATTGGACACCTTCGATAAACAGCGGTGATGCGCTGTCAGCTTCTTTAACGGGCATCCGGCAGGCGCGGCACAGGGTCAGGTTTCCAATCTCCAGGCCGTGGCCAACGCTTACTCGGTCATCGAAGACAAAGCATTGCCCATCCCACAAGCTATCGCCGGAAGGGATGACTTCAAGATAGCGCAGGATGCCACCTTTCAGATGCGCAACATCCTCAATGCCTTCCGCCCTCAGAAACGCCGTGGATTTTTCACAGCGCACGCCGCCTGTGCAAAACATGGCGACTTTAGGATTGTCTGGCAAAGTGTGGCGATAGGCGCGGAACCAAGCGGGAAAATCGCTGAACGAGGTGGTTCTGGGGTCTATGGCGCCTTTGAATGTGCCAATTTCAACTTCAAAATCATTTCGCACATCAATCAGGATCGTTTCCGGTTCAGAGATTAGCGCGTTCCACTCCTCTGCATCGACATACCGCCCGGTATCGCGCGCGGGGTCAATGCCCGGCACGCCAAGCGTCACAATTTCCTTCTTCAGCCGGACTTTCATGCGCAGAAAAGGCATTGTGCCTGCATGGGAATATTTAACATCGACACCCGCACAGCCAGGCAAGGTGCGGATGTAAGTTACAACATCGTCAACGCCAGTCTCTGACCCGGCAATGGTTCCATTTATGCCTTCACGCGCGACAACTATTGTTCCCTTCAGGTGATGCGCCACGCATAAACTAAGCAGTGACTGTTGGATTGCCGCCGGATCATCAAAAGGTGCAAACTGATAGAGAGTAGCAACTGTAATCATCTTTAGGGCTTAGCCAAAAGAGCACGCGATTGCAAAATCCGTGATACATGTTATGCACTATGCACAAAAAAGAGGTAACAATGCACAAACGGATGACCATCACCCTTGACGAGGCGGTTTACGACGGGCTTTACCGCACCGTCGGAAAAAGGCGGATGAGCCAGTTTATCGAAGATCTGGTGCGCCCACACGTCTCGGGTTCAGCGTTGGACGCTGGATACCGCGCAATGGCAGCGGACCGCGAGCGCGAGAGCGAAGCGAGCGAATGGATCAACGCGTTGGCAGGCGATGGCCTCGATGAAGCGCGGTGAGATTTGGTGGGTCGAATTTGACCCTTCGATTGGTAGTGAAATCCGCAAAACCCGCCCCGCCATTATTTTGAGCAACGATGCCGCCAATCGCAACTTAGCCCGCGTCGTAGTGATCCCGCTATCGTCCAACATCACGCGCCTTTTCCCCGGAGAAGCGCTGGTGACTGTCGGATCAACCCAAAGCAAAGCTATGGCTGATCAGATAATGGCGGCGGATAAAGTGCGCCTGAAAGATAGGATTGCGCTGGCATCCCGCGGTGATCTGCAGGCTGTTGAAGAAGCGATTAAGGTGCATTTGGGATTGCCTAAGTAACTTTGTAGCTATCGGCACACTAAGGAATGGCGTGTCACGCTGCAGCCTTCTTCGCCTGCCGGAACCTGTGCAGCAGGGGCTCCGTATAGCCGCTCGGTTGCGTCACGCCTTCGAAAATGAGCGCACGGGCGGCTTGGTAGGCAATCCCGTCGGGTGTTAGTTTTTCATACAGCGGATCGCTTGCATTTTGTCCGTCAACCTTCGCTGCCATCTTCGCCAGCGCTGCATCCACTTGGTCCACCGTCGCCACGCCGTGGAACATCCAGTTGGCGATATGCTGCGATGAAATGCGCAGGGTGGCGCGGTCTTCCATCAAGCCAACATCGTGGATGTCCGGCACTTTGGAACAGCCAATCCCTTGGTCAATCCAGCGTACAACATAGCCAAGGATGCCTTGGGCGTTATTTTCAAGCTCTGCCTGCACTTCATCGGCCGACCAGTTGGTGCCGGGCGCTGCGAGCGGGATGGTGAGGAGCGGAGCTAAGCCCGGCGTTGTTTGGTCAGCTAATTCTGCCTGACGCCCAAACACATCAACTTGATGATAATGGATCGCGTGGAGCGTTGCGGCGGTGGGGCTGGGCACCCACGCTGTATTCGCGCCAGAACGGGGATGGCCGATTTTCTGGATCATCATATCGCCCATCATATCAGGGGCGGCCCACATGCCTTTGCCGATCTGCGCTTTGCCAGACAGACCACAAGCAAGACCGATCTGCACATTGCGCGCTTCGTAGGCCGCAATCCAATCGCAGCCTTTGATGGCGGCCTTGGGCAGCATGGCCCCGGCTTGCATTGATGTGTGGATTTCATCGCCCGTGCGATCAAGGAAGCCTGTGTTGATGAACGCAATCCGTCCCCGCACGGCATATATACACGCGGCAAGATTGGCTGACGTCCGCCGTTCCTCATCCATCACCCCGACTTTGATGGTGTGGCGGGTAAGGCCAAGCAGATCTTCCACTGCATCGAACAGGTCATTGGTGAAGGCAGCTTCGTCTGGCCCGTGCATTTTTGGCTTTACGATATAGATAGACCCGGTGCGGCTATTGCGCACTGGACCCTTACCGTCATGGAGCGCGCAAAGCGTCGTGAAAAGCGCGTCGAGAATGCCTTCGGGGGCTTCTGATCCGTCAGCAAGCAGGATTGCCGGATTGGTCATCAAATGGCCAACGTTGCGAACGAACATCACAGCACGTCCGGGGAGAATGATGCTCCCCCAAACCCGGTCTGCATCCAGCGCGCGGGTCACGGTGCGCCCGCCTTTCTGGAAACTGGCCGTCAAATCGCCGCGCATCAGGCCAAGCCAGTTCGAATAAGCCGCAACCTTATCTTCGGCATCGACGGCGGCCACAGAATCTTCAAGATCAATGATTGCGGTGAGCGCGCTTTCGAGGATGACATCCGCAATCCCCAGCGCGTCCGTTCTGCCGACAGGGCTGTCCGGATCAATCACGATTTCAATGTGGAGACCGTTATTCTTGAACAGCAATCCGCCATCCTTGCGAGCAACCAGTGCTGGATGATCGCCGCCAGCAACCGCCGCGTCCCATCCGGCTAGTGTCTCATTCAGGAAAGCGCGCACCCGCGCCACGACAGCGGCCCCGCGCACTTGGTCGTACCCACCGGGATTGGCAGGGGCCGCGTCCAACGCGTCGGTGCCGTAAAAGGCATCGTAAAGGCTGCCCCAGCGTGCATTCGCTGCGTTCAGAACAAAGCGGTCATTCAACGACGGCACCACCAGCTGCGGCCCCGCCATTGTCGCAATTTCCGCATCGACATTTGCCGTCGTTACCGCAAATGGCGCTGGTTTTGGCACCAAATAGCCAATGTCCCGCAAAAAAGCCTCATAGGCAGCCGCATCAATTGGCTGGTTTTTGTGGGCGATGTGCCACGCATCAATCTGCTGCTGCAAATCCTCCCGCCGTGCGAGCAGCGCCTGGTTGATGGGCACAAACCGCGCCAGAATATCCTCCAATCCGGCCCACAGCGTGTCAGCAGAAATCCCCGTGTTCGCAAGTGCCCGGCTTTCGACAAAATCGGCAAGAACGCCTGCCACTTGAAGGCCAGCACGGTTGGTATAGGCAGACATGAAAACCCCTTAAATTGCGGCAGTAAAAGCGACGGTCCGGGGAGGAATGAATCGCGCTGCCGCTATGGGGAAGCGCTTGGCGTTTGGCAACGACCTCACGCCTATGGTCGGCACTGTCTGGCTGCGCTATGACAAGCAGATGGCAATGTTAACTTCCCCCGAACAATCGGCGCTTGATCGCGCTGGTGACGCGCCAATGCTTTCTCAGGTTGAACGGTGGGCCGCTGTCAACAGTGGCACAGGGAACCTTGCTGGGCTTTCTGAAGTGGCTGGAATGCTGGCGGATGGCTTTGCAACGTTGCCCGGCGATGTGCGCTTGGTTGAGCCTGAACCGGTTGAGTCTGTGACAGCATCGGGCCAAGTGCAAACAGTCCAGCGCGGCAATCATCTCCATTTGCGGGTGCGGCCAGATGCTGCGGTGCACGTCCTGCTAACAGGCCACATGGATACTGTTTTTTCCGCCGATCACCCTTTTCAATCCATGAAATGGCTGGAACCTGGTGTGCTCAATGGGCCAGGCACAGCTGATATGAAGGGCGGAATATCGGTTATTCTTGCCGCTTTAACCGCTGTTGAAGCTTCGCCGCTCGCTCGGCAGATTGGCTATGATGTTTTGATCAATTCCGACGAGGAAACGGGAAGCCAGGCCTCGGCCAGCCTGATCGCCGAATTGGCCAATGGCAAAACAGCTGCCCTCACCTATGAACCCGCCTTGCCTGATGGCACATTGGCTGGTGCACGCCCTGGAAGCGGGAATTTTTCGATCACGCTCCACGGGAAGGCCGCCCATGCGGGGCGCAATCCAGAGGATGGGCGTAATGCGCTGATTGGGGCGGCTGATCTGGCGATGCGGTTGAACGCGGCCAAGTCTGCGGGCCTCAAGGTCAACCCTGCGCGCATTGATGGCGGCGGGCCCAACAACATCGTTCCTGATCTGGCGATCCTGCGCGTCAACGTGCGGCCCATGACGCCTGAGGATATGGCGATGGCAGCAGAACTGATCCGCGCGGCCGTTGCCGCAGTGGAAAAGGATCATGGTGTTCACGCCCATGTTCACGGCGGCTTCAACCGCCCGCCCAAACCGCTGGACGCTCAGGCGGAAAAACTGTTTGGGCTGGTGCGCGATTGCGGGATGGACCTTGGCATACCGATCTCGTGGAAATCCACTGGAGGCGTATGTGATGGCAATAATATTGCAGCCTGCGGTGTGCCCGTTGTTGATACAATGGGGCCACGCGGTGGTTCCATCCACAGCGACGCAGAGTTCCTGATCGTTGACAGTCTGGCCGAACGGGCGCGCCTCTCCACCTTGACCTTGCTGCGCCTGGCAGCGAAGGGTGGCCTATGACTTTCATCATCCGCCCTGCAACGACTGGCGATCTTCAACCGATCTATGAAATGGCCAAACGCACAGGCGGCGGCTTCACCAATTTGCCGCCTGACCGAAAGTCACTGATGGCTAAGCTGGAAAAGTCTGACGCTGCTTTGGCACGGACCGAGGATGTGGTTGAAAGCGACTTGTTCGTGTTCGTTCTGGAAAATACGGCCACTGGCGAAGTGCGCGGCACGTGTCAGATATTCGGGCAGGTGGGGCAAAAATGGCCCTTTTATTCCTACCGCGTTGGTGTGCTTACCCAGCACAGCGAGGAACTCGACCGGACGTTCCGTGCGGAAATGCTGTCACTTTCGACAGATTTGGAAGGGTCTAGCGAAGTCGGCGGGCTGTTCCTTCATCCGGGGGAACGGGCCGGTGGATTGGGGCTGTTGATTGCGCGCAGCCGTTATTTATTCATTCGCAATCACCGGGCACGTTTTGCCGAAAAATGCCTCGCTGAACTGCGCGGTGTGATCGATGAGGCGGGAGGATCACCCTTTTGGGACGGCGTTGCGGGGCGGTTCTTCGGGATGAATTTTCAGGATGCTGATGAATTCAATGCCAAGCGGGGCAATCAGTTCATTGCTGATCTGATGCCAAAGCATCCGGTTTACATTGCGATGCTGCCGGAAAGTGCGCGCGCTGTCATCGGTGTGCCACACCCGACAGGCCGTGCCGCAATGCGCATGCTGGAAAATGAAGGTTTTGCTTGGGAGAAATATGTCGACATTTTCGACGGCGGCCCAACCATGACCGTGCGGACTGATCAAATTGCAAGCGTTCGTGATGCTGAGGATAGCGAAATTGTCGCCATCGGCGATGTGGCGGGCGAAAAAATACTGGCGGCACGCGGGCGGCTGATAGATTTTCGCGCGGCTTACGGCTTTATCGAACGGCGTGATGGAGGCGTGGCGATTTCATTAGACTGCGCGGAATTGCTGGGGCTGTCTGTTGGTGACAAGGTGACACATGTTGCGCGGGGGTAAGCTTGGCTTACGGTGCAGGGCCTCTGATGCCATTCGTTGAAATCAACTTTGACGGTCTCATTGGCCCCAGCCACAATTATGCCGGCCTTAGCCTTGGCAATCTGGCGTCCGCCAAACATGCTGGTGGCACATCAAGCCCGCGGGCAGCGGCGTTGCAGGGCATTGAAAAGATGCGGACCAATGTTCGGCTAGGCCTGACCCAAGGCGTATTCATGCCGCTGGATCGCCCCAATCGCGAATGGCTACACTGGCTGTCAACGTCGCCAGAGGAGGCTGAGCCCGGTTTGCTGGCCTGTGCGCTGTCCGCCTCATCCATGTGGGCTGCGAACGCTGCCACGGTAACGCCAGCGCCTGATTCAGCGGATGCAAAATGTCATTTGACCGTCGCAAACCTTGTGACGATGCCGCACCGGAGCCATGAATGGATGGGCACGCTGCAGCAGTTGCAGACGGTATTCTCGGATGGTGCCTTCAGGGTCCATACTCCAGTCCACGCTCCCTTTGGTGATGAAGGTGCAGCCAATCATATGCGCCTGTGCCGCCAGCACGGCGAAGCGGGTGTTGAAGTGTTTGTTTACGGCGTTGGCGGCGGTGCGTTCCCTGCGCGCCAGCATCTGGAAGCGTCAAAGGTCGTTGCCCGGCGCAATCAAGTCAACGCGGCTCTATTCGTGCAGCAATCAATTGAAGCCATTGCGGCAGGCGCATTCCACAATGATGTGGTTGCAGTGGCGAACGAGCGCGTGCTGTTCACCCATGAACAGGCTTTTGCGGACAAGGAAAGCTTCTACGCCAGCCTGCGATCAGCCTTGCCAGAGGTGGAAATTGTCGAGGTTCCGGCTGCATCCATCAGCCTGACCGATGCAATCCAGTCCTATCTGTTCAATGCGCAATTGGTGACGTTGCCAGACGGCGGCATGGCGTTAATCCTGCCAACCGAGGCTCAGGACAATGCCCGCGTTTGGGGCTGGCTGACGCAGATGATCGCAGGCAATGGCCCCATCCGCCAGCTCATTCCCGTCGATGTGCGGCAGTCGATGGCCAATGGCGGCGGGCCGGCATGTTTGCGGCTGCGCGTAGTGTGTGATCCTGCCACAGTCGATCCGCGCTTTCTGGTGGATGAGGCAAAACTTGATCAGATGGCAGCTGTTGTTGCGGCGCATTGGCCCGAGAACATTTCGCCGGACGAATTGAACCAGCCCAAGCTTTGGGCCGCCGTAGCGGCCGCCCGGATGGCAATGCTTAGCGCACTTGATCTTGAGGTTCTGGCATGAGCGCTGCGGCCGAATTGATTTCCGAACCTCAATCCCCGCTGGCCTATCCTGATTTCCGCCTTTTCTGGATCGCGCGTTTCGCAGCAGTGATGGCGACGATGGCGCTTGTCGTGATCATTGCATGGCAAGTTTATGATGTCGCGCGCACTGATTACGGCATGTCGCCTAAGGAAGCTGCGTTTCAACTTGGGCTGCTGGGCCTTGTGCAGTTCGTGCCGCTGCTGTTGCTCACTCCAGTGGCGGGATGGGCAGCGGACAGGTTTGAACGGCGCACCGTCGCCCGGATTGCCAATATGCTGGACATGCTCGTTGCCGTTGCACTCGGATATTGCACGGTACGGGGGATGCTAACGCTGCCATTGCTGTTCACGCTCGCGGCACTCCACGGCGTTGCGCGCGTGTTTGTCGGGCCGTCGATGAGCGCCATTGCCCCCAATATCGTGCCGCCTTCGGTCTTGCCCCGTGCCATCGCGATGAGCAGCATTGCGTGGCAATCCGCGTCTGTGATTGGGCCAGCCATTGCAGGGTTCATGTATGCCAGCAACGCAGCATCCCCTTACTGGGCGGCAGCGGCTCTGTTGATCATTGCCAGCATTGCCATCAGTTTCGTCAAGCCTGTCTATCCCCCGCCGATCAAAGGTGACGCGCACCCGGTGCGGCAGATGGTGGATGGTCTGCGTTACACTTGGAATGAGCGATTTCTGCTCGGCACCATCACGCTGGATTTATTTGCTGTGCTGCTTGCTGGCGCGACGGCGCTGTTGCCGGTCTATGCCCGTGATATTCTGAATGTCGGGCCCGAAGGGTTAGGGCAGCTTCGCGCAGCCCCGGCACTGGGCGCAGCAGTAATGGCGCTGTGGTTCTCATTCCGCCCACTTCAAAATAATGTCGGCGTCAAGATGCTCTGGGCGGTTGTGCTGTTCGGCGTGGCAACGATAGTGTTCGGCATCTCAACAAACTATGCCCTGTCAATCGGTGCGCTCGTTACATTGGGTGGCGCAGATATGCTGTCTGTGTATATCCGGTCTTCTCTCGTGCAACTCAATACGCCAGATGATATGCGCGGCCGTGTCAGTTCTGTCTCGGGCCTCGCTATTTCGGCGTCCAATGAATTGGGCGAAATGCAGTCCGGCGTCGCGGCGGCTGTGCTTGGCCCTGTTGGTGCAGTTGTATTTGGTGGCATCGGGGCTATTTTGGTGACAGCGGTTTGGGCGCGGCTCTTTCCGGAATTGCGCAACGCCCGAACTTTTGAACCTCATTACAAGGACGCCCGGCCATGAAGTTTGCCAACATCCTAGAAACCATAGGCAACACGCCACTCATTCACATGGGGCGGCTGTTTCCAGACGCAGAAGTGTGGATCAAATCTGAACGATCAAACCCCGGCGGGTCGATCAAAGATCGAATTGGATTGGCCATGATCGAAGATGCTGAACGGTCTGGCGCGTTAAAACCCGGCGGCACCATCATTGAGCCAACGTCTGGTAATACTGGCATTGGCCTTGCGATGGTCGCAGCGGTGAAGGGATATCGGCTGGTTCTTGTCATGCCAGAAAGCATGTCAATTGAGCGGCGGCGGTTGATGCTGGCCTACGGCGCTACATTTGATCTGACCCCGCGCGAAAAAGGCATGAAGGGGGCCATCGAACGCGCGATGGAACTGGTTGACCAAACACCCGGATCGTGGATGCCACAGCAGTTTGAAAATCCCGCTAATATCGATGCGCATGTGCACACAACGGCGCTGGAATTTCTAGCCGATTTCCCGGATGAGCCGCCGCACGCGATGATCACTGGCGTGGGCACAGGCGGGCACATCACAGGCTGCGCACAGGTGCTGAAGGAAAAATGGCCAGACTTTAAGGTTTATGCAGTGGAACCAACGCTTTCCCCGGTGATTAGCGGCGGTGCGCCTGCACCTCACCCCATTCAGGGGATTGGTGCAGGGTTCATTCCGGCAAACCTGCACACGAAGCTGCTCGACGGGGTGATCCAAGTTGACCCTGCCGATGCCAAGACCATGGCGAGGCGCGCGGCGACTGAGGAAGGGATGCTGGTTGGCATCTCGTCGGGCGCAACGCTGGCAGCCATTGCTCAGAAACTGCCTGACCTTCCTAAAAATGCGCGCGTGATTGGGTTCAACTATGACACAGGTGAGCGCTATCTTTCAGTTCCTGATTTCCTGCCAGAGGCCTGATCGGCGATAGCCACTGTGCAAGCGCCAGAATTTCAACTGACCCACGCGGCAGTCGTGCGGCCTGTGAGACAGTGGCCACTCATTGTGCTTGGTGCTTTCGCTGTTGCCTGCCTTATTGCTGCGGCGATTTGGTTTTCGCAGGCGGCCAATGCCCCGACCGGGGTTGAGGCCTTAAAGCTGGAACTGGGTGAAATGCCTAAAGTTGAGCCGCTTGAGTTGCAGCAAGTGGCAGCAGACGTAGCCAAACTCAAAAATGCAGAACAACCCTTCGTCACGGGGTCCATTCCAGCGGCCAAACCGTTCATGATCAGTGGTGGCAGTGCTGATATTCAGCGCGCTGTCGATTGCCTGGCCGCTACGGTTTATTACGAAGCAGCGCAGGAAGCGACCGCCGGGCAACTTGCCGTGATGCAAGTCGTGATCAACCGGATGCGGCATCCGGCCTATCCGAAAACGATTTGCGGCGTAGTGTTTCAGGGGCAGGAACGACGCACTGGCTGCCAGTTTAGCTACACGTGCGATGGATCGTTACGGCGGCAACCATCGGCAGCGGCGTGGGATCGTTACCGGCAAATGGCGCGGGCGATGCTGTCTGGCCAGGTCTATGCGCCTGTTGGCCTCGCCACCCATTATCACGCCGATTACGTGCTGCCCTATTGGAGTGCGTCACTCGACAAATTGCGGGTGGAGGGGCGGCATATCTTCTACAGATGGAAAGGGGGATGGGGCACTCCGCGCGCTTTTGTGGGCGGTTACCGCGGGGCGGAAGGTGTTTTTCCCAAGCTGGCGTTGATCTCGCCCGTTCACCGTACGGGCGATCCGGTGCTTGATGCTCAGGCACTTGCGCAACCAGTGATGACAGCGGTGCTGGATGCGAAACTGGTCGCCAGTTCAGCGGCGGTCTCTGACGCGGAGAAAGGGCAATATATTTTGCGAATCGACCCGAGCCTTGATCCTGCGCAATTGCCAACGCTGGCTCAGCAGACCTGCGGCGCACGGCCCTATTGCAAGGTCTTTGCATGGAGCAATGCGGCGCTGATGCCCAAAGCCTTTCCTGTGGCCGAGGATCAGCTGGTTTCAATGGCGTTCAGCTATTTGCGGAATAGTGAACAGGCGTTCGAGAAACCCTTGTGGAATTGCGCCGTCTTTCCCCGCACGGACAAGAAACAGTGCATCCGTCGCCGCGTTGTGATTGAGGGCAAGGCAGAGGATCTGATCCCAGTCACGAAGCCAGAGGATTTGGCCCCGGTTGTTGCAGCCAAACCCGGCGGGCTGCGTTCGCTTGCTGGGCAGGATGACGTTGCACCCTCCTCGTCAAAGGCTGCAGAGCGCGATTTGGGGCGGCGCAGGCCAGGGGATCCGGGCTAAAGGCCGCGAAGTCCCGTTCAGCCCTCCCGGTGATAGGGATGTCCTGCAATGATACTTGTCGCCCGGTACAGCTGTTCGCAGAGCATCGCGCGGACCATCAGGTGCGGCCATGTTGCACGGCCAAAGGAAAGCATTTTATCTGCGGAGACCCGCTCTTCGGGTGTTAAGCCATCTGCGGCCCCGATCAGAAACCGGAGTTCGCGGACCCCTGAGTCGCGCCAAGCTTCCATTAGTTTTGCCAAGTCGAGTGAGCCCATTTGCTCTCCGCCCTCATCCAGAGCGATCACTTTCGATTGCGGCACAAAAGTCGGCGGTTTGCCGCCCACATCGGGAAGCTCGGTAATCTGAAATGGCCAAATGATCCGCTTAACGTAACGGTCGATCAGGTCTGCCTCTGCCCCGCGGCCGATCCGACCGCGGGCAATGATGTGGAGCTTCAAAATGCCGGCGGGGGCGCGTCGCCAAAGGCCCACATGCGTTCAAGATTGTAAAAACTGCGCACTTCGGGGCGGAACAGGTGGACGATCACATCCCCGGCGTCGATCAACACCCAATCTGCGGCAGGCAGGCCCTCAATCCGCGCGCTGCGGCCAAATTCTGTTTTGATGGCGCGCGCCAGTTTTTCCGCCATCGAAGCGACTTGACGGGTGGACCGCCCACTAGCAATCACCATGTGATCGGCAATTGCGGATTTTCCGGCAAGCGGAATAGAAATTGTTTCCACTGCTTGGTCATCATCAAGCGATTTCAGGATCATTTCGTGCAAAGCATCAACGCTGTCAGTGGGCGCGATTTTCGCCTGAGTTTTCTTGGCAGATGTCTTGGCAGCGGCAGTTTTTGGGGCGGGCAAATCAGGTCTCAATCAAGGGTGAGGCGCGTCACTTGATCGCGCACAGGGGTGGGGGTGTAGGGCAGGTGCCAGTCCGGGTTCGCACGCCTAATGGCGGTGGCTGAGCTTTTATCAGGTCTAAAGCGCAACAGCACGAGGGCCGGAGGTCTCCATAGGGTCCAGTTTTTCACATGCCGCTGGGGATGGACAAATTTCCGCAGCGCGCCCGCAGCGCGGCTCGCACGAGCGAGGCTATCATAGCCCGGACGCGCAATAACTGCAATCGGCATCAATGCGGCAATTCTCCGCCAATCACGCCAGCGGTGAAACTGTGCCAGATTATCATCTCCCATCAACCAGATGAAGCGGCGCTTGGGGAAGCGTCGGATGAGCATAGCCAGCGTGTTAACGGTGAACTTCGTGCCCATGCTGCGCTCAATTGCCGTTACTTTGATGATGCTGCGCTGTGATTGCAGGCGCGCTGATTTGACCCGGTCAAGCAATGTCGCCATGTCGCCCGCGCCCTCTTTCAAGGGGTTTCCGGGCGAAACCAACCACCAGAGTTCGTCAAGGTGAAGAGCTTTGGCCGCAAACAGACTGATACGGCGGTGGCCCACATGGGCCGGATTGAACGATCCGCCCAGCAGGCCGGTCGTCCTGCCCCTCGCGCCCTTCATGTCGAAAGAAACCAGCGATCACCACCTTCGATGCCTATAGCAGTCAAGACGCCTGATCCGAACGCGCCTGTATCAATACCGATCCGGTTGGGCCGTTCATCGACGCGGTCGGTGATGGTGTGACCGTGGATGATCATTGCACCGTGATCACTGGTCGATTCGAGAAAGCTGCGGCGGATCCAGCGGAGGTCGATCGGGTCCTGATCTTCAATCGCAATGCCAGGTGCAATCCCGGCGTGCACGAACAGATAGTCGCCACTTTGGTAATAATCGCGAAAGCTGCGCATGAAATCGATATGATCTCGGGGCACATAATGGACGGTCTGATTGGCAAGTTCCGCCAAATCCCAACTATCATAGACGTCAGAACGCACTCCGTAACTCAAAAGCGTTGCTTTCCCACCCACACGGTTGAACGTTCCGGCCACTTGGCGGTCTCCCTCCCACGTGCGGATCATCAGTTCCTCATGATTGCCCATCAGGAAAATGATGTCGCTGCTTGCCGCAGCCAGACCCATTAGCCGTTCCACGACCCCGCGGGTGTCGGGGCCCCGGTCTGGCAAGTCCCCTAATATAACGAGGGTTGTTTTCGCTGGACTGCGCGCCGCGTCGTCGGTGCCAATCTTTGCAAGCAACTCATCCAGCAAATCAAGCCGTCCGTGAATATCGCCGATAGCATAAACACGCTCTCCAGCCGGCGCGCGGTGAGCAGTTGGCGCAGGCACGGCGGCTTTGCGAGAAAAGAGGCGTTTGAACACCCTGGGCAGATAGGGACATCAGGCAGGGGATGCAAATAGGATCCAGCGCCGCTGCACTCCTCGCAATGACGGACGGCTCAACCTTCATTCACCGCGCGCTAGAGATGGTGACTGCCCACGCCTCTGCCCTACCTTCGCAATCCATCCCAATAAGCCAGTCGTTCCGCCACTTTCACTTCAAACCCCCGGTTGACGGGCGCGTAGAATGTTTGTCGCGCCATCCCCTCTGGCCAGTAATTGTCGCCGCTGAAGCCCCCTGCGCTGTCATGGTCATAGGCATAGTCTTTGCCGTAGCCGATGTCTTTCATCAGCTTCGTCGGCGCGTTCAGGATATTCTGCGGCGGGATGAGCGATCCGGTGTCGCGGGCGGATTTCCATGCGGCTTTCTGGGCCTTGTAGGCCGCGTTGGATTTGGGAGCGGTCGCGAGATAGAGGCAGGCCTGCACGATGGCGAGTTCGCCTTCTGGGCTGCCAAGAAAGTCATAGGCCTCTTTGGCGGCAAGGCATTGGATCAGCGCCTGCGGGTCAGCCAGCCCCACATCTTCGCTTGCAAAGCGGACGAGGCGGCGCAGGACGTAAAGGGGTTCCTCACCCGCGACGAGCATCCGCGCCAGATAATAGAGCGCGGCTTGCGGATCAGACCCGCGCAGGCTTTTGTGCAGAGCCGAAATCAGATTATAGTGGCCGTCCCCGTCTTTGTCATAAACGGGCATGCGCCGGTGAAGAAGTGCGGCAAGAGCAGGGGGATCAAGGGTTTCCGCAATTTCAACTGAAAATAGCGTTTCAGCCTGGTTGAGTAAGAAGCGACCATCGCCGTCAGCACTAGTGATCAGTGCTGTGCGAGCCTCGACAGTGAGTGGCAGCTGACGCCCCTCCAGAGCCTCGCCACGCGTCAACAGCGTCTCCAGCGCGCTTGTATCAAGCCGATTGAGCACAAGCACCTGAGCGCGACTGAGCAGCGCCGCATTCAGTTCAAAACTCGGGTTTTCAGTCGTTGCGCCAACCAGAGTAACAGTGCCATTTTCAACAAAAGGCAAAAAACCGTCCTGCTGCGCGCGGTTAAACCTGTGAATTTCATCGACAAACAACAAAGTGCGCTGGCCAAGCTCGGCATAGTCCTTCGCCTCAGCAAAAATCTTCTTCAAATCGGCCACGCCTGAAAAAACGGCTGAGATCATGGAAAACCGCAATCCCACGGCCTGTGCCAGCAGTTTGGCGATGGTCGTTTTGCCTGTGCCGGGCGGTCCCCAAAGGATGATGGAGGAAAGCTTGCCTGCCGCCACCATCCGCCCGATTGCGCCGTCGGCCCCCGTCAGATGATTCTGGCCGACAACTTGACCAAGGCTCAGCGGGCGCAGGCGGTCCGCAAGCGGCGCAGCGGGCGTTTGGGAGGCAAACAACGTGGTCATCTCGCCAGCCGCAAATAAGTGTCGAGCACGGCCTGGTTTACACTGTCCCAGTCGTAATGGCGGCTTGCTGCTTCTCCTGCTCGACCGTGCGCGTCACGAAGCGCGCTGTTGGTGCAATAGTCTTGAAGCGCATCGGCAAAGGCCGCCGCATCTCCGGGTGACACCAATTGTCCAGTCGTCCCGTCCTTGACCAGATTCTCGCTGCCAGTGGCCCGAGCAGCAATGACGGGCAAGCGACAGGCCATCACTTCCAGCGTTACATTGCCAAACGTTTCCGTGATCGACGGATTGAAGAGGATGTCGAGGCTGGCAACGGCGCGGCCAAGGTTCTGGCCGTTCTGAAAGCCGACAAATACAGCCTCTGGCATCCGCTGTTCAAACCAGGTGCGGGCAGGGCCGTCTCCAATCACCATGATACGGTGCGTGATGCCGCGCGCCTTTAAGGCATCGATGGTGCTGGCAAAGACATCCAGCCCTTTTTCCATGACCAGGCGGCCCAGAAATCCAATCACCACGTCAGTGTCCGCAATCCCGAGACTTTGTCGCCATTTGAGGTCGCGCTGGCCGGCGTTGAAAATGCTGGTATCGATTCCGCGTGCCCAGATGCCAATGTCGCCGCTCATCCGCTGATCCCGCATGATCTGTGCCATTGATTCTGAAGGCGCAAGCACCGCGTTGCAGCGGCGATAGAAACGGCGCTGCATCACTTCCACCAGAGGAACCATCCACCCCAGCCCATAATATTGGAAATAAGTCTCAAACCGTGTGTGCATGGACGCAATGATCGGGATCAGCCTGCGGCGCGCATAGCTGACTGCCCGGTGGTTCATGATATCAGGCGCTGCGACGTGGACAATGTTGGGCTTGAAATGCTCCAGATCGCGCCGCGTCGCGCTGGGCAGGCCAAGGGCAACGCGGTATTCGCCGCGCCCCGGAATTGAGATCGACGGCACACTCACAAGGTCTCCGGCAGGCGGAAAGGCAGGCGTGTCATTAGTCGCGGAATAGATACGGACGTGGCATCCTTGGCGCAAAAGATAGTCAACCAGCCGGTTAAGTGCCTGATTGGCCCCATCGCGAACGTAATTATAGTTTCCGCTGAACAGGGCGATGCGGAGGTCAGTGGACTTCATGAGGTCAAAACAGTCAAACGAGGCTTTTCGATGCCTGCTCAAACACATCCTTGCTTAACCCCGCCTTGCCGAGAATGCGGCTCAGCTCTGCCTTCATCATTGCGCCGCGTGCCTCATCAAAACGCCGCCACCGGCCAAGCGGAGGCAGCAGCTTTGATGCGGTTTGGGGGTTAATCGGGTCTAGCGCGATGATGATATCCGCCAGAAATTGATATCCCGCGCCATCGCTGCGGTGAAATTGCTGCTGATTGATTGAGAAGCCGCTGGCCAGAGCGCGGACGCGGTTGGGGTTAGTCAGGGCGAAATCGGGATGGTCCTGCAACGCCCGCACGGCCTCAACCGTGTCGCTGCGCGTTGCCATGGCTTGCGCAGAAAACCATTTGTCGATGACCAGAGGATTGCTGCGATACCGGTCGTAAAATGCAGTGAGAGCCGTCGCCCGTTCAGGCGCGTTCCCGTTCGCCAGCGTTTGCATGGCCGCCAACCGGTCCGTCATGTTATCGCATGTCTCAAACTGAGTGAGCGCAAGCGCGCCAACATCTGCCGAAGCCGTCGCCGCGATATAGCCAAGCGAGACATTGCGCATCCGCCGTCCGCCCTTAGCCAGTGGCGTATAAGCAAAAGACCCGCGTCCTTGCGTGGCAAAAGCTGCGCGCCAGTGGTCAGACAGGGTGGTCCCCAAACCACGGCGCAATTCTTCCCGCGCGACATGGATCGCGTCGGGATCAACAATCAGCATCTGATCACCAATAAAGGCCTCAGACGGCAGCAATACCGCCTCTGCAATGAAGGCCGGGTCAAGCGCATTGTTGGTAAGCGTGTTGCGCACAGCCTCAATAACGTGCGCGTGATCTGCTTTCCCCTGCGAAACGGCACTCACCAGTGTATCCACCATCAATTGCTGCATAGCTTCATAACGGCCGAAGGGATCATCATCATGGGCGGCCAGAAACGCGAGTTCATCGGCACCGCGATCAGTTTCGACGATGATCGGCGCTGAGAAACTGCGGTTGATAGACAGTGCGGGCTTGCCTGAAAATCCCGAGAAACGGATCGTCTGCTTAGCCGCTGTCATGACTTCCAGGCTTTCACCCGCACTTGCCCCAGTGTCGCGGTCAAACAGCGCAATCTTCAGGGGGATTGCCATTGGTGGCTTGTTCGCTTGACTAGGTGTGTCAGGAACTGACTGTTCAAGTGTAAGGACAGCCTCACTGCCAACCTGGGCAAGGCTTGCTTTAACCTTTGGTGTTCCCGCCAGACTGTACCAGAGCCGGAACTGAGCGAGGTCCATGCCGCTTGCATCTTCCATCGCCTTTATAAAGTCTTCGCAAGTTGCCGCTTCCCCGTCGTGGCGATCAAAATAGAGGTCAGAGCCTGCCCGGAACGCAGCGGCACCCAGCAGCGTGTGGAGCATCCGGATGATCTCTGCGCCTTTGTTATACACAGTCGCTGTGTAGAAATTACCGATTTCAATATAGGATTCCGGGCGGATCGGATGGGCGAGGGGGCTGGCATCTTCCTGAAACTGGGAAGCCCGCAGCATCCGCACGTCTTCAATCCGTTTCACAGCTGCTGACCCCTGATCAGCCGAAAATTGCTGATCGCGAAAAACCGTAAAGCCCTCTTTCAGGCTCAACTGGAACCAATCCCGACACGTGACTCGGTTGCCAGACCAGTTATGAAAATATTCATGGGCAACAACACCGAGCACGCCGTCATAATCAATATCAGTCGCTGTTTCCGGATCAGCCAGAATATAGCGCGAATTGAAAATGTTGAGTGACTTATTCTCCATCGCGCCGAAGTTAAAATCGGCAACCGCGACGATGTTAAATTCCCCCAAATCATATTCGCGACCATAAACAGTCTCATCCCAGGCCATGCTGGTTTTAAGTGCTTCCATGGCGTGATGCGTTTTGGGTAAGTCAGCGGCTTCAACCCAGATGTTCAGATTTACGGCCTTGCCGTTCATCGTAGTGAACGTATCGCGGTTGGCTTGCAAATCACCTGCGACCAGCGCGAATAGATAGGATGGTTTGGGGAAGGGATCCGTCCATTCGGCCCAGTGCATTCCCTCTGCTGTACCTCCTGAACCCGTCAGATCGCCATTGGAAAGCAGGATCGGGTATCTCGCCTTATCGGCCTCCATGCGCACAGTGTAGCGCGACAATATGTCGGGCCTGTCGGGGAAGAAAGTGATCCGCCGGAACCCTTCTGCTTCGCACTGCGAACAGAGCATCCCGGAACTGGCATAAAGGCCCATCAACTTTGTATTGGCAGCAGGGTTAATTTCAACCTCTGTTTCAACCACCGCACTGACGCCGGAAGGGGAAATGATAAGAGCGCCGTCCTCCAGCGTCCAATCTGAACGGGGCTGCCCGTCCACGCGCACGGCTAATGGCGTCAATCCATCGCCGTCGAGCCGCAGCGGGCGGGTATGATCACCGTTACGCGTAACTGTAAACTTGGCTCGAACGGTGGTTCGTTCTGCGTCCAGTATAACGGTGAGGCTGATCTCAGGGACCAGCCAATCGGGGATTTGATAGTCCCCCCGGTAAACGGTGGCAGGCGTCATTGATGCGTTTTGAGAGTCGAGCATGGGCCAACTGTATGGCCAGATGCAGCGGCGATCAACTTGATTGGCGTCCGGTGTAATCAGTCAGTTGCGGAAAGTGCCCGCGATAACCGGTTCCTGATCGCGATAATGGCAGGAAATATATCTAATACCTCGTCAGTCCGGGGCGTCTCTGCTACTGCCAACGCTCCCGTATCCGGCTTTGCGCCGCTGCTTAAAATCTTCTGCACGCCCTTGACCGTATAACCTTCGACATTGAGCCACTGGTTGATTTGCCGCGCCAAAGCACAGTCTTCAGGGCGGTAATAACGCCGGTTACCTGCGCGTTGCAGTGGCTTTAATTGAGGAAACCGGGTTTCCCAATAGCGCAATATGTGTTGGGGCAAGCCTAGGTCATCAGCTAGTTCACTGATCGTCAAAAACGCGGAGGACGATTTGGATGTTACAGACATCATGCGCCTAACTTACCCCGCAGCGATAATCTTGTCTCGCATTTTCTGGCTTGGCCGGAACGTGAGCACGCGCCGTGGCGAAATTTCAACTTCTACCCCTGTTTTCGGGTTGCGCCCGACACGCGCATTCTTTTGCTTGATCTGGAATGTTCCAAATCCTGATATTTTCACATCTTCGCCGCGTGTCATTGCCTCGGAAAGATTATCGATCACAGCGTCAACAATGTCGTAACATTCTGAACGTGACAGTCCTATTCCGTTGTGAATTGCATCTGACAAATCCGCCCTTGTCAAAGTGCTTTTGAAGCTCATTCGTGTCCCCCTTTTACGCGACTTGCCCTTACGTCAGGCTTCGATCTTCGTTTAACGGCCTAATCTCGCCCGTCAACAGATGGCGCTTACATGCGGATGACAGAGGCGCCCCATGTAAATCCCCCGCCCATAGCCTCTAACACAGCAATATCGCCTGGCTTTATCCGGCCATCGCGCACAGCCTGATCAAGCGCCAATGGCACAGAAGCCGCAGAAGTATTGGCATGTTTGTCAACAGTCACAATGACTTGTTCTGATGCAAGGCCAAGTTTGCGCGCCGTCGCATCCAGGATGCGCAGGTTGGCCTGATGAGGCACAACCCAATCAATATCATCGGCAGACAGCCCCGCCTTTGCGACGACTTCTTTCAAAACAGCTGCCAAATTGGTCACGGCGTGGCGGAATACTTCAGATCCCTTCATGCGCACTTTACCAACTGTGCCTGTGGTGGACGGACCGCCATCCACATAAAGCAGCCCGTTATAGCGCCCGTCGGCATGCAATGCCGAGGCAAGGATTCCGCGATCGCCGTCTTGCGCTTCAAGGATGACTGCGCCCGCGCCGTCGCCAAATAAGACGCATGTCGTGCGGTCTTCCCAGTCCAGTATGCGGCTAAAAGTCTCAGCCCCGATCACCAGCGCACGATGTGCAGCCCCAGTTGTGATCATCGCATCTGCCACGCTAAGTGCATAGAGAAACCCCGAACACACGGCTGCAACGTCAAACGCGACGCAGTCATTGATGCCAAGGGCCGCCTGAACTTTAGTGGCGCTGGCCGGGAAGGTCTGATCCGGGGTGGCCGTTGCCAGAATGATCAGGTCAATCTCATCCGCGTTTCTGTTGCTGGCAATCAGGGCTTCACGCGCGGCTAATGTGGCTAGTGATGCCGTCGTTTCATCAGGTCCGGCAATGTGACGAAATTTGATGCCAGTGCGTTCGACAATCCATTCGTCAGACGTATCGACGCGTTCTGAAAGTTCAGCGTTCGAAACGCGGTTTACCGGCAGGGCCGAACCCGTGCCAATGATGACAGACCTGCGTGTCACGCGCTGCCCTTCATGTTCACTTGAGCCAGATCATCGGTGATCCGCTGCGTGATGTTATCTGCCACAAGCCGCGCAGCGACGCTGATCGCATTTGCAACGCCAATTTCACTTGCCGACCCGTGGCTTTTGACCACGACACCGTTCAGACCCAGAAAGACCGCCCCGTTATGCACATTTGGATCAAGATGGTGCCGAAGCAATTCTGTGGCTGGGCGAGAAACCAGGAACCCGAATTTTGATCGGATTGAGCTGGTAAAGGCACGTTTAAGAAGATCCGTTACAAAACGGGCTGTGCCTTCGATGGTCTTCAGTGCGATATTGCCAGAAAAACCATCACATACAATAACATCGCTTTCGCCGCGTGACAGCTTGTCCCCTTCTACAAACCCAAGGAATTCCATCGGCAAATGAGGTGCAGCACGTAACACAGCGGCGGCATCACGAATTTCATCAGTGCCCTTCATGTCTTCGCTGCCAATGTTGAGCAGGCTGACGCGCGGGCGGGCGAGCCCCATGGCGGCGCGGGCATAAGCGGCACCCATGACGGCGAATTCAACCAGATTGCGCGTTTCGCATTCCGTATTGGCACCGAGATCAAGCATGACCACATCATTAGCACCAAGTGTGGGCAGCAGAGCGGCAAGGGCAGGGCGATCAATCCCCGGCATCGTGCGCAGCGACAATTTGGATATTGCCATAAGCGCGCCGGTATTGCCCGCTGACACGGCAGCCCCCACAATTTTCTGTTTCACCAGATCAACAGTCATTCCCATGCTGGTCGTTTTAGCACGGCGAATGGCCTGCGAGGGCCTGTCATTGCCCGAAATGACATCATCGGCCTGCACAATGACGGAGCGACTGGCAAGGACCGGGTGACTATCCAAGGCAAGCTGTATCGCCACTGTGTCACCAACGAATTGAAACTGGATTTCGGGCATCCGCACTGCTGCGAGAGCAGCCCCGGCAAGCATTAACGAGGGGCCTGCGTCGCCGCCCATCGCATCAATTGCGATTACTGGCGCGTTGGCCATGCGGCGTGCTCCCCCTGTGTCACTCCGCCCCGAAAGTGGGGCAGGTGCTTTATCCTGCGACGGCAATCACTTCGCGACCGTTATAGTAACCGCAGCTATTGCACATGTGATGCGGACGTTTCAACTCTCCGCAATTGGCGCATTCCTGAAAGGCTTCGACGGTCAAAGCGTGATGGCTGCGGCGCATGTTGCGCTTTGACGGGGATGTTTTTCTTTTTGGAACAGCCATGGTGGCACCTATATCTTTCAATTCAGCAATCACAACCGCGGCCAGAGCGAACGCCAGTCAGATCGCCATCAAAGCTGGATGGAAACGCTGGTCAGTCGCACTGCTCACGAATTGCAGCCGCCTATACCGATTCTGCGCGCTGTTGCAAGACCTGCGCGACCATGGCAGACCCATGCCACCATAAAAGGGGACTGATATATATGATTTTGCCAACAACTTTGACCGCTGCCGGCATCGCAGCCATCATTAACCTGTGGCTCGCCATTCGCTGCGGCCAAGTGCGAACAACTGAAAAAGTAAGCATTGGCGACGGCGGCAACGACGCGCTGATACGGCGGATGCGCGCGCACAGCAACTTTGCGGAATTTACACCTATTGTGTTGATCCTGATCGGCGTCATCGAAGCATCGGTGGGCACGACGCAGTGGCTTTGGGGCGTGATGGGGCTCTACATGCTTGCCCGCGTGGCTCACGGTTTGGGAATGGACGGCAAAGGCATCACAGCCAAAGGTCGCGAAGTGGGCATTCTTCTCACTTTCCTGATCACCATTGGCCTTGGCATCTACGCCCTGGCGATCCCGCATTTGACCGTCAATCAAGTGACGACCATGCCAATCTAATTCTTGAAATGGCTTTCGGGGCGGTTAGTTTTACAATCGCCCCGACAGTTCAAAAACATATCCGCCTGCTATTTCGCGAAAGCCCAGCGCGGATAGGGCCGTTGTGTCTTCTGGACTGGAGGGTTTGAGGGAGAGCTGCACGGTATACTGGCCGTCGCTAACAATGCGGAACCGTGCGCGTTCCAGTGTTGATTGGCTCGCAAGTGGCAGCAGGACCGCTGCGCCGTCGCACCGCACTGTGCCAATCAGCTGCTGGCCAAGCGATACTGTGCCAATCATGGGCGACAAAGTGACACGGACTTGGCCCACCGCGCTTCGACATTTGCCGCCTGAAAATGAGACGCCCAAATCCCGAAGTTCAATCGTGTCGATGGGCAGAGGGGCAAAGGCGCCCGGGACGGCCAAGGCTGCGTTTAGCTGTTCGACGCCCAGACCGTCAGCGGTGGCAAACACACGGGCCCTGGCTCCGTCGGCACCAAGAGAACCGAGATTGAAGGCTAGCCTGCCTTTCAAAAGATCGACAGTAGACACCGTAGTTTTGAAATCACCAAGGGCGATATTATCCAGCGCAACGCCGCGCAATCGCCCAGCCCAGATTGTGCCATCGGCAGCGCGCGCTGTGACTGGGAAACTGCTTAAGCCACCCATTGCGATGGCCACACGGAGCGGAAAGAACGCGACAAGCGCAATTAAAAATACGGCACATACCAGCAGAACAAAGCGGTTCATGTTATCGCACCTGTGCCCGAAGCACAGCATCCACGGCAATCGTCGCGTCATTATTCGTCCGGATCGAGATTTGGTCGGCGAATACTCCCTGATCATTCAATCTGTTGAGCCACGCGAAAAAGGCAGGGCTTTTGGCGGACACCAAAGTGATTGACACGGCATCAGTGCCAACAGCATCGGCGCGGGAAAGTGCGAACCCTGCTGCCCCCGCTGATTGCGAGATGATGGCTTGCAACGGGCCGTCTAACGTGGCGGGTGGCGCGGCCATCGCAGCTTTCAGCGCGCGGGCCTTGTTTGCGACTGTTGCGGCATCGGTGACGGCCTGGTCATGTCGTATCTGTGCTAGTTGCGCGCTTCTAAAAACCGGCGTCAAAACAGTGAACCAAAGCAAGGCAATCGCCAGCAGGGCCCCCATGACTGATAGCATTGTCCGTTCACGGCCAGACCGATCGGCCCACCAAAGAAGTGCTGCGTCTATCATTGCCCCTTCACCTTCAACTCAACCACGGGTTGTCCTTGAGCCGGGTTGATCGCACTGCGGTTTACATCAAGGCCAAGCGCCCGCATCCGCGCGATGAGTGCACCTATTTCCTCCGCTTTGGTGGCACGCGCGCCAACACGAAGCTGACCGTCGGGACTGAACGTCATAGTCGTCAATTCAACATTGGGCGTGGCCTGAACGGCCAAATTGACGGCAGTGCTGGTCCTTACAAACCCTGCGCCGCCACCGCGCAGCGCCGCAAGCCGCGCGTCCAGCCGCGCCAGCGCCTGGTCTTCAGGCACCGAAGCGCCCACTGCTGTTTGTGCTGACGTCCGTCCTGTTGCCTCCAACGTGTTGCTTTGCTGGTTGAGGCGGGCCGTGGAGATGAGGGGAATGAGCAGGGTAATGATAAGCAGCGCGACTGCCAGCCAGCCCATCAATTGCACCACTTTGCGATCCAGCACAAAGCGTGTGCGGCGTTCAAACTCTCCGTGACGCAAATTCATTTCCGGGTTGGCCGCCGCTGCGGCCATCGCTTGATCAAAATCCGCAGCGCTAATAGTGCTAACAGGCGTCTCGCCCATCAGCATCGGCGTAATGATGTCATCCCACCCGCCCGCCAATTGCTGCCCGCGGACTATTTTAAGTGCCCCAAGCACAGCAACTTGAACATTGTCATCGCGGCGCGGTAACAGAAACGGCGCTGGCAAAATTACATCCGGGTCATAGTCTGCGATCCACTGTGTCATAGCAGTGCGTGACGTGCTTGCGGCGGTCAGGCCGTCCGCTGATACGTCGACATGCAAGTCAGCCCCGTCCAGCAATGTTTCGTCCGCCGCAGCCAGCCGCGCCGCCGCGCGCGCTTGCGCAGGTGGCAAGTCACCAAAATCAACAGGCGAAAGCACCACAGCGTCAATTGGTGGCACGAAAACGCGTGTTCGGTCAGGCGAGCGTGCGGCCAAAGTAGCGGCGTCTCCACGTGCCACGACATCGCCGTCATCAAGATGGACCCAGGCGAGGTGCAGATCGGACAGGATGAGCTCAATTTGGTTCACTTTGGCGGGCTCATTCTGGATCACCAAATGTGCGACTGACGATGACCACGGGCAGCGTGCCAGCATCCATCAATGTCATCTGGCGGTGCTCTGCCCCGGCAAGGGCCACGGACACATCCAGACCAAACCAGCGCGTACGCACCCGGGTTTGCTCCATCACCTCAGCTGCAGGGGTAATTCCAGTCAAGGCAGGCAAGCTCCAAAAGGTAATAGCAGTGCCGTAGCCGCCTGCTGGCCGTTCGTCGATCATCCGTTTGGCCGTCGCTATGCTCAGCTTGCCTGGCACCATCATTGCAATCAGCGGACCTTGCACAGGTGTGAGCGTGTTGACGTTAATGGGGGACAGTTCAGCGACGGGCAGCGCGCAGACCCACGGACGGATCAGACGGTAATTGGCGTCTGTCATCCCTGCGACACTGCGCAGCTCGCTGGCGTCGACCATCAATATATTGGCCGCCAGATTAGGCGCATAGGCTGCGTCCTCCGCCCCGCCGGGCAGGGGAGTGCTGTCGCTATCGATCCAGTCAGTTGCAGCCAGAGCCGCGCCTCGCGCTTCATTTGCAGGAACACCGACCAAGGTCATCAGCGCTTCAAACTGGCCGATGGCAAGCGGGTTTGCAGTGAAGCTAGTTTCAAGCTGTCCGCTAACAAGACTGTTGAGATTGAAGCAATTGCCGCCGTCGGTCAACTTGGCTGTGGCTGTGCCGCCGTCAATCGGAAATGGCACTGCCCGGCCCATCCAATTGCCTGCCAATGTCGTTTTCTTGGCATCAGCAGCTAATAAATCGGCGATGCGCGATGTTGCGATGGTCTCTGCGGCCAGTCCGTAAGCACGCGCCTGGGACAAGGCGATCAGGTTGATCGAGGCCCGCGTGGCAAGCGTCAGCCTGTCCAGCGACGCTGCTGCAATCACGCCAATGAAAGCAACGAGCATCAGCACTGTCAGCAGCGCCGCCCCGCGTTCGGATGGGGTGCCGCTCATTGGCCTGCCCCCACAAGGAACATGTGGACCACAGGCGGTGCGCCTGTTCGTTGCACTGTCAGTTCCAGTGCACGGGGCAGAGCGCGCGGGTCTGTCGTTGCCCAGAGGTCACGCCATTCGCCTTTGTCGCGAAACCGCATTGTCACGCTTTCGACGTCTGTCATGATTGTGGCTGGGGCTTGCGCCACTCCGCCGTCAGCCACGGGGTAGGCGATACGTTGCAGCTGGCCGTTTGCGATGGCCCAATCGATCCGCTGGACCCCGCTTCGCGCGGTGTTTCCGCCCGTTGAAACACCGATCCGCACATAGCTGAGCAGGCGAGACGCATCGCCGCCAATGAACGCGGCATCCTGCGCTCCGCCCCGACCCCTTGAAGTGCGCGGTACAGCTTGCGCCAAGTCTTGCGACATCATCACGGAAAGACGCCGCATTTCGGCCACATCCTCTAACCGCAATTTGGTGGCGGCCTGCGCTTTGGTGCTAAAACTCAGCAAGCCGACGCCCGCTGCTGCGAGCATCCCGAAAATGAACAGCGCAATCATCAATTCGATGAGCGTAAAGCCTTGCTCACTACGCCTCATTGGACAGGCCTTGCCAGGCTGATCGCGCCACTGGGCCGACCGAACTGATCGTTTACACGGATATCAACGCGGATGATCCGCGCGTCGGCCGTTGCCTTTACTTCGCGTATCCAGCGCCACTGCCTGCCGCCATTTTCCGTTACGCCCGCAATCGTCCCGCGCGTTGGCGGCAGGGGCTCAGTGAGGACTTCGACAGCCAAATTATTGGTGACGATTTGCCCCAACGTGCGCGTTTCAATTTCGCCCGTGTTCCTGACAGTCGCCCCGACTAGCCGCAGCAAAGCAAGTGCCGCCAAGCTGAAAATTGCCAGCGCGACCATCATTTCTATCAGAGTGAAGCCGGATTGTGCTTTGCGCTTAACGGGCAACATTGATGCCTCCACCCAGCGCAAATTGCACCGTCACACTGTCTCCGTCCCGCGACAACGTCACAATCTGCGCTTGGTCCGCCATGCCACTCGTGTCGTAGCGTACGCGCGTTGCAGTCGCTTTTGTCCCCGCATTCCAGACTGACGACTTGAGCGGCTTTTCTGAAAGCACCACCCACTGCCCCCGTTCTCTGCGCGAAAAGCCGTAGCCTTCGGCAGTTGTCTCCACTTGCATATCACGCGCGCTGAGCACGGCTTCGTCACGCACATGCGCTGCGCGCGCTGCGAACCGCTCTGCCTCATTCACGAGGCTTCCTCGCGGGTCGGGCATCACAAACATGACGGCAGCCGAGGCCAGCCCCAATATGGCAATCACCACCATCAGCTCAATGAGAGTGAAGCCGCGCGCGTGAGGGGCGGGCCTAATCCCAGTTGCCAATATCAGCATTGTCACCATCACCGCCTTCGGCCCCGTCGGCGCCAAGAGAATAGATGTCAATTGGCGCGCGTCTGCCCGGGTTTGCGTAAAGATAGGGTTTCCCCCACGGATCGTTCGGTAGTTTCTTGATATAGCCGCCCGGCTGATACCGCCCCGGCTGCGTGAGTGATGACGGCGGCGTGACAAGCGCCTGAAGCCCGTCGCTGCTGGTGGGGTACGTCAGGTTATTGAGCTTGTACATTTCCGCCGCCTGTTCCAGCAACGCGACATCGGCCTTTGCCTTGCCGACCATCGCCTTGTCCTGCTGCGGCAATACCGTCAGCGCCACAATCGTCGCGAGTAGCCCGAGGATAACAATCACGACCATAAGTTCGATCAGCGTGAAGCCGTCTTCTTCTGTGTGTTGCATCAATTGCCTCATAATGCAGCCAGCGACTCAAGCTGGAGAATGGGAAGGAGGATGGACAGGATGATCGCTGCGACGATGCTGCCCATCAAAACGATAATCAAAGGCTCCAGCATCGCAAGTGCCGTGGTTGTAAACGTGTCAAATTCCTGCTCCAGATAGTCTGCCGCGCGTTCCAGCATCATGTCCAATTGCCCTGATGCTTCTCCCGAGGCAACCAGATAGACCAGCAGCGGCGGAAAGATAATGGCTGTCTTCATCGCACCGGACAAGCTGCCGCCGCCTCTGATCTCTTCAACAATTCCCTGCGATGCCGCGCGGAGTGCATGGTTGGAAATGGTCGGCGTGGTGAGCGAAAGCCCTTCATACAGCGGCAAGCGGCTGGCCACCATTGTCGCGAGCGTGCGTGCCATGCGAGCCGCGTTCAGATCACGCAGCAATCGTCCAAACAGCGGCAACCGCAACAGCCAGGCATCAAACCGCAGGCGAAGGGCAGGGTTCTGAAGGGCCTGCCACGCGATAACACTCAACACCGCAAAGAAGATGAGCAGTGCCCACCACCAGCTTGCCAGAAAAGCGGAAAGGGCCATCACGATCCGCGTGATGAGTGGCAGGCTTTGGCCAACAGTGTCAAATTGCTCGACGATTTTAGGCACGACCCAAATCATCAGCGCCCCGACAACCAGGAACGCGACGAGTGCGAGAATGATCGGATAAGCAAGCGCGGAAATGATTTTGCTTCGCATTGCAGATTGCCTTTCGAGGAGATGCGCCAAGCGTTCCAGCATGACCGGCAGAGACCCCGAAGCTTCCCCTGCCGACACCAAGGCGCGGTAGAGCGGTGGAAAACTGCGTGCCTCTGTCGCCATAGCATCGGCTATTCGCCGCCCTTCAAACACACTGGCATGAACGTTTGAAACAATTACCCGCATGTGCGGCTTTTCGGTTTGCAGCGCGATGGTACGCAGCGATTCTTCGAGCGGAGAGACGAGCGAAAGCGTCGCCAACTGCCGTGTGAACAGCGTCAATTGTTTGGATGATGCGCGTGTTGGTGCAAAGCCTTTGCCAGACAAAAGCGGCTCTGCGCGGCGTGGGCGCGCTTCACTTTGTTCCAGCGACACGATGTAAAGCTGCTTGCGGGTCAGGGCTTCGCGGGCCTCAGACAGCGTCGGCGCTGTCAGCCGCCCCTGCTTTTCACGACCTGCAACATCGATCGCGCGATAAGCGAAATCAGTCATCGACTGTTTCCCGCCGCAAGATACGGATCGCCTCCTCCGCAGTTGTTTTGCCGTCAAGCACAATCGCGCGCGCGGCCTCCGCCAAATCGCTGGATTTAGCAAAGGCATGGGCACTGAGCGCCGCTTCATCGCCGCCACTGTTGATCAGGCCGCGGATTTTATCATCAACCCGGATTGCTTCATAAACGCCAATGCGGCCCTTGAAGCCAGTGCCAGAGCAGATGTCGCAGCCTTTGTGATCGTAGATGACAGTGCCCGCTGATATCCCCAGTATGGAAGCCACGGCATCACTGGCGGGAACAGCGCGCTTGCACCCGTCGCACACGCGCCGCACCAGTCGCTGGGCAATCACCGCGCGCAACGTAGAGGCTAGCAGGAACGGTTCAACACGCATATCCCGCATCCGCGTAACGGCCCCAACCGCATCATTGGTGTGCACAGTAGACAGCACCAGATGGCCCGTTAGCGAGGCCTGCACCGCAATTTCCGCCGTTTCCCGGTCACGGATTTCCCCGACCATCACAATGTCAGGGTCTTGCCGCAATATCGCACGCAGGCCGGTGGCGAAGGAGAGCCCGACCTTGGGGTTCACTTGCGTCTGGCCGATCCCGTCAACGGCATATTCCACCGGGTCTTCCACTGTCAGAATGTTGCGCGCACCGTCGTTCAGCAATCGCAGCGCTGCATAAAGCGTGGTCGTTTTGCCAGACCCTGTCGGGCCTGTGACCAATATGATGCCATTGGGTTCAGAAAGGCCGTCCAGCAGGAGCTTATGCGTGCCTGCATCCATGCCCAGCGCATCGAATGAAATGCCTGCATTATCCTTGTCCAAGATACGCAGCACCACACGTTCGCCGCCGCGCGAAGGCAAGGTTGAAACACGCACGTCCAGCTGCTTGCCGCCCAACGTCAGGCTGATCCGCCCGTCCTGCGGTATGCGCCGTTCGGCAATGTCCAGCCGCGCCATCACCTTGATCCGGCTGACGACAATGGGCGCAACATGAGGCGGCATCCGCAGCGTTTCACGCAACACCCCGTCGATCCGCATACGGAAAACTAGCCCGGATTCGAACGGCTCAATATGAATATCGGACACCCCGTTGCGCACAGCATCAGCAATTAGGCCGTTGATCAGGCGTATGGCAGGGGCGTCATCGCTGCTGTCGAGCAGATCCTCTGCTGTGGGAATTCCCGTCGCAATAACGCCGAGATCATCACTAAGGCCAAGCGAACCCGCCGCCATGGCCGCAGCCTCTCCGTTCATGGCGTAGCGGGTGGATAACAGGCCATCGAACTGCGCGGCGCTGACCTGTTCAACGCCAAAGCTGCGGGCCAGATGACGCTTCACTTCTAAAAGGATGCGCGGGTCCGTGCCTTCACGGATGGCAATGGTCAAGGTTTCGCCTTCGGATTGCGCCACTACTACGCCGTTCCGACGCGCAAAGGCGTAGGGAATTTGCTTTGGTGCTGCCACCTCAGCTTCCAAGGCCAAGGCCTCTGTCACGGAGTCGGGACAGCCACAGCACGTTCGCTCAACGGCGGTTCTGCGCCCATGTAATCGCGGACCAGTTCATCAAGGCTCGGTTCCTGATCGGGACGTAGCAACAGTTGCTGATCACGCACATAGCCGTAGCGGCGCTCTGCCAGTTTGCGCGCGTCGTCGGCGTTGCGCAGGATTGTGGGACGAATGAAGACCATCAGGTTGGTCTTTTCCCGCGATTTCCCTTTCGTGCGAAACAGGACGCCAAGGCCGGGAATATCCCCAAATAATGGCACTTTAGACATGGATCGCCGTTCTTTGTCATCCAGAAGTCCGCCAAGCGCGACGATCTGCCCATCATCCACAGTCACAGTCGTCTGAATTTCGCGCTTGTTGAGGATAAGGTCTGAGAAGTTGTTTGACACTGGCCCAGCAATTGAGCTGACTTCCTGGCGAATGTAGAGTTTGATCGCCCCGCCTTCGTTGATTTGCGGCTTAACCTCCAGCTTGATACCGACATCCTGACGTTGCACGGTGCGGAATGCATTATCGAAATTACCGCCCAGTTTTTCGCCAGTCGTGATGGGAATTTCCTGCCCGACAAGCAGCTTTGCCTCTTGATTATCCAGCGTCAGGATTGACGGTGTGGACAGGATGTTGGATTTGTTATCCTGTTGCACAGCGTTCAAAATCGCGCCCAGATAATTGCCGTTGCCTAGGCTGATGCCAGCCCCGGCGGTCGCACCGGTCGCGGCCGTGATGGCCCCCAGCGCATTGGTAATCAGAGCATCACCCGTTGAATTGCCTGTCGATGTTGTGGTGGTTGTGCCGTTGACAGTTGTTGTTGTCGTCGTGCCGCCGCCTAGCGTCTTGTTGAGCAGACCGCCTGCTATGGCGGTGATGTTGGGCTGTTCATTAGCATAAGTCGTCACGATGCCACCATTGGCCCCACCTGCGATCAGTTGCACGCCGAGTTTTTTTGCCGCCGTGTCAGATATTTCGACGATGATCGCCTCCACCAGCACTTGTTCGCGGCGCGTATCAAGCTGGCGGACAACTTCGCCCAATGTCCGTTGCAAATCAGCAGGGGCGGATATGATGAGGGCATTTGCCCCTTCATAGCGCGTGATCACCGGCGCTGCGCGGCCCGCGGGGCTCGATCCAGTTGAGGCTTGCGGGGTGAGTGTCGCTGGCGCTGCCACTGAGCCCGGAGAAGAAGCCGATGATGACAAAGGCGCAACGCTTGCCACTTGTTGCCCGACCAGTTGCTGAAGGACGGGAACCATGCGTTCCGCATCGGCGTGTTGAAGGAAAAGCACTCGGATTTCCGTGCCACTGGCTGCGCGCTTATCAAGATCACGTGCGATGGCCGCAAAGCGAGAGACTGCGCCACGGTCACCGCGCAGGGCGAGTGAATTGCTGCTGTCGATAGCAACAACTGAAATTGCGTTGCGGCCGGCTTCGCCCCCTTGTTGGCCGCCCGTGGCCAATTGCTGAAGTGATGTGGCGATTTCGCGCGCACCCGCATTTTTGAGCGCAATGACTTCAGTTGCCGCCCCTTCACTATCGATCCGGCCTAACAAGGCACGGATGCGGCGGATATTATCGGCATAGTCTGCGACGACCAGGCTATTGCCAGACCGGTTGGCCGTAACTGACCCTTCGCGGCTGACCAGTGGCCGTAGTGTTTCAACGGCTGATGCTGCTTCAATCGACCGCAGCCTGAAAACTTCCGTCACAAACTGATTGCGTGACGCGCCAGAACTGCCAATTTTGCCGGGTTGCGCGGATGCCGTTTCGGCCGGTTGAATACGAAAACCCCCACCCGATGTTGGCACAGCGATGAACCCGTTGGCGCGCAGAGTAGACAGGAACACTTCGAAATATTCGGATTTTGATAAGGTGCGGTCTGTCACGACGGAGACTTTGCCGATGACACGGCTGTCAATAATGAAATTCCGCCCGGTAACGCGAGCTGCATCCTGAATGAAGGCACGGATATCGGCATCCCGCAGGTTGAGAGTATATTGAGCTGACGCGGGCTGAGCGAACAGGGTGATTGGGGTCAGCGCAAGTGCGGCACACAGTATTACAATTTTCATGGGTTGAGCTTTGCACTGACAGAAACACGCCGTCCACCGCGTTCTACATTAAGGGAAACCTGGCCACTGGCCGGAAGGCGCGCCAAGGCATTGTCATCTATCACGGGCGTGCCGTTCACCGCCACGAGGATATCGCCTGCCTGCAATCCAGCCGCTGTGAACGCACTGCCATCGCCTTTGGGCGTTAGTGTGAGCCCTGTGACGCGCGCACCGTCCATTCGCGGCGTCATAGCTACTAAATCCTGCAACGGTGACATTGATGTGGAAGGCGCTGCAGTCACCATTCCGGTTCCACGCCCAGCAACG